>JAQGMO010000362.1 GCA_028292315.1 Herminiimonas sp. | reverse complement strand
ACCCGATCCCCCTTCGGATCCGCCTCCCGCGTAATATCCATCGAAAAATCAATCGCGCTCATGATCCCGTCGCCGAACTCTTCATGGATCAGCTCCTTGATCGTGGTCCCGTACACATTGACGATTTCATACCACCGATAAATCAGCGGATCAGTCGGCACCGCTGTCGCCAGCGACCCCTTGTACGGCACGATCTGCAACCAGGCCGTCTCTTCATCCGTCAACGCAAACAATTCCTTCGCCACCGCCGCCTGGGCAGCGTTGAACGTCATCTGTCCCATCAGCGCAGCCGTAGTCCACTCCTTGCTGCTGCCGATCTTTTCCGCAATCTCGCTCCAGCGCATCTTGTTCTTCACTTTGGCCGACAAGATTTTTTTAGTAACTTCATTACGATCCATGGTGCACTCCCAACCTGGTTAAAAAATGAATAAGAAAAAACTAGGCGGCTGCCACAACCCCCACCCCGCCCTGCTCCAGCCCCGGCCGTACCAGCGGCGCGCTGCGCAGCGCAGCCGCACTACCGTCCGCCTGCATCTGCTTCGACCGATGCACCAGAAAATCCACCAGGTGATTGCGTATCCGGTAAAACTGCGGATCATGGTGCATCGTCTCGCGGGCGCGGGTCCTCGGCATGGTATTGACAACGATCTCGGCTACCCGCGCGCGCGGCCCGTTCGACATCAGCATGATCTTGTCCGACAGCAGAATCGCTTCATCGACATCGTGCGTGATCATGAACACAGTCTGGCTGGTGGCCTTGCAAATCTTCAGCAACTCATCCTGCACCACGCCGCGCGTCAGCGCATCGAGCGCGCCGAACGGTTCGTCGAGCAGCAGCATCTTCGGCTCGATCGCGAACGCCCGCGCAATGCCGACGCGCTGCTTCATGCCGCCGGACAGCTCGGACGGCTTCTTATGCTCGGCCCCCTTCAGGCCGACCATCTCGATAAAGCGCGCGGCATGATGTTCAACCTTCACACGAGGCCATTCCGGCCAGCGCGACTTGACGGCGAACGCCACATTCCCCAACACCGTGAACCACGGCATCAGCGCATGCCCCTGAAACACAACGCCACGATCAAGGCTGGGGCCGCTGACCTCGCGGTTATCCATGAAGACCATGCCGGCCGTCGCAATATCCAGCCCGGCCAGGACATTCAAAATGGTCGTCTTGCCGCATCCGGAATGCCCGATGATGCAAACAAATTCGCCGTGCGCGATGTTGAACGATACATCATCGAACACCGGCACACCGCCGCCGAAAGACTTGCTCAGGCCCTCCACGCTCAGGAACGGCTTGTCAGTTATATGATCCATTGCGCCTCTCTCACTCGACGTAGGTTACAAATTTTTGCAGCCGTGCAAAAAACAGATCGAGCAGCATGCCGGTCACGCCGATGACCAGGATCGCAAACATCACGCTGGTCAGCGACAAATTATTCCACTCATTCCAGACGAAATAACCGATGCCCGTGCCCCCGACCAGCATTTCAGCAGCGACGATCACCAGCCAGGCAATGCCCATGGAAATCCGCATGCCGGTCAGGATAGTCGGCGCCGCCGCCGGCAGGATCACCAGGAAAGCCTTGCGCAGCGGCCCGACTTCCAGCGTGCTGGCGACATTAAGCCAGTCGCGCCGCACCGAGGCTACGCCGAACGCGGTATTCATCAGCATCGGCCAGACCGAACAGATAAAAATCACGAAGATGCCGGAGATCGAGGAATCCTTGATCGTGTAGAGCGCCAGCGGCATCCACGCCAGCGGCGATATCGGTTTCAGGATCTGGATGAAGGGATTCAGCGCGCGCTGCATCAGCGGCGACATGCCGAGCAGAAAACCGACCGGAATCGCAACCGCCGCCGCGATCAGGAAGCCCAGCGCCACCCGCCCCAGCGAATAAGCGAGCTGTATGCCGATGCCCTTGTCGTTCGGCCCATTGTCGTAAAACGGATCCGATAACTGCCGAACGATGGTCTGCCCCATCTGCGCCGGGGTTGGAAAGCCGGTGGTTTTTGACGCGGCGGAACCACCACCCATCAGCCTGGCATATTCATCCTGCTGGCTACCCGCGGCAGCCACCGCCGCGCCGCGCTCTTTCGGCGCGGTCGCCAGATGCCAGCTCAGCAGCACCACTAACAAGAGCAGCAACGAAATCGATGCGGCGCGCAGGCCGAGCTTGAACGTTTGCATGCGATTCAGCGCTTGATCGCAAAACTGTTGATGTATGCATCGGGCGCGGCCGGGTCGAATTCCTTGCCCATGATTTTGTATTTCCTGTAAGCGCCGGCCGGCGCCGCCTGGCCCAGCTCATTCATATGCTTTTTGGCGTCGGTCAGCAGGAAGACCTTTTCTGTAATGGCCTTGTAATCGACATCGCCCTTGATATATCCCCAGCGTTTCATCTGGCTCAGCATCCACACCCCCATGGAGTTCCACGGCACCGGATCGAAATCGGCGCGGCCCGGCACGGTACGCACATTACCGAGACCATCGGCGAATTTACCGGTCAGCACTTGCTCGATCACGGTTTCCGGCTGATTCAGGTAGGCTGCCGGCGCAATCACTTTCGCTACCAAAGAACGATTGGCCGGATCGCGTGCCATCGCCGCCGCCGTCAGCACGGCGCGGAACAGCGCCGCGAAGGTATTCGGATTCTGCTTGATGAACTCCTCCGAGGTGCCGAATGCGCAGCACGGATGGCCGTCCCAGATATCTTTCGACAGGGTGTGAATGAAGCCGACCTCGTCATAGACCGCGCGCTGGTTGAACGGATCGGGTCCAAGGAAACCATCGATATTGCCGGCGCGAAGATTGGCCACCATTTCCGGCGGTGGCGTCACCCTCAGTTGCACATCGCGGTCCGGGTCGATCCCGTGCTCCGCCAGGTAATAGCGCAGCAGGTAGTTATGCATCGAGTATTCGAACGGTATCGCGAACTTGAAGCCCTTCCACTGCTTCGGGTCGCGCTTGTCCTTGTGTTTGACGTGCAGCGTGATGGCCTGGCCGTTGATGTTCTGGATCGTCGCCACCCGCATCTGGTTCGGATTGGCGCCCAGTCCCATCGACATCGCCAGCGGCATCGGCGACAGGAAATGGGAAGCGTCGTGCTCCTTGTTGACCATCTTGTCGCGGATCAGCGCCCAGCCGGCGGTCTTGTTGAGGCTGACGTTCAAGCCCTGCTTCTTGTAAAAGCCTAGCGGGTCGGCCATGATCAGCGGCGCCGCGCATGTGATGGCGATGAAGCCGATCTTCAGGTCCTTCTTTTCAATCGCGCCATTTTTTTCCTGCGCCATGGCCTGCAACGCACCGAGTGGGAGCACGCTGGCAATCGCCGCGCGCACCGTGTTGGCGCCGACCGCGCGCAAAAAGGTGCGCCGCAGCTGATCCTGAGGGAACATCGCGCGCAGCACGGCTTCTTCCACCACGTCGTCGATCAGCGTTTCCGGATTGCCGGCGCGCGCATCCAGCGCCTGCCGCGCGTCGGCATCGTGTTCCTCCGCACTGGCGTGGCGGCCGCAACGGCATCCGGCGGAAGTGCGATCGGGATCGTAAGGATGGAAAATGGACGACATTGGCGGGCTCCTATGGTGACGAGGGGAACTGGTTTGTCATCACGTACAGCAAGCATCGGGCCAGGCACGGCGAGATAGCGCAGGCACTGTCGACCGAAAATCAAAGCGGGGCCAAAAGGCGTCCTGCAAAAAAGTAAAGCCCGCTGTGCGAGCGGGCTTTACCATGTCATGACACCGGGGTGTGCCACCATATAACTTATAACAATGCTCTCCGGTCAGCCACCGGGCTTAACGAGGCCGACCGCCTGGTCTTCGCGTATTTCCCCGATTGGTCTTACGCTTGCAGCAATGAGGCGTCTGAAGACCGTGAACGCGCGCATTGTCCGTCGCGAATCCGTCGTTCACTCGGCCTTAATGGCGTTGTCCTTAACCACCTTGCGCCACTTGACCAGTTCCGACTTGATGTAATCGGCAAATTTGTCCGGTGAGCCGCCCAGCATCTGCAGTTCGCCGCCGGGGGAAAGACGCTTGATGGTAGCGGGATCGGTCAGTGCGGCATTCACCGCGGCATTGAGCGTGTTCACAATTGCGGCCGGCGTGCCGGGTGGCGCGATCAACCCGCTCCAGGCCGTTGAGTCGAATCCCGGAATTCCGGCTTCGGCGACGGTCGGCACATTCGGGAGCACGCTTAGCCGGGTTGTACTGCCGACGCCGATCGCGCGCAGCTTGCCCGTCTGTACAGCAGGCAGAACATCGAGCACCGAGCCGAACGAGACGTCCACTTCCCCGGCCATCACGGCGGTGACCGCAGGAGCGCTGCCCTTGTACGGAATCGCCTCGATTTGCATCCCGGTCGCTCCCTTCATCAGTTCCATCGCCAGATGCACCGAACTGCCGACCCCGTTGTGTGCATAATTCGCCCGCCCTTTCATCGTCTTGACGGTTTCGCGCAGGTCGGAAAGCGAGTTCACCTTGGAAGTTGCCGGCACGACCAGCACATTGGGCGCGGAAACAAGCAGCGACACCGGCGTGAAATCGCGCACCGGGTCGTATGGCAGGTTGGCAGACAGCGCCGGCGAAATAACGTTCGGCCCGATTGCCGCCAGCAGCAGCGTATAGCCGTCCGGAGCAGACTTGGCGACATAGCTGGCGCCGATCACACCGTTGGCGCCCACCCTGTTTTCGACAATGAAGGTTTGCTTTAGCGAGGTCTTGAAGGTATCGGCAATGATGCGCGCAACACGATCGTAATAGCCGCCGGCCGGATAAGGAACAACGATCTTCACAACCTTGCTTGGATAAGAATCGGCCTGGCCGAATGCGGCAAGCGGCAGCACCGCTGCAGCGAACCCGCATACGAGGCGACGTAGTGCTTTCATGCTTGTCTCCTTTTTGATTTTCGTGAGCCAGACTCTATAGATCACGAAAATTTTTGTCAACAAAATTTCGAAATTCTTGTATATTTTCGAATGCGTGAATATAATTCCCTACCGACCCGGTGAAACGAACCAATACAGTAAATAGAAGTGGATAGACATGACTGCAAAGCCAAGCATCGCAAGTGAGGTGACTCAGCAGTTGAGGGATGCCATCCTGCGCGGTCAGATCGCGCCTAATGCGAAGTTGCGACTCGAGGAATTGGGCGCCAATTTCGGCGTGAGCCTGAGTCCGATTCGCGAAGCATTGCTGCGCTTGTCCGGCGAGGGATTCGTCGTTAGCGAGGACCAGCGCGGGTTTCGCGTTGCAGCCGCTTCGGCGCAAAATCTCGCTGAAGTGACAGCCCTCCGCTCGCTCCTGGAGCCTTACGCCTTGCGTCTGTCGATCGAAGCCGGCGACGTGAAATGGGAAGAAGGCCTGATTGCGATTTCCCATCGGCTGACGCGAATTGAACAGCAGAACGGCTTCGTCCCGTTTCTCGACGAATGGGAGCGGGCGCACCGTGACTTCCACATTGCGCTGGTGGCTGGCTGTGGCATGCCGATGCTGCTGCAGTTCTGCAGCATGCTGCACGACCAGTCCGACCGCTACCGGCGCCTTTATTTGCAAAAAAGACCGCCGCAGCGCAACGTGGCCATGGAGCACGCGGGCATCGTCGAGGCGGTGTTGGCGCACGACGCCGATACTGCCTGCGCAAGGCTGCTCGAACATAGCCAGCAGACCGGCGCCGCGGTTCTGGCCTTCATTAACGAATTAGACCCTAAGGAATAACAACATGAATACTGCTCCCACCGCGGACAGCCGTGCCCCGTGGCCAACGGATGACCGCACGCGCGTGCCCTACTGGATTTATACCGACCACGAGATCTATGAGAAGGAGCTGAATAACATCTACCTGGGACCGGTGTGGAATTACCTCGGCCTCGAGGCGGAAATTCCCGAAGCGGGAGACTTCAAGACCACGTTCGTCGGCGAAATGCCGGTGGTGGTGTCGCGCGAGACGGACGGCACCATCCATTCCTTCGAAAATCGCTGCTCGCATCGCGGCGCCCTGCTCTGCCTGAAGAACAAGGGAAAGGCCACGGACTTCACCTGCGTTTACCACGCATGGCGGCATGATCTCAA
Organism: Herminiimonas sp.; assembly: GCA_028292315.1. Classification (GTDB taxonomy): domain Bacteria; phylum Pseudomonadota; class Gammaproteobacteria; order Burkholderiales; family Burkholderiaceae_D; genus JAQGMO01. The sequence goes on along the minus strand of JAQGMO010000362.1, from coordinate 4,589 downwards.
GGGTAATCTGCTCAGCGTGGCCTTTCGCCGCGGCGTGAACGGCAAAGGCGGAATGCCGGATGACTTCGACCTTAAATGCCATGGCCCGCGCAAACTGCGCGTCGCGACATTTTGCGGCCTGATATTCGGAACGGTTTCACCCGATACGCCGCCGCTCGAGGAATACCTGGGCGAGGAGATTAGCGCCCGCATCAAGCGCGTGCTGCACAAGCCAGTCCGCATCTATGGCGAATACACCCAGGTGCTGCCGAACAACTGGAAGCTGTATTTCGAAAATGTAAAGGACACCTACCACTCCAGTCTGTTGCACACCTTCTTCGCAACCTTCAAAGTCTCGCGTCTGTCCCAGGGCGGTGGTGTGATCGTGCACGACGGCGGCGGGCACCACGTAAGCTATTCGCTCGCGCACAAAGGCGGCAAGGACGAGGCATTCGATAATGAGGGTCTGCGCGCGAATCAGGAAGAACAGTTCCGCCTCAACGACAAGAGCGTGCTCGACATCGTGGACGAGTTCGGCGACGGCTGCCACGTGCAGATCCTGTCGGTGTTCCCGGGCTTCGTGCTGCAAGCCATCCACAACAGCCTGGCCATACGCCAGATCCTGCCGCGCGGCACCACCCAGACCGACCTGGTGTGGACGCTGATCGGCTTCACCGACGATGACGAGCGCCTGCAATCGCTGCGCATGAAGCACGCCAACCTGATCGGACCGGCGGGCTACGTCTCGATGGAGGACGGCGCGGTCGGCGGCTTCGTCCAGCGCGGCGTGGCCGCGACGCGCGAGGAGTCGTCGATCATGCAGATGGGCGGAGCCAGCACTGAATCTTCTGAAACCCGCGCCACCGAAGCCTCCATTCGCGGCTTCTGGAAGGCCTACACCCGCTACATGGAGCTGTAATGACTGACAACGACCGATCGATGCTGATCCCGCGCCTTGCCGCGTTCATGGAAGACTACGCGCGCTGCCTGGACAAGGACGAACTCGAGCGCTGGCCCGGCTTTTTCGCCGAGCAGTGCATCTACAAGGTGACCACGTATGACAACATGAGCGCGGGTTACCCGTTCGGACTGATCTACGCCGACTCGCGCGGCATGCTGCACGATCGGGTTAAATCGCTGCGCGAGGCTAACATCTACGAGGGACAGCGCTACCGCCATATAATCGGCCAGCCGTTCGTGGTGCAGGCCGATGGCACCGAAGTCCGGGCGGAGACCAGCTTCATTGTCGTGCGCATCATGCGTAACGGAGAAACCGCGCTGTTCGCCACCGGCAGCTATCGCGATACGCTGAAAGTCGATAGCGAAGGGGTCGCGCTGGTCGAGCGCGTCGTCGTATGCGACAGTTCGCGCATCGACACCTTGCTCGCGCTGCCGCTATGACCAGCGAGCGCATCGTCGCCATAGCGCTCGGCGACCCCGCCGGTGTCGGACCTGAAATAGCGATGAAGACCGCGCTCGACCAGCGCGTGCGCGAGAGTTGCCGCACGGTGCTGTTCGGCGACCGGCGCGCGATCGACACCCATATCGCCGCCTGCGGACTGCGCTTTCCCTACCGCGTGTATGACTCGGTTGCGGAGGTGCAGTGGTCGTCGTCCGGCGTGCCCCTGATTCACGTGGAGAGCCTGCCTGAAGGTGTCCGGCTGGGCCAGGTGGAGGGCGCGCACGGCGCGGCCGCGATCGCAGCGCTCAACGCTGCCGTGGCCGCAGCGCTGGCGGGCGAAGTCTCGGCAGTAGTCGGCGGGCCTATCCATGAGGTTGCGATCCGGCAGGCCGGCATCCATTTCGACGGCCACCCTTCATTCCTGGCCCGGCGCACCGGCACGCCGGTCGACGAGGTGTTCCTGATGCTGTGTTACGGCAGCAAGCGGATCGTGCACGCGACGCTGCATGTTAGCGTGCGCGAAGCGCTCGCCATGCTCACGCGCGAACGCGTCGCCAAAGCAATCCACACGTGCGACCGGGCCTTGCGCAAGCTTGGCTGCGATGCGCCGCGGATAGGCGTGTCGGGGGTCAATCCGCACGCCGGCGAGGCCGGGCTGTTCGGCACCGACGAAATCGAGGTGATCGCCCCGGCGATCGCGGATGCCAGGGCGGCCGGCATCGACGTCATCGGCCCGGTCGGCGCCGACACCCTGCTTGCGCAGGACGACTGCGACGCCTTCATCGTGATGCTGCATGACCAGGGCCATGTGGCTGCCAAGCTCGCCGCGCCGCACACCGTGGCGGCTCTGTCGATCGGCACGCCGGTAATCTTTTCATCGGTCGGGCACGGGACGGCCATGGACATCGCGGGCAAGAATATGGCTCATCCCGAAGCAATGATCCAGGCGGTGTTCCAGGTAGCGAATGCTTCCGCGCACCGCATCAACCAACAAAACAAAGGAGACAAGCGATGATCGGTTTGGGACTTGCGTCATCACACGCGCCGGGCATGTTCTGCCCACCGGAGGTCTGGCCCAAGGTGTACGGGGCAATTCCCAACTATACAAAAGAATCGCAGCCGCACACCGCGAAGCTCGAGACGCCGGAAGTGATCGCGTCATACATCAAGCGCATCGATTCCGCATTCGAAGTGCTGCGCGCGCAACTCGAGGCATACAAGCCGGATGCGGTAATCTTCGTCGGCGATGACCAGGAAGACATGTTCGGCGCGCAGTGCAATCCTGCGATGTGCCTGTACACCGGCGAGGAAGTCTGGGGTTCCGCGGCGCCGTTTTACATCGACAAGCCGCCGCAGGAATCACGCATCCACATTCCGGTGCACAGCGAACTCTCGAAGTTCCTGCTGCGCGAGCTGATCGAGCATGACTTCGACGTTGCCAGCAGTTCGGTCATGAAACCAATGGGCAACACCCCTGAACGCGGTACGTCGCACATGATCTGCTACCCGGCATTGCGGCTGCTGCCGAAACTCGACGTGCCGATTATTCCGCTTTTTCTGAACTGCTATTTCCCGCCGCTTCCGACCGCGCGCCGTTGCTGGAATCTTGGCGAGACGCTGGCGAAGATTCTCGCCGGCCGCCCTGAGCGGATCGCGATCTACGCTTCGGGCGGACTGTCGCACGACCCGCAAGGTCCGCGCGCCGGCTGGATCGACCAGCCGCTGGACCGATGGATCCTCGATCGCATCCGCACCAACCGGGGCAGGGATCTGACGAACCTGTTCACGGTGGATTCGGACACGATGCGCGGAGGCACCGGAGAAACGCGCGCCTGGATCGTCGCCGCAGGCGCGTGCCAGTGGGCCGGCGAAGTCGTCGAGTACATTCCTGCCCACCACACGAAAACCGGCCTCGGATTCGCCTACTGGCCCGAGCAGCGATGACCATGCGAAAGTGACGAAAGTGACGCCGTGCAGGCAGGCGGTTCGGCCGGGGAGCCGGCCGTGCCGCCGCGCGGCCGGCGCTTTCGGCATGACCTTGATGAACCTGGCGACGCCGCCGTGCCGCGGGAATTGCGGCCGGCCGGCCGCCGAGCGCAGCGCCCGGATCATTGCCACTATCCTGACGAAGAAAGACCAAGACAAATGAGCACAAATTCCACCAATCCCGAGATTGGCAAGCGGATTAATGCCGGCGGCATACAGACCAACTATCATGATCAGGGCAGCGGATTTCCAGTCCTGATGATTCACGGCTCCGGCCCCGGAGTGACCGGATGGGCCAACTGGCGGCTGAATATGGGTTTTCTTGCGCAGCATGCGCGCGTGATCGCGCCTGATATGGTGGGCTTCGGCTACACCGACGTGCCGCCGGATATTGAATATAACCTCGACACATGGATCGGTCACCTGGTGGCGTTCCTCGACGCGCTGGGCATCGAGCAAACCGACGTGGTCGGCAATTCGTTCGGTGGCGGGCTCGCGCTTGCGATGGCCATCCGCCATCCGGAACGTGTGCGCAAGCTGGTGCTGATGGGCAGCGTCGGCGTGTCATTCCCGCTTACGCCCGGACTTGACGCCGTCTGGGGCTACACCCCTTCGGTAGAGAACATGCGCGGCTTGCTGGACGTATTCGCGTATAACCGCGCGCTCGTCAACGACGAACTGGCCGAACTGCGCTACCGCGCCAGCATTCGTGAGGGCGTGCAAGAGGCATTTTCGCAAATGTTCTCGCCCGGCCCTCGTCAACGCCATATCGACGCGCTGGCAAGCCCGGAACAAGATATCCGCGCCTTGCCGCACAAGACGCTGGTAATTCATGGGCGAGAAGACAAGGTGATTCCCCTTTCGAATTCGCTCGCGCTCGCCGCCCTGATCCCGAATGCCCAACTGCACGTGTTCCCGCACTGCGGCCATTGGACCCAGATCGAATGGGCGCAGGATTTCAACACGGCGGTCGCCGCTTTTCTCCAATAACCGAAAGGGTCAGATAACTTTAAAAAGGCCATCCATCCTCACCGACTGAAGTATGACGCCTAGGCGCATGGGCTGAACATACGTCGCAGGAAACCGAGCATTTGAGCAAGAAAGCAAGCTGCCGGCACCGGCCTGGTGAAAACCGGATGCCGGGCTGACGGGCAGACCATGACTATAAATTTATAACAGTGGAGACAATAGTGAATAACAAGCGCACATCAGTTTTTGTCGC
>JAQGMO010000354.1 GCA_028292315.1 Herminiimonas sp. | reverse complement strand
GCCGTTCCCGTTCCCGTACCCGTTCCCGTTCCCGTTCCTGAACACGAACACGAACACGAACACGATCGTCGGCATCTTATCGATCGACGTCGCGGCCCGCAAGGCTAACTTGCCGGGCCCTTATGTTTTCGGCAAAGTCACGCCCCGTTGCCCCTGGTATTTGCCGCCCCGGTCTTTATAGGAGGTTTCACAGATCTCGTCGCTTTCGAAAAACAGCACCTGCGCACATCCTTCGCCGGCGTAAATCTTGGCCGGCAGCGGCGTGGTATTGGAAAATTCGAGCGTCACATACCCTTCCCACTCCGGCTCGAACGGCGTGACATTGACGATAATCCCGCAACGCGCATAAGTCGATTTGCCCAGGCAGATGGTCAGCACGCTGCGCGGAATGCGGAAATATTCGATGGTGCGGGCCAGCGCAAAGGAATTCGGCGGAATGATGCAGACATCGCTCTTGATATCGACGAAGGAATTTTCATCGAAATTTTTCGGATCGACGATGGTGCTGTTGATGTTGGTGAAGATCTTGAATTCGTCGGCGCAACGGATATCGTAGCCATAAGAGGACGTTCCATAGGAAACGATTTTCTGGCCATCGGCGGATGTACGGACCTGGCCGGGCTCGAAGGGCTCGATCATGCCGGTTTCTTCCGCCATGCGGCGGATCCATTTGTCGGATTTGATAGTCATAGGGGCGTGGTTTTATTGACTGCTGGAACAAGCAACCGATTTTACGCGAAATTCCTGCCTGATCAGCCGCTCGACCGGTGCAATGGGTAAATAGCCCGTTAATCCCTGCCCCGCCGCGACGACAAAACAAACTGCCGGAAAGCCTGCGCGACAAAAGGTTCTAGCGCTGCATCGATTCCCACACCTTTTGCAGGCGCTTGGCCGATATCGGCATCGGCGTACGCAATTCCTGTGCGAACAGCGAAACCCGCAGTTCTTCCAGCATCCAGCGGTATTCCGTCATCTTCGGATCGCCGTTCCGGCCGCCGCGCCGCTCTTTCTGCGCACGCTGCCAGGGCGCTGCGGCCTGCATCCACTCCGCCATCAGCCGCGTGTCGCGCGCCGGATCGGCGCGCAGTTTTTCAAGCCGGACCCCGATCGCTTTCAGGTAGCGCGGGAAATGCGCCAGCTGCGCATAATCGTTGTCGGCAATGAAACGCTTTCCAGCCAATCCCTGCAACTGCGCCTGGATATCGGCCACTGCCTGCGGCTGTCCCTTGGCGCCCTGCAGTTTCTTCGGCAGCGCATAATATTCGGCAAGGATCTGGCCGGCGAGACGCGCGATCTCATTGACCAGCAAGCCGAGCCGCGATTTGCCTTCATCTTTTCTGGCATTGAACTCGGCCGCATTTTTCGGCAGCGGGTCCTGCAGGCATGCGCGCTCGAGGCCGGCCTCGATGATTTGATCGCGCAATTCTTCCTGCGAGCCAAGCGACATGAATTGCATCCCCATCTGCTGCAGCCCCGGTATATTCTTTTCGAGGTACTTGAGCTGCTCCTTCAACTGGATTGCGAACAGGCGCCGCAATCCGAGGCGATGGATGCGCGCGGCCTCGGCCGGATCATCGAAGACTTCCAGATCGCAGTGCGAGCCCTTGTCGACCAGCGCCGGAAATCCGGTCAGCGTCTGCTTGCCTTGCTGGATCTCCAGTATTTCGGGCAATTCGCCGAATGACCAGGTAGTAAGGTTCTGATACTCGGTGACGGTGGCTGCGCCGACGGCGCCGGCCACGGCCGTCAGGGGCGCCGGATTGCGGCCGGGCACCCGCTGATCCGCGTGCGCGCCCGCCGGGGCGCCGGACTCGCCCGGCACAGCGGCCGGGATGACGGTCTGTTCCGCCAGCTTTTGAAAACTCTCGCGCGCCTGGCCGCCGAACTCGGCCTGCAAGCCTGCCAGATTGCGGCCCATTTCCAATTGCCGTCCATGCTCATCGATAATCTTGAAATTCATGAAATGATGGGCCGGCAAGGTCTCGAGCTTGAAATCGGTGCTCCTGGCGGCGATCCCGGTTTGCTCGCGCACATCCGCAATGACGGCATCCAGCAGGCTTCCCTTGCCGAATGCCTTGCGTTCATGAACACGGTCGACGAATCCGGCCGCGTATTCCGGCAGCGGCACGCAATGGCGGCGCAGCTTTTGCGGCAGCGATTTCAGCATCAGCTGCACTTTTTCCTTCAGCATGCCCGGCACCAGCCATTCGCTGCGGTCAGCCGATACCTGGTTCAGGGCGTATAGCGGCACGCTCAGGGTCACGCCGTCGCGCGGGCTGCCCGGCTCGAAGTGATACGACAAGCCCATGTCGACGCCGGCGATCGCGGTCTGTTTCGGAAATAGCTCGGTGGTGATGCCGGCGGCTTCATGCCGCATCAGGTCGTCGCGATTCAGGTAGAGCAGTTTCGGCTGCGCGGCCGACGCATCGCGATACCACTTTTCAAATGCGGCGCCGTTATGAATATCGTGCGGGATCAGCTTGTCGTAAAATGCCGCGATCAGCTCATCGTCCACCAGCACGTCCTGGCGCCGCGACTTGTGTTCCAGGTTTTCAATTTCGCGGACCAGCTTGTGATTGAACGCGAAGAATGGCGCGCGCGTGTCGTAGTCGCCGCCGACCAGGGCGTCGCGGATGAAAATTTCGCGCGCTTCGACCGGATTGATGGCGCCGTAACTGATACGGCGCTGGCTGTAGACGACCAGCCCGTACAGCGTGGCGCGCTCATAGGCCGACACCTGGGCGCCGCGCTTTTCCCAGCGCGGTTCGCCATAGGATTTTTTCAGCAGATGGCCGCCGACCCGTTCCAGCCATTCCGGCTGGATCTGCGCGATGCAGCGCGCATACAGCCGCGTCGTGTCGACCAGTTCGGCCGCCATCACCCACTTGCCGGCTTTTTTCAACAGGCTCGAGCCGGGCCAGATGTAAAACTTGATGCCGCGGGCGCCGAGATAATACGCTTCATCGTCGGCCTTGAAGCCGATATTGCCGAGCAAGCCGGTCAGCAAGGCCGTATGCAATTGCTCATAGGTTGCCGGCGCCTCGTTCAAACGCCATCCCTGCTCGCGTACGATGGTCAGCAATTGCGAATGCACGTCGCGCCACTCGCGCAGCCTGAGCTGCGACAGGAAACTGGCACGGCAGTGTTCCTGCAACTGCCGGTTCGATTTTTTATGCGCGATCGCTTCCTCAAACCATTTCCATATTTTCAGGTAGCTCTGGAACTCCGACTTTTCATCGGCGAATTTCTTGTGCGCGGCGTCGGCCGCGGCTTGCGCCTCGAGCGGGCGGTCGCGCGGGTCCTGCACCGACAAAGCCGATGCGATGATCAGCACTTCGCTCAGGCAGGCGCTTTGCTGTGCCGCCAGGATCATGCGCCCGATCCGCGGGTCGAGCGGCAGCTTGGCGAGTTGCCTGCCGGTCGGCGTCAGGCGGTTGTCGTCGTCGACGGCGCCGAGTTCCTGCAATAACTGGTAGCCGTCGGCGATTGCGCGGCCCGGCGGCGGCTCGATGAAAGGAAAGGTTTCCACATCGGCCAGGTGCAGCGATTTCATGCGCAGGATGACCGAGGCTAGCGACGAGCGCAGGATTTCCGGCTCGGTGAATTTCGGCCGCAGCAGGTAGTCCTGCTCTTCATACAGGCGGATGCACACGCCCGCCGCCACCCGGCCGCATCGGCCGGCGCGCTGGTTGGCGGCCGATTGCGCAATCGCTTCAATCTGCAATTGCTCGACCTTGTTGCGGTAACTGTAGCGCTTCACCCGGGCCAGGCCGGCGTCGACCACATAGCGGATGCCGGGCACGGTCAGCGAGGTTTCGGCGACGTTGGTCGCCAGGACGATCCTGCGCGCGCCGGAAGGCTTGAACACACGTTCCTGCTCTTGCGCCGAGAGGCGCGCGAACAGCGGCAAAATTTCCACATGCGGCGGATGATGCTTGCGCAACGTCTCGGCGGCGTCGCGGATTTCGCGCTCGCCCGGCAGAAACACCAGCACGTCGCCCGGACCAATGCGGCACAGTTCATCAACCGCGTCGGCGATCGCATCCATCAGGTCGCGCTGCCCTCTTTCCTTTTGCGCGGCGGTCGGCGTCGCGCCCGACTTTACCGGACCGGATTCGCTCGAGTCGACCGGCCGGTAACGGACCTCGACCGGATACAGGCGCCCGGATACTTCAATCACCGGCGCCGGCTTGTCGCCATTCGCGAAATGTCGGGCAAAGCGGTCGGCATCGATGGTCGCCGAAGTGATGATGACCTTGAGGTCCGGCCGCTTCGACAGCAACTGCTTCAGATAGCCGAGCAGGAAATCGATGTTCAGACTGCGCTCATGCGCTTCATCGATGATGATGGTGTCGTACTGTTTCAGCAATGGATCGGTCTGGGTTTCGGCCAGCAGGATGCCGTCGGTCATCAGCTTGATCCACGCGCCCTTGGTCAGCGTATCGTTGAAACGCACCTTGAATCCGACATGTTCCCCCAACGGCGAGCCCAGTTCCTGCGCAATCCGGCGCGCCGTCGACGAGGCGGCGATCCGGCGTGGCTGGGTGTGGCCGATCAGGCCGGTCTGTCCGCGGCCCAGCTCCAGGCAGATTTTAGGCAACTGGGTGGTTTTGCCCGAGCCGGTCTCGCCGCACACAATGACGACCTGGTGCGAACGCAACATGGCCGCGATATCGTCGCGTTTGCCGGACACCGGCAATTCTTCGGGGAAAACGATCGCAGGCAAGGGATTGCGCAACGGCGGCGCAACAGGAGGCGGCACCCGGTTTTGCGGGCGCGGCATGGTTTTTTTTGAATGATCAGGTGCAGACATGGCGGAGCGAATTATAATGCGGCTCATGGAAAACCCCATTCAATTTGTACAGTGGCTGCGCTCGGTCGCACCTTATATCCATGCTTTTCGCGGCCAGACCTTCGTGGTCGCCTTCCCGGGCGAGCTGGTGATGGCCGGCGCCCTGCCCGTGCTGGCGCAGGACTTGTCGCTGCTGCACGCGCTCGGCATCAAGGTGGTGATCGTGCACGGGTCGCGTCCCCAGGTGCAGGAACAACTCGCGCTGCGAAATGTCGAGACGCATTTTCACCATGGCTTGCGCATCACCGATACCGCCGCGCTCGAATGCGCCAAGGAAGCATCGGGCGAACTGCGGCTCGATATCGAGGCCGCGTTCAGCCAGGGTTTGCCCAATACGCCGATGGCGCATGCGGCGATCCGCATCATTTCCGGCAATTTCGTGATTGCGCGGCCGATGGGCATTATTGACGGAATCGACCTTGAACTGACCGGCGTGACCCGCAAGATCGCTTATGAAACCATCCATCCCATCCTCGATGCCGGCGGCCTGGTGCTGCTGTCGCCGCTCGGGTTTTCGCCGACCGGCGAAGTGTTCAACCTGACGATGGAAGATGTGGCCGTATCCGCCGCGGTGGCGCTGCATGCCGACAAACTGATTTTCATCACCGAAACACCGATGATGACCGATGTAACCGGCGCCGAAATGCATGAATTGTCGGCGCACCAGGCGAAGGCGGCCCTCGCCGATGGCTGCCTGCCGGCAGATTCCGCGTTCTATCTGCGGCATGCCGTGAAAGCGTGCATCGGCGGCGTGCCGCGCGCGCATATCGTCCCATTTGCAACCGACGGATCGGCGCTGCTTGAACTGTTCACGCACGACGGCGTCGGCACCATGATTTCTTCGCAAAACCTGGAAAGCCTGCGCGAAGCCACGATTGAAGACGTCGGCGGCATCCTGAAGCTGATCGAACCGCTGGAAGCTGATGGCACTTTGGTCAAGCGCGGACGGGAATTGATCGAGCGGGAAATCGATAACTTCTCGGTAATCGACCATGACGGCGTTATTTTTGGCTGTGCGGCGCTCTACCCGTTTCCTGAAGAGAAAATGGCGGAGATGGCATGTCTGACAGTCAATCCTGAAGTACAGGCGCAAGGCGACGGCGAACGTCTTTTGAAGCATATGGAAACCCGGGCGCGCGCCGAGGGATTCAAGAAGTTATTCGTGCTGACAACACGCACCGCCCATTGGTTCCTGAAACGCGGTTTCGTCAACGCCACGATTGATGATTTGCCGAAGGACCGCCAGCATATGTATAACTGGCAACGCAAGTCGCTGGTACTGGTCAAGAATTTGTAGCATTCAACTTCGGATTGCCGGATTGCCGGCGATCGGAACAACCCTACTGGAGAAAAAAATGGCCCGCATGGTCCAATGCATCAAATTGAACAAGGAAGCTGAGGGACTGGATTTTCCGCCCTATCCCGGTGAACTCGGCAAGCGCATCTGGGAAAGCGTATCGAAGGAAGCCTGGGCTGGCTGGCTCAAGCACCAGACCATGCTGGTCAATGAAAATCGCCTGAACCTGGCGGATGTGCGCGCGCGAAAATATCTCGCCGCGCAAATGGAAAAGCATTTCTTTGGCGAAGGCGCCGATGCAGCGCAGGGATATGTGCCGCCGTCGGAATAAACCGGCCGGAATAACTCAGGACCTTCACCGCGGGGCGGAACAGCAATGCCCCGCGGCCTAACCAGCATTCGCCTTACGGGCTTCGTTAAAACGTCAGCTTTTTGACCCCGTCGGCCGTGCCGAGCAAAGCGATATCCGCGCCGCGCCGCGCGAACAGGCCGACTGTAACGACACCGACGATCTGATTGATTTCCGTTTCCAGCTGCACCGCGTCCGCAATGGTCAGGCCGGCCAGGTCGATGATCACGCAGCCGTTATCGGTCAGCAGCGGCCTGCCGTCTTTCAGGCGCAGGCGCGGTTCGCCGCCCAGGGCGGCGAGCTTGCGCGAGACTACCGCCTGCGCCATCGGGATCACTTCGACCGGAAGCGGAAATTTGCCCAGCGTATCGACCAGTTTCGAACCGTCCGCGATGCACACGAATTTATCCGCCGCCGACGACACGATTTTTTCACGCGTCAGTGCTGCGCCGCCGCCTTTGATCATCGCGCCCTGCGCCGTGATCTCATCGGCGCCATCGATATAGACCAGGATAGAGCTGACGTCATTCAGGTCGAATACGGCGATGCCGTGCGACTTCAGGCGCGCCGCCGTGGCGTCGGACGAGGCGACCGCACCCTTGATGCGATCCTTGATCTTGCCCAGTTCATCAATGAAAAAATTGGCCGTGGAGCCGGTGCCGACGCCGATAATGGCGCCGTCGACCACATAATCGATCGCAGCGCGTGCGACAGCTTGCTTGAGTTCGTCTTGGGACATGAAAATGGCGGAAAGGATGGAGTGTGCCGGTATTTTAATGGATGACGCCCCCAAAGGGGAATAATGCGCGGGGCATGCGCAATAGGGATAGCCGGGAAGTCCGGCGTGAAATTCATTTACTTGGCAGTAAATTCATTTGCTTTACAATTCGGTAAACCACCGAATCCACCGAATCCACCGAATTCACCGAATTTTCTTTACAGGAGCCCCAGATGTCGAATCTTCAGCCATTTCACCTCGCCTTTCCCGTGCAGGATCTGGATGCAGCCCGCAAGTTTTACGGCGAGGTGATGGGTTGCACCGAAGGCCGCAGTTCCGACGAATGGATAGATTTCAATTTCTATGGCCACCAGATCGTGGCGCACCTTGCGCCCGCGCCGGTTTCGCCGCCGGCTGGAAATGAAGTCGACGGCAAGCATGTTCCGGTGCCGCATTTCGGCGTCGTGCTGACGATGGAACAGTGGCAGGCGCTGGCGGATCGCATGACCAGAGCCGGCACGAAATTCGAGATCGAACCGTATATCCGTTTCAAGGGTGAAGTCGGCGAACAGGCGACCATGTTCTTTTATGACCCGAGCCGCAATGCGCTCGAATTCAAGGCATTTGGCGATATCGGGCAGTTGTTTGCCAAGTGATCGTGAGTCTGCCGGACGTTCTGCATAATGGCGCGGGGTTAGTCCACGGAGGGTACGCCAAGCCGCATTGTCGAAGCACAGCCCGCGGCAGCCATGCCGCAGCAATGGCCAGGCCGATTCGAATCAGGGCTTATTCCCTTAATGCGCTGGCAGCGCGCGCAAGCGCCCTGATCCGGTCCCAATCCCCGGCGGCAAGCGCTTCCTTCGGCGTCAACCACGAGCCGCCGACACAGGCGACATTCTTACAGGCGAGAAATTGCGCCGCATTCTCTTGCGACACGCCCCCGGTCGGACAGAACATCACATCCTGAATCGGCCCGGCAATGGCATTGAGCATGCCGACGCCCCCGGCCTGCGCCGCCGGGAACAGCTTCAATTGCCGAAACCCGGCTTCACGCGCGGCCAGCACTTCGGACGGCGTCATCACACCGGGCAGTAACGGCAGGCCGCTGCTCACGGCAGCCGCGATCAGAGCCGGCGTCAATCCCGGTGACACGCCGAATACCGCGCCGGCCTCGCGCGCCGCCTTGAATTCCTCCGGCTGCGTCAGAGTACCCACCCCCACAATCGCATCCGGCACCTGCGCGGCGATCGCGCGGATCGCGGCCAGGCCGTGTTCCGTGCGCAGCGTCACTTCCAGCACCCGGATGCCGCCTTCGACCAATGCCCGCGCCAGCGGCACCGCCTGCTCGATACGGTCGATTGCAATGACCGGTATCACCGGCGAAGCGTGCATGATGTCGAGCATGTTCATCGTTTTTATCCTATCCTTTATTCGGTAAGCAGTTTAAATCGGCTGCCTGATCAGGTTATCTTCATCATTGAACGGCTCCGCTTCGCCCACGCCGGGCAAATTGATTTCTTTCGACACCGGCTCGAGAGGCGGCGGAAGATCAAAGGTTGCCGCGCCCTCCTCCGCGGTGCTGACTGCATTGCGGAACATGGCGAACAGTTCGCGCCCCATGCCGACCTGGTTCGATGCCAGGTCCACCGGCTCGACGGTACGCGCCGACCATTCGGCTTCCGGCACCAGCGCCTGCAGGATACCGTGCTCCGCATCAAGGCGGATCAGGTCGCCGGTTCGCACCCGGCCGAGCGGTCCGCCGGCCAGCACTTCCGGCGAGACATGAATGGCAGCCGGCACCTTGCCGGAAGCGCCCGACATGCGGCCATCGGTCACCAGCGCGACATGGCGCCCGGCATCCTGCAAGCTGCCAAGCGCCGGGGTCAGGGCATGCAGCTCGGGCATGCCGTTCGCGCGTGGCCCCTGAAGCCGCACCACCGCAATGAAATCGCGATCGAGCTCGCCCGCGTGGAACGCATGCATGAATGCTTCCTGCGAATTGAAGACGATCGCGGGCGCTTCCACCACCCGGTACTGCGGCTTCACCGCCGACACCTTGATCACCGCGCGCCCCAGATTGCCCGACAAAAGCCGCAAGCCGCCATCGTGTGAAAACGGCGTCGTCACCGCCCGCAGCACGTCATTATCGCCGCTGTCGCGCGGTGCGGGCCGCCAGCCCACGCCCTGCTCTTCCAGGAACGGTTCGGCCGCATGCGCGCGCAAATCCTTTCCGAGGATGGTGGTGACGTCCCCGTGCAGCAAGCCGTGGTCCAGCAATTCGCGAATCACGAAACCGGCGCCGCCGGCCGCATGGAAATGGTTAATGTCGGCATCGCCATTCGGATAGATCCGCGCAATCATCGGCACCACGGCCGATAATGCGCTGAAGTCGTTCCAGTCGATCACGATCCCCGCTGCCTTCGCGATCGCAACCAGGTGCAGGGTGTGGTTGGTCGAGCCGCCGGTCGCCAGCAATGCGACGATCGCATTGACGATCGCCTTTTCATCGACCACGTGTCCGACCGGCGTGTATTGCCCGCCGAGATCGCTGATCTCGACTGCACGGCGCGCGCCGGCAGCGGTCAATGCATCCCGCAGCGGCGTATTGGGCGTGATGAATGCGGCGCCCGGCAAGTGCAGCCCCATCACTTCCATCAGCAACTGGTTACTGTTGGCGGTGCCGTAAAAAGTGCAGGTGCCGGCGCTATGGTAAGACTGCGATTCCGCCTCGAGCAACGCATCGCGGTCTACCATGCCGCGCGCATACAGCTGCCGGATCCTGGATTTTTCCGGATTGGACATGCCGCTGGTCATCGGCCCGGCCGGAATGAATACCGCCGGCAGATGGCCGAAATGCAGCGCCCCGATCAGCAGTCCGGGCACAATCTTGTCGCATACGCCGAGATACACGGCTGCGTCGAACATATTGTGCGACAGCGCAATCGCAGTCGCCATGGCTATCGTATCGCGCGAAAACAGCGATAGTTCCATGCCGGGCTGACCTTGCGTGACCCCATCGCACATGGCCGGCGTGCCGCCCGCGAACTGCGCCACCCCGCCGGCGGCGCGGACAGCGTCCTTGATGATCAGGGGAAAGCGTTCAAACGGCTGATGGGCCGACAACATGTCGTTGTAAGCGGAAACAATCGCGACCGATGGCTTTTTCTGCTCCTTGAGAATCAATTTATCATTCACCGGAAACGCCGCAAATCCGTGCGCCAGGTTGGTACAAGCCAGCGCACTGCGCTGCACTTCCCTGCGGCGCGACATTTCGATTCGAGTCAGGTAGGCCCCACGGTATGGGCGGCTCCTTTCGATGATTCGCTCGGTTACTGCGGAGAGAATGGAATGAACGGACATGATTGAAATCCTTGCTGGAGAGTCTTTGTGAAATTATACTACATTAAATATCGCCATTTTCTAGCGGACATGATCTAGCGGACATGATCGGACCATGGCTTGATTTTCGACAATCCTGGTGCTGATCGTAAAATATTTTTACTTGCGGCATACCTGCGCGTATCAAGTTTCTTGCAGCCGGCCAAATATTTTGTAGTGAAATTACCTTAACATATTGTATAGTTAATCAATGCTTAGTTAATCAAATCCCATATTCCTATCCAGCCATGCATACCGTTGATCTGACAAACACTGCATCTTTCAAGGCGCTTCAATCCCATCATGCCACTGTCGGGAACCGGCACATGCGCGAACTATTCGCACGCGACCCGGACCGCTTCAACCAGCTGTCCGTCGAGGCGGCCGGCCTGTTCCTGGACTATTCCAAGAACCGCCTCACCGGCGAGACCATTGAACTGCTGGTAGCGCTGGCGCGCGAGCGCGGGCTCGAGCAGCGCCGCAATGCCATGTTCGCCGGCGAAAAAATCAATTCGACCGAACAGCGCGCCGTCCTGCATACCGCGCTGCGCGCGCCGCGCGACCTTGCGCTGCGGGTCGACGGCCAGGACGTCGCCGGCGACGTGCACGCCGTCCTGGACCGGATTGGACATTTCACGGAACAGGTACGTTCCGGGCAATGGCGCGGATTTACCGGCGAAGCAATCACCGATATCGTCAATATCGGCATCGGCGGCTCCTTCCTCGGTCCAAAAATGGCATGCCATGCCCTGCGCTCGTTTGCGCATCCGCGCCTGACCATGCATTTCGTATCGAATGTCGACGGCCATGATCTTGATGCCGTACTGCAAAAAGTCGACCCGGCGACGACCATGTTCATTGTCGCTTCCAAAACGTTCACCACGCTTGAAACCATGATGAATGCGCAGTCCGCGCGCGCCTGGTTCCTGAGCCATGGCACCCCGGATGGCCTGCCGCAACATTTTGTCGCCGTGTCGACCAATACCGAAGCGGTGAAAGCATTCGGCATCGATCCCGCCAATATGTTCCCGTTCTGGGACTGGGTTGGCGGCCGCTACTCGATCTGGTCCGCAATCGGATTGCCGGTAGCGCTGGCGATCGGCTTTGAACGGTTCCGGCAATTCCTGGCGGGCGCGCAGGCGATGGACCAGCATTTCAGCACCGCGCCGCTAGAGCGGAACATGCCTGTCATCCTGGGCCTGGTCGGCATCTGGAACCGGAACTTTCTCGATTGCGCCTCGCTTTCCATCGCGCCCTACCACCAGGACCTGAACCAGTTCCCGGGCTATTTGCAGCAACTTGAAATGGAAAGCAACGGCAAGCGCGTCAGCATGGACGGCGCCGAACTGCGAACGCTCTCCTGCCCGGCGATCTGGGGCGACGTCGGCACCAACGGCCAGCACGCCTATTTCCAGCTGCTGCACCAGGGCACCGATGTCATTCCGGTCGATTTCATCGCCGCACTCGCTCCGGCCCATCTTTTGCCCGGCCATCATGCGGCCTTGCTGGCCAACTGCTTCGCGCAGTCGGAAGCGTTCATGCGCGGTAAAACAGTGGAAGAAGTACGCGCAGAGTTGCAAGTTCAGGGAATGACCGAGCAGCAAATCAAGGCGCTGCTGCCGCACCGGGTATTCCCGGGTAACCGCCCCAGCAATACGATTTTGATGGAAGCGCTGACGCCGGCCACGCTGGGCGCGCTGATCGCGCTGTACGAGCACAAGGTATTTGTGCAGGGCGTGCTGTGGGGCGTCAACAGCTTCGATCAGTGGGGCGTCGAGCTGGGCAAGGTGCTGGCAAAGAATATTCAGCTTGAACTGGAGGGCAAGCCGTCTCCCAAACTCCACGACAGTTCGACCAATGGCTTGATCGCCCGCGCCCGCGCTGCCTTATAAAGCCGTGGCACTTATACTTTTTGGACTGACTAATGGCTCTCAACGATTTCGATCTGGTTTTATTTGGCGGCAGCGGCGACCTCGCGATGCGCAAGTTACTGCCCGCGGTCTACGCGCTCAGCCGTGGCAAGGATTTTCCCGCGTCCGCGCGCATCGTCTGCGTGGGCCGCCATACCCTGAGCCGCGAGGAGTATCTCAACGCCGTCAATGAAGACGCCAAACCGCATATTGCTGCCGACATGCTGGACGACGCCGCATGGGAAGCGTTCCTCGCGCATATTTCCTATGTGTCGCTGGACGCCACCGATGCGGCGACATACAAGGCGCTGGCCGAGGCGATGCGCCCTGATGAAAATATCACGCGCGTATATTATCTGGCCACGCCGCCCACCCTGTTCGCGAAAATATGCCACAACCTGGCCGCCTCCGGACTCGCCACGTCCAGCTCGCGCGTGGTGCTCGAGAAGCCGCTCGGGCGCGACCTGAAAAGTGCCAGGCAAATCAATGCCGAAGTCGGCGAGGTATTTTCCGAATCGCAGATTTTCCGGATCGATCATTACCTCGGCAAGGAAGCGGTGCAAAACCTGCTGGCGCTGCGCTTCGGGAATATCCTGTTCGAACCGCTGTGGCGGCGCGAATGGATTTCCGATGTGCAGATCACGATCGCGGAAGAGCTTGGCGTCGGCAATCGCATGGGCTACTACGAAACGTCGGGCGCGCTGCGCGACATGCT
>JAQGMO010000319.1 GCA_028292315.1 Herminiimonas sp. | reverse complement strand
CGGAGTCGGCGCGGCAGCCTGGGCCGGCGGAGCGCTCGGGGCTTCCGCCTGGGCCTGCGGCGCGGGCGGGCTGGGTGCAGCGACCGGCGGCGCCGGCATTTCTTTCGGAGTCTGGGCCAGCGGCTGCACGGGCGGCGCCACCGGCTTCGGTTTTGGCTTTGGTGTCGCTTTCTTTTTCTCCGGCGGTGGTTTTGCCGGGGCGGGCGGTGGCGCGGCGGGCAATGATACCGGTTCCGCCTTGGGTGGCTCCAGCAGCACCACTGTCATCGGCTCGTTCGCGGCCGGCGGCTTGGGCGGTGCACTGAAAATCCCGGACATGACGGCCGCCAGCAAGGCCGCGTGAAGGACCAGCGAAATCAGGATCGCCACAAAAGTACGGGGGGAAGTCATCCAGGCGAGCGAATGATGCGAGCGGTTTGCGCGGGACGGCGATTAACGCGGCCCGAGCCCGACTTCTATGCCGACCGGGTCGGGATTTGTACGGTGCCGTGCCAGAATGTTCAGTGTCATATCGGGATGAATGATTTATGTTTCAGTAATTTCCAGATTCGTCTGTTCATAGCCGTGCAGGACGCGCTTTTCGTGGCGTGACCAAGGCATGCATACGGACAGGACGATAAATAATGGCTCACGCATCGGCAGCACTCGATTCAAGACGCACCGGTCAAGCCGGCGATTCAGACGGGTCTGAGGCTAAAGAACACTGCCGGGCGAGTGACGATGTGGATTGTACAATATCACTCGAAGGCGGGTAGTGTGGCGTTGCTCCTCCATGCCATGCGGAATCGCAAGAGGCGTAACGCATCCTTGGTGGCATTCATGGCTAATGGGGGGTGACTGATCTGGCTCTTTTAGTGTTACAGCGAGCGGGTCCCTGGCCCGGCAACGATTTTGTTTTGGCGCGGCAAATGACTACACTTTTTCCCTGGAGTATGCCTGTGCCATTTATATGGAACATTAAATATGAGCGGCCAGTTCATATTTTCGCTATCCTAAAGCTGATTATTTCGCTCTTTATGGCATTGATTTAGTTATAAAGGTAATTTCCTTCTTGCATATTCCCACTTTTCAGTTCATGCTTTTTGCACCGGATCAGCACTTTCCATTTTGTGGAGTAGGCGTCACGAGCCGAATAAAGTGTGATTTGCAAATCGAAATCTCTCCCTCTATTCCTTAAAACGAATCCAGGTCTGTTTCGTTCAGCGCGGCGCGCTGTAACTACTACTGGGACTCGTCATGGAACCCCGCCTGAATTTGCTTCAAAATTCTGAAAATCGTCTATTGGCGACGTTATCTGCTGAAGAATACAATGCGCTTCAGCCGCATCTGGAAATGGTTGAAAATTCATTGCGCGAAGAAGTTCAAACGCGTAATCAGGCTTTCGAATACGTCTACTTCCCATGCACGAGCGTCTTTTCAGTCATTGCCACCATGCGTAGTGGCGCAGCGGTAGAAGTAGGCACGATCGGCAGTGAGGGCTTTATCGGTATTGAACTGCTTATGGGTGGCGAGTATTCGATTGAAACGACTATTTGTCAGATCGTCGGGAAAAGTTTGCGCATGCCGGTTGCCGACTTTAAACGGGCTATCGATGGCAATACGCCGTTACGCCGCATTGCACAGCGCTTTATTCAGGCGTATCTCAGTCTTGTATCACAGTCGGTCGCATGCAACCGGCTTCATACAATTGATGAGCGGTTCGCCCGCTGGATATTGATGACGCATGATCGCGTCATTGGAAACGAGTTTTATCTGACCCAGGAATTCCTCGCCATTATGCTTGGCGTGCATCGGCCCAGCGTCACGGTAATAGCGCATACCTTCCAGCAGTCCGGCCTGATAAGGTACACGCGTGGAAAATTCACCATACTCGATCGTAAAGGGATGGAGGAGGCTAGTTGCGAATGCTATTCCGCCGTCAGGCTGCAGTTCGAGCGCTTTCTTGGCGCCTTTAATAAATAAGTTAAGTTACCAAGTCAAAGTAATGATGTTGACTTGGCCGAATTGACTTACCCGATGCGTGTCAACCAAGACCCAGGACGTCGCGCATGTCGTACAGGCCGCTGGTCTTGCCGGCCAAAAAGCGGGCGGCGCGCAGGCTGCCATGGGCATAAGTGACGCGGCTTGAGGACTTGTGCGTGATTTCAACACGCTCGCCGATTCCGGCGAATAAAACGGTATGATCGCCGACGATATCGCCGCCACGAATGGTGGCGAAGCCGATCGAAGAGGGATCGCGTTCTCCAGTCACGCCTTCACGCGCATACACGGCAACGTCGTTGAGGTCACGGCCAAGCGCGCCGGCGATCACTTCACCCATCTTGAGCGCGGTGCCGGACGGCGCATCGACCTTGTGCCGGTGATGCGCTTCAATGATTTCGATATCGTAGCCCTCGGAAAAACTCTTGGCAGCCATCTCGAGCAGCTTCATCGTGACATTGACGCCGACACTCATGTTCGGCGCAAACACGATGGCGGTTTTTTGCGCCGCGGCAGCGATTGCCGCCTTGCCGGCTTCATCGAATCCTGTGGTGCCGATAATCATCCTGATGCCATGCTCGGCGCAATAGGCCGCATGCCTGAGGGTGCCTTCGGGCCGCGTGAAATCGATCAGGAACGCGGCATCGGCCAATCCCTTTTCCAGTTCGGATTCAATCAAGACACCGGCGGGCCGCCCGAGAAACAGCGCCGCATCGGTGCCCAGGCCCGGGGCCTGCGGCACATCAAGGGCGCCGGCAAGCGTGGCGTCGTCCGCATTGTGAATCGCTTCGATCAGCATCCGGCCCATGCGGCCGGATGCGCCTGCTACTGCAATTTTCATTTGACTCATGGTGATGACAGGGAGTTACTTGGGATTGTTTGCCGATGACGGCACCGGTTGCGGTCCGGGAGCGGGTGTGCTGGTCTTGGGCGGCGGCGCCGAGCCGGCCAGACGTGAAAGATACTCTTTCTCGGTCGGCAAATCGCCACCGTCAAAGCGTGCCAGGCGATTGTCCTTGAAATATACCGTGACGCGACTGGTAGTTGTTTCACCGTTGCGCTTTACCAGGCGGAACGGGTAATCCCAACGGTCGGCGTGAAAAATATCGGTCAGCAGCGGGGTCCCCAGCACGAAACGGACCTGTTCTCGCGTCATGCCTTCCTTTAGTTGCGACACCATCTCCTGCGAGACGAAATTTCCTTGCTGGATATCAGGACGGTATGGCGTCAGAATGCCGAGAAAGCGCCGCGCACTGGTTGTTTGCACGCCGGTATTGGCGCCGGTTGCACCGGCCGTGGCGCCCGGGGCGGCTGCCGCCGTGGCGATATCGCCCGGCCGGCTTGCGACCGGCTCTTCCATCAATGGATTCCTGGAGGCGCAACCGGACAGGCTGGCCAAAACAAGGCACAATGCGCCGGTCGCTAGTGCGGGTGTGCGGCCAGAGCAGGGGAACAGCATTCGCATAAGAGAAGTCTCAATCGATTGAGCTAGTGGATCAAACGCTATATGATAAAGCAGATAACCCTAAACTGAGCATTTCCGAGTAAATCAAAGCAATTACATGGCTAATAACCCTACCGATCTGAAAGCAAGCGGCTTGAAAGCAACTTTGCCGCGGCTAAAGATACTCGACATTTTCCAGAGCAGCGCGGTGCGCCACCTGAGCGCAGAAGATGTTTATAAACTTTTATTAGCCGAAAACATGGATGTCGGTCTTGCAACAGTGTATCGCGTACTGACCCAGTTCGAGCAAGCCGGCCTGTTAAGCCGTAACCATTTCGAAACCGGCAAGGCGGTTTTCGAGCTTAATGAAGGGACGCATCATGATCACCTGGTGTGCCTCGATTGCGGCCAGGTTGAAGAATTTTACGATGAGCAAATTGAAATACGCCAGCAGCAGGTAGCAGCCGCGCGCGGCTTCAGGATTGCCGAGCATGCGCTGGCATTGTATGCGCACTGCACCAAGGAAGGATGTCCGCATCGCGGGCGCTAGGACGCGGCCAGTCGCGGTCAACCGCCAAGCCAGGCAGGCGGTCAATGATCGATATCCTTTTCACGCGGGCGCTCGCCTTATCACGCTTCCAGGATCCGGATCTGCGCATCGGGCATGCCGCCGCAGAGGTCGAGGGTGGCGACTGAAACCGGCAGCTTGAAACGCCGCGGTCCGGCGCTGCCCGGATTAATGAACAGCACTCCGTTGCGGATGTCGATTGCCGGCTTGTGCGAATGACCGGCGATCACGACCTGCACGCCGCTCGCGGCGGGATCGAATGCAAGTTCGTGCACATCGTGCAGCACGTGAATGGCGACGCCGTTCATTTTCACTGTCTGGCTCACGGGAATTTCGCTTGCCCACGGCGCCTGATCATTGTTGCCGCGAACGGCCATGACGGGAGCGATTTGCCCGAGCTGCTCGAGGATTCGCGGCGTGCCGATGTCGCCGGCATGGATGATATGGTCGACGCCTTGCAATGCGGCGACTGCTTGCGGGCGAAGCAAGCCATGCGTATCGGAGATCAGGCCGATGCGGAGGAGGGTGTCGTTCTTCAATGTCGTTGCCTTTGACTTGATGGACTCGGAAATGCGCGGACTCGAGACCTGAATTGCGCGAATTACCCGCCAGATTGTACGCCGGGGCTTTCAAGCGCGCAGACGCGCAGCACGCACTTCCCCGCACTTGGCTAAAATAGCCTCCCTTGCTATAAAAAGTAATGTCCAGGTGCCCAGGCGTAACCCAGGCGCAAAAATACAATGACAAAAAATTCCGCCCCATCCTGGCTTTTCATCGCAATCGCCGGCAGCTGCGCCACCTTGATCGGACTCGCCCTCGGCCGTTTTTCCTATGTGCCCCTGCTGCCACTGCTGATCGATGCCCATTGGACATCGCCCGGCGGAGCCGCCCAACTGGCTGCTGCCAATCTGATTGGTTACCTGGTTGGCGCCTTGGCCGCACATCGTATTGCATTGAAAGTTGGGCCCGCTTCCGCCATCAAGGGTGCGCTCCTCGCGGTCGTGCTGAGCCTGGCCGCATGCGGTATCAATGCCGGACTGGCGTGGCTCTGGGCATGGCGTTTCATCGCCGGCGCAGCCGGTGGACTGGTGATGATTCTTTCGGCGCCCTACGTCCTGAGCCGCGTGCCGGTCGCGCTGCGCGGCAAAACCGCGGGAATGGTGTTTTGCGGCATAGGCTGCGGCATCATGTTATCGGGCGTTATCGTGCCGGCATTCGGCGCCGCGCACCTCGGCGCTGCCTGGCTTGCCCTGGCTGCAATCGCCGCGATTGCGCTCCTCTACGCGTGGCCGAAATTTCATGATAAGGGAAGCGAACCGGCCGATCGGCCCGAGCACGGGAAACTGGTTCCCGGCGGGGCATTGCTGGCGCTGCTGTGTGCCTATGTGCTTGATGCAGTCGGGTATATACCGCATACCGTGTTCTGGGTCGAATACCTGGTGCATGGATTGCACAAGCCATTGTCGATCGGCGGCGCATTCTGGGTGGTATTTGGTGCCGGCGCGGTGGCCGGCCCGCTGCTAAGCGGCTATGCAGCCGATCGCTTCGGCTTCCGCAATACCCTGATCGCCTGTTTTGCATTAAAGGCAATGGCGGTCGCCCTGCCGCTGGCGTCAAGCTCGATGTTTGCCCTGTTTGCATCATCATTCGTCGTCGGGGCGCTTACACCAGGACTGGTGGCAGTATTATCCGGCCGCGTGATCGAGATTGTCGGGGTGGCGCAGCATCAGCGCAGCTGGGCTTTGCTAACCTTCAGTTATGCCGTGCTGCAAGCGGCGGGAGGTTATGCAATGGCCGCGTTGTATGCGGCGACCCACTCGTTTACCGCGCTCTTCGCGATCGGTGCGAGCGCCCTCGGTCTGGGTGCGCTTATCCTGCTGCTTTCATCCGGCGCTGGCTTCGGCGCAAGCGGCGTTAATCACTTGCGCAATGATATTCACAAATCTAATGACTGATATGCCAATTAAGAATTTGCAAAAGTTTTCACATGGAAACATAATGCGTCCTGTCTCCTCTATTCTCTTCATGAAAATAGACTTCAGCCCGCTTTAATCAGCGGGCTTTTTTTCGCTCCGCACAGAGTGGGATGGAAATAGAGTGCAGAGTTGCGTTAAATTATTTTGTAACCTGGTATTGGTCACGACGTGTTTACATTGAATTCAATTAATCGTCTTAAAACAATCTATACGCGACAACCCACTTATGAAAACCTGCGGCCATATACCCACTGTTCAATGCTGATCGAGTACTGGTCCAAACGCATACCCTCCTGCAAGAATCCGCTCCTTAATGACTGAATACCGACGATTAAGTGCCGACGGTCGAGTTCAGACGACGACTGACGTCATTAATTCAAGACCCCGGGAAAAAAATAAACTTGCGTCAGGTCGAGGAACCAGTTGGCGCATTTACCCACTAATCGGAGCACAGTAATCCCGCTTTAGCTTTATCCTTTTCGCCTGGCCGGCCTATGTGAGCTCGCATACCTTGAACATGAAGGCTGCCAAGTAGTCTCGACTTGATATCATCGCAATGAAAAGCACCATTAAAACTCTCACATTGAAGAATAAAACTGCAACGCCTCGTGAAACGGCAACGCCGCAGCCGACTACAACGTACACCGATCAGAGCGATGATGCGGAAACGGCGAACAAGGTGACGATTGTAACCAAGCCGCGTTCGCGGCTCACCAGGACAGTTCATGTTGCTGCGCCAGCCCAGGCAGCTGTGTCTGAACCGGCCGAATCGCAGGCATCGCAAGAGCAGCCCGTAGCCGCTGCGAAGACTACGGTCATTATCAAAAAGGCCGTAACAAAGACATTGCCGAAGTCAGACCCGGCCGCGCCGCCTGCGGAAAAACTCACGGCCGCGCCGCCTGCGGAA
Source organism: Herminiimonas sp. (assembly GCA_028292315.1). Lineage (GTDB taxonomy): Bacteria > Pseudomonadota > Gammaproteobacteria > Burkholderiales > Burkholderiaceae_D > JAQGMO01. The sequence continues at coordinate 6,832 of JAQGMO010000319.1, read as the reverse complement.
AAGCCGGCGGAAAAGCCCACGGCTGCGCCTGAGGCAGGCCCCGTGACGGCCAAACCGGCGGTTGTTCGCGCGGGCGGCAGAACCGTTGCCGCTCCTGGCGCTGCGTCAGGCGGCAAGACCGTCGCGGCGCCATCCGCCGGGAGGTCTTCGTCGACCGCGGTGGTCAGCAAGACCACCGATGCAGCGGCGCTGGCGGCGATCGACACATCCGGCTATGTTTTACCGGGTGTTAAGGTGCCGGGACGCCGTGGCCGCAAGCCATCGGAGTTTCAACCCGAAAACGATGAGATCGCCGCACTGAACGCTGTCGAGCGCGCCGAATTAAAGGCGGTAAACAAAGCGAAAAAGGCGAAGGAAGCCGACGCGCTGAGCGAAGCGCTCGCACCGGAGGCAACCGAAGAAGAACTCCAGCGCCGCCTGCTGCAGATCAAGACCCTGATTAATTTAGGCAAGGAACGCGGCTTCCTCACGCACGCCGAAATCAACGATCACTTGCCCGAAAATATCGGCGACCCGGAGGCGATCGACAGTATTATCGCCACCTTCAACGACATGGGGATTTCGGTTTATGAACGCGCGCCCGATGCCGAGGCGCTGCTGCTCAGCGATAACGTTGCGACCGCCACCAGCGATGATGAGGCGGAAGCGGCCGCCGCGACCGCGTTGTCCTCGGTCGATTCCGATTTTGGCCGGACAACCGACCCGGTTCGCATGTACATGCGTGAAATGGGCGCGGTTCCGCTATTGACGCGCGAAGGCGAAATCGAAATCGCCAAGCGCATCGAAGGCGGGCTCAAGGACATGATCCAGGCAATCTCCGCTTGCCCGACCACGATTGAAGAAATCATTGCCGCCGGCGAAAGCATCGCGCGCGATGAAATCAAGGTCGAAGATGTGGTTGACGGCCTGGTCGACCCCAACGAACCGGAAGGCGAGGAAGTCGTCGCTTCGAGCGCCGCTGAAGAGGACGGTGATGAGGATGAAGACGAAGAAGAGGATAGCGGTTCGGCTGGCGCGGGCAACGTGTCCAGCGAGCAGCTATTGCAGCTGAAGAAAACCGTTCTCGAAAAATTTTCGGTCATTTCAAGGCAGTTCGACAAACTCCGCAAAGCCGTAGAGAAAGAAGGCTACGCTTCGGCTAATTATGTCAAGGCCCGGGAAGCGATCTCGAATGAATTGCTGAGCATCCGCTTCACCGCCAGGATGGTGGAGAAACTGTGCGATACGCTACGCCGCCAGGTCGATGAAGTGCGTCATGTCGAAAAGCAGATACTCACGCTTGCGGTCGATCGGTGCGGCATGCCGCGCGCGCACTTCATCAAGGTATTTCCCGGCAACGAGACCGATCTCAACTGGGTCGATCGCGAAGTCGATTGCGCGTATGACTATAGTGCAATTCTTGGGCGTAACAGGCCCGCGATAAAGGAACTGCAAACCAAGCTGGTGGACCTGGAACAGCGGGTAGCGCTGCCGTTGGCTGATCTCAGGAAGATCAACCGGCAGATGGCTGCCGGCGAAATGCGGACCCGTCAGGCCAAGCGTGAAATGACTGTCGCTAACTTGCGCCTGGTGATTTCGATTGCGAAAAAATATGTCAACCGCGGTTTGCAATTCCTCGATCTGATCCAGGAAGGCAATATCGGCTTGCTGAAGGCGGTCGACAAATTCGAATACCGCCGCGGCTTCAAGTTCTCGACTTATGCAACCTGGTGGATCCGGCAAGCCATCACGCGCGCGATTGCGGACCAGGCGCGCACTATCCGCGTTCCGGTGCACATGATCGAAACGATCAACAAGATGAACCGCATTTCGCGTCAGTACATGCAGGAGACTGGTTCCGAACCTGACTTGGCGACGCTGGCGCAAAAGATGGAGATGCCGGAACAAAAAATTCGCGAAGTCATGAAAATCGCGAAAGAGCCGGTTTCGATGGAAACGCCAATGGGCGAAGACGGCGACACCCAACTCGGCGATTTCATCGAAGACAATCACACGCTGGCCCCGATGGATGCCGCGCTGCATGCATCGATGCGCAATGCGGTGAAGGATGTGCTCGATTCGCTGACGCCGCGTGAAGCGAAAGTACTGCGCATGCGCTATGGCGTGGAGATGTCAACCGACTATACGCTGGAAGAAGTTGGCAAGCAGTTTGATGTGACCCGTGAACGGGTGCGCCAGATTGAAGCGAAGGCAATGAGCAAGCTGCGTCATGCATCGCGTGCCGATAAATTAAAGACTTTCCTGGAAAGTAACTAGTTCGTTGTATATCGCTTTGCGGGTTGCAAAGCGATTTGACGCGGTGCCCGGGGGAGTGCCGCGCCGCGGGTTGGGCATTTGCATGGACGTGGCCGATCAGGGCTGTACTTCGAGAGCCTTGGTTTCGTGCTTCGAACATGCGGAGTTGAACCGGGGCAGCGACGCCGATGCAATGCTAAAGCCGCAACGCCAGGCTGCGGAACCCCGGCTAGTCAATGTCCGGAATCAGATGCCCCAGCTTCGAAGCCTTGGTGTGCAGATAGCGCTCATTGAACGGATTGCGATTGACCACCAGCGGAACCCGTTCCACCACGGTCAGACCCTGTTTTTGAAGTGCTTCGATCTTGCGTGGATTATTCGTCATCAGACGCAGACGGTCGATGCCGAAATGGCTCAGCATCGGCTGGCAATTGGTATAACTGCGTTGATCCGCATCGAAGCCGAGTTCATGATTGGCTTGCACGGTATCGGCGCCGCCATCCTGCAGGCGGTAGGCCTGGACCTTGGCGACAAGTCCGATCCCGCGGCCTTCCTGGCGCAGATAAAGCAAAACGCCGCGGCCTTCTGTTGCAATTCTCTTAAGCGCGTTCTCCAGCTGCGCGCCGCAATCGCAGCGCTGGCTGAACAGCGCATCGCCCGTCAGGCACTCGGAATGGATGCGCGCCAGCACGGGTTCGCCGTTGCCGACTTCGCCCAGCGTAAGCGCCAGGTGCTCCTTGCGTGAGGTCTGCTCCACGAAGGCATGAAGCGTGAACGTTGCCCATGGTGTGGGTAGTTCACATGACGAGACGTATTCCAGTTTATCCTCCAACAATATTCGTTATCGAAAATCACCTGCCGAAAACAGGACCGGCGAAAATAGCGATATAGCCCGACGCGGGCCGTGCACCGCGCGCAATCCCTAATGCATTTCGACAGGCATTGCGTCAATACCGCAAGTGTAACCGGTTCTGTTGAAGACTGACGACACTTTGCCTGAATGCCGGCAAAAAGCGGCGCCGGAGCGGGGCGAACCGGTTGCCCCGCTCCGCTCGATCATGCCGCTTTTTTATCGCCGAGGAATGGGTAATCCGTATAGCCATCCGCGCCGCCGCCATACAGCCGGTCCACATTCAGCTCGTTCAATGGCGCCGCGAGCCGCAAGCGGTCGACCAGGTCCGGATTGGAAATGAATGGCCGTCCGAACGCCACCAGGTCAGCCAATCCTTCTTCACGCACCTTCACTGCAAGCTCGCGGTCATACCCGTTATTGCCAATGTAAATCCCATTGAACAAACGCCGCAGCACTTGCAGGTCGAATCCGTTTTCGACTTCGCGTGGCCCGCCTGTTGCCCCTTCGACCACGTGCAGGTAAAGGAGGTTGAACTTGTTGAGCTGTTCCACCACGTAGGTGAATATTTTGGCCGGATCGCTTTCGCCGATATCATTGGCCGGGCTGATCGGTGATAGCCGAACGCCCACCCGATCGGCGCCCCAAACTGAAGTAACCGCTTGCGTCACTTCCATCAGCAGACGGGTGCGGTTCTCCAGCGAGCCACCATACGCGTCGCTTCGATGATTGGTTTTATCACGCAGGAACTGGTCGATCAGATAACCATTGGCCGCATGAATTTCAACGCCATCGAATCCCGCAGTCAGCGCATTTTTGGATGCGACGCGATATTCTTCTACCAGACGCGGGATCTCGCCGGCTTCCAGGGCGCGCGGCGTCACGTACGGCACGAATCCTTCTTCGGTAAAGGCTTTACCCTCGGGCTTGATCGCCGACGGCGCGACCGGCAATGCGCCATTTGGCTGCAGCGCCGGATGGGATATGCGTCCGACGTGCCACAGCTGCAAAAAGATCCGGCCACCTTTTTCATGCACTGCGGACGTGATTGCCTTCCAGGCCTCAACCTGCGCTTCGTTGTAAATGCCGGGCGTGTAAGCATAGCCTTTTCCTTCCGGCGTAATCTGCGTCGCTTCAGCAATGATCAGGCCCGCGCTCGCGCGCTGCCGGTAGTATTCGACCGCAAGCGGAGTGGGTATGTCGCCTTGCAGCGCACGGCTGCGCGTCAGCGGCGCCATCACGATGCGGTTACTCAACGTATAGGGACCGAAGCGGACCGGGTCGAACAGATCGGAGTGCGGGGTATTCTGGTTATTTGTATCGGACATCTGTTTCCTTTCAGTTGATTAAACATTTCCTGCTAAATGGCAGGGTAAATTCTTGAATTTTTAAAAAGGCAATTCCAATTCGGAGATGAACCCGGCGATTTCATCCAGCGCACTGGCTTCCTGTGCGCACTTGCAGCGCGCCGCCCCATCCTGCAGCGGCAGCGCGGGCAGGCGCCGCACCAGGGTCCGGGTGCCGCTGGCAATCAACCGGGCGCCGTACTGCTCGGCTTCATCGCGCAGTGGATCGTCTTCAGCCGATAAGATCAGCGCCGGCGGCAAACCCTTCAGGCGGCTCGACTGCAGCGGTGAAGCATACGGATGCATGCGGTCCGCCGCCCGCGGCAGATACCCGCGGTATCCGGCTGCGCAAAAATCGGCGACCCCGGCCACCCCGGGCCCGGTCTTCAGGGCGCGCATCGAACCGCTGCTCAGACCGGGGTCAAGCATCGGCATGATCAGCATTTGGGCCGCCAGTGCCGGCCCGCCGCGATCGCGCGCAACCAGCGCCGACACTGCGGCCAGATTACCGCCGGCCTCGATGCCGGCGGTAATCAGCCGGCTGCCGTTCCAGCCCAGCAAAGTATTCTGCTGTACACACCAGCGCAACACCGCATAGGCATCTTCCACCGCCGCCGGAAACGGCCGCCGGCCAGCCAGGGTATAGGTACTTGCCAGCACCGGCAGGCCAGTGCGGCGCGCCAGCGCGCGAACGAATTCATCCGACTCGTCGAGACTGCCGGCGATAAAGCCGCCCTGGTGAAAGAACACGATCAGGCCGGTCGCAATCGGTCCGGCGGCCGGCGCCACCAGGCGTGCCGCCAGGTTTTGCTGCGCACCTGGCACGTCGAGTTCCCGCACCAGCAGCGCTGGCGGGGAAATCTGCCCGCTGATTCGGCCGTGATCGACCATGATTTTGCTTGGTTGCCCATTATTACTCGCCATGGTGGTCACTATATCTATGTTCTATAATGAGATAAACAAGGCAATTTCGAATTGACTGTTCAGAATCATGAACAATAAGCAGGAGAGCAATGGATAAATTGCAGGCGATGGAAGTATTTGTGCAGGTGGTTGACGCCGGCGGCTTCACGCGCGCCGCCGAAAACCTGCATATGCCGAAGGCGACGGTATCCACGCTGATCCAGGGACTGGAAGCGTCTCTTTCGGTCAAGCTGCTCAACCGGACGACGCGCCAGGTAAGCGTCACGGCCGACGGCGCGGCGTACTATGAACGCTGTCTGCGCATCCTGTCCGACATACGCGAGACGGAAGAGTCGCTGTCGAATAATCACGCGAGTCCGAGCGGACGGCTGCGGGTCGATGTGCCCACCGGTCTCGGCCTGCAAGTCATTATCCCGGCGCTGGCATCCTTCTTCGAGCGCTACCCCGATATCCAGCTGGAAATGGGCTGCGGGGACCGGCCGGTCGACCTGATCGAAGAAGGCGTCGATTGCGCCGTCCGGGGCGGCGAACTCGCGGATTCCACGCTGATTGCGCGGCGCGTCGGCGTGCTGTATTTTTCAACCTGCGCAGCGCCTTCCTACCTGGCCCGCCACGGGCGACCCGAGCATCCAGAGGATTTGAAGCGCCACCGATGCATCAATTATTTTTCCGCAAAGACCGGCAATATCATCGACTGGGACTTTGTCAGGAATGGCAAGCGGATACAGCTCGCATTGCCGGGCGCGTTCGCTGTAAATAATTCGGATGCCCACATGGCAGCCGGCTTGTCGGGGTTGGGCGTAATGCAACTGCCTTCCTTCCTGCTGCCGCGCCATCTCGAGGCAGGGCGCCTGGAACTGGTGCTCGACGACTGGTGCACCGACCCGATTCCACTGCACGTGGTGTATCCCCAGAACCGCCATCTGTCGGCCAAGGTCCGCGTATTCGTTGAATGGATTGCGGAACTGTTTGCAGTCGATCCGAAGTTACAGGGGGAACCGGTGCGGGCCGGCGAATAAGCCACAAAATGTAACAGATTGCGGATGGATGCACGGTATATGTTACCGTGTCGCAATAAACGTTCTTTGGGACGTATTCTTTCACCTCGCTGAATTTCGACTGAACCAGAAACCCTGATATGGCCAGTATGCATGACCCAAACCAGAATCATCTTCTGGCAGCCTTGCTTGACGCTGAATTCGATCGCCTGGCGCCGCACCTGGAACTGATCCCGATGCTGCTCGGCGACGTACTTTACGAGCCCGGCGGCAAGCAGCAGTATGTCTATTTTCCAACCACCTCGATCGTCTCGCTGCACTATGTTCTTGAGAACGGCGGCTCCTCCGAGATTGCCGGCGTCGGCAATGAGGGGGTATTGGGAATTTCCCTTTTCATGGGCGGCAATACGACGCCCAGCCGCGCCGTGGTACAGACCGGCGGCCATGGCTATCGTCTCAGGTCGCAGATATTAATGGAG
>JAQGMO010000294.1 GCA_028292315.1 Herminiimonas sp. | reverse complement strand
CGTCATCCGTTCGCTCAACGTCGCTCTGCGCCAGGAACTGGACCTTTACGTTTGCCTGCGCCCGGTCCGTTACTTCAAGGGCGTGCCGTCGCCGGTGCGCGAGCCGGAAAAGACCGACATGGTCATTTTCCGCGAGAACTCGGAAGACATCTATGCCGGCATCGAGTGGGCGGAAGGCTCGGACGGCGCCAAGAAAGTCATCGAATTCCTGGTCAAGGAAATGGGCGTCAAGAAGATCCGTTTCCCGGACACGTCGGGCATCGGCATCAAGCCGGTCTCGATCGAAGGCACCGAGCGCCTGGTGCGCAAGGCGCTGCAGTACACCATCGACAACGCCAAGCCTTCGCTGACCAGTCTCCACCAGGGCAACATCATGCAGTACACCGAGGGCGGCTTCCGTGACTGGGGTTATGCACTGGCGCAAAGGGAATTCGGCGCCGAACTGATCGATGGCGGACCATGGTGCAAGTTCAAGAATCCGAAGACCGGCAAGGAAATCATCGTCAAGGATGTTATCGCCGATGCATTCCTGCAGCAAATCCTGTTGCGTCCGAATGAATACAGCGTGATTGCGACGCTGAACCTGAATGGCGATTACATTTCCGACGCATTGGCGGCGCAAGTCGGCGGCATCGGTATTGCTCCGGGCGCCAACATGTCGGACTCGGTCGCCATGTTTGAAGCCACCCATGGCACCGCGCCAAAATATGCCGGCAAGGACTATGTGAATCCGGGTTCGCTGATCCTGTCCGCTGAAATGATGTTGCGTCACATGGGATGGGCGGAGGCAGCTGACCTGATCATCAGCTCGATGGGCAAGTCCATCAAGTCGAAGAAAGTAACTTATGACTTTGCCCGTTTGATGGAAGGTGCGACGCAGGTATCGTGCTCGGGCTTCGGCGACGTCATGATCGAAAACATGTAAGCACGTTCCGCGATATCTCATCGCGACGCATCAAACCCCGGCAGCCAAAGCTGTCCGGGGTTTTTTGTTTTCAGTCGAGACCGCTGTTCAACGCGCCTATCGCGGCAATTATGAAATCGCTTCCACAAAATTGCATATCGATTATTCTTTAGCCGAGTTTCGTATTTATTAATATGTTTTAGAAACCAGTTGATACTTTATTTCTCACAATTTATCATCGCTCGACTTTGTCATCGCTCATCATGAAAGCGCGTTCAAATCAGAACCTAAGGATTCTCCTTTGAGACATAGCGCGGCAGCAAACTGGATATTCTTATAATCAATCCCGCCATGCATGGCGGGGCGGGCTCATAAAGGATCGACGATGTCAGAGCAGAAAACGCAATATGACTGGAAGTCAGCCGCGAACGATATGATCAACCGTATCGAGCAGACCGGGGACGGCTCCTATCGGACGTGCGCGGCCAGCCACACTACCCGTGTGCTCGATATTCATTATCGCAAGAACGGTTCAATCGTCCTGTCGAGCGAACTCGACAGCCAGGATGGCCACGTCGTGCGTCATTTACAATCAATGCAGCCGATGTCTAGTTTCCGGAAGCAGGTCGCGCTGCTGCCGGTTTGAATAAGATGGCAAAAAATACTACAGCCGGAGCGACGATCGGATCCGACATCGGCGCAGCACGGCCTTCGGCAACTGGATTCGCCGCGCTGCTGGCGGGCGGGATAGCAATTGGTTTCGGAGCGATCATGATGCGTTGGTCCGATGTCAGTCCGTTGGCATCCGCATTCTGGCGCATGGCGCTGGCAGCGCCGCTGCTGTCCGCTTGGGCATTCTCGGTTCGTAAACAGGACTGCGCCGCCGGAAGGCGTAACGATATCACCAGGGCGGTAGTGCTTGCCGGACTTTTTTTTGTCGGTGACATAGGTTTCTGGCATTTGTCGCTGCATCATACGACGGTATCGAATGCGACTTTGCTATCGAACCTGGCTCCGGTATTCATCGCGCTGTGGCTATGGGTCGCCTGCCGCGCGCGATTCGCGCGAGCCTTCCTCGCAGGGCTGGCGATCGCGCTGTCAGGGGCAGTACTGTTAGTGACGCCGAATGCGATGGATGCGGCGCATGCCAGCAGCAGCAAACTGATGGGTGATGGTTTTGGCCTGGCCAGTGCGCTGTTTTACGCGGCTTATCAACTGGTCGTCAAGGACGCGCGCAGCCAGTACTCGACCGCGCGGCTGATGGCGTGGAGCACAACGATCAGTGCGCTCGGGCTGCTGCCATTCGCGCTGTTATCGGAGGGCGCCTTCTTTCCCGCGCAGATCTCGGGCTGGCTGCCGCTGCTCGGCTTGGCGCTGATTGCGCAAATAGGCGGCCAGACCGTGATCGCCTATGCCTCGGCGCACATGCCGGCATCGGTGTCATCGGTGGGTTTGCTGATCCAGCCGCTTACAGCGGCAATCGCCGCATGGATTATTTTTTCCGAAGCGATTGGCCTGGTCCAGGCAGGCGGCGCGGTGCTGCTCGTGTTTGGTATTTATTTGTCGAAGCGCGCCGGGTGATCGTGCATGGTCGCGCTGCGGTACTGCGCAACGGCCAGCGTAAATTATTGGATTGCGCTTCAGATTTGAATTCGCGGTGCTTTGCACGGATCGATCGAACGTTGCGTCCGGTCATCACTGCCAAAAAATCAGCCTTCTATCTTAAGCTCGGTACCACTTGGTCCGTGGTACGGAGGTTACGGTCGTTCAGATATGTTCCCGGCAAATGAATCGGCGCACTGCTCAGTGCGCCGCTTACGTCAGGCGCCCAATGCCTCCAACGCCGAGTTGAACGTCGCGCTCGGACGCATGACGGCCTTCACTTTGGCCTCGTCAGCCTTGAAGTAGCCGCCGATGTCAACCGGCTTGCCCTGCACCGCGATAAGCTCGGCAACGATCTTCTGCTCGTTCTCCGTGAGCGACTTCGCCAGTGGTGCAAAGTAAGCGGCAAGTTCAGCGTCTTCCTTCTGACCCGCCAATTCCTGCGCCCAGTACAGGGCCAGGTAGAACTGGCTGCCGCGGTTGTCGAGCTCGCCGGTCTTGGGCGATGGCGACTTGCGATTGTCCAGCAGCTTGCCGGTAGCGGCGTCCAGCGTCCTGGCCAGGATCTTGGCCTTGGCATTGCCGGTCTTGATGCCCAGGTCTTCCAGGCTCACCGCCAGCGCGAGGAATTCACCCAGCGAATCCCAGCGCAGGTGGTTCTCTTCAACCAGTTGCTGCACGTGCTTGGGAGCCGAGCCGCCGGCGCCGGTTTCGTACAGGCCGCCGCC
>JAQGMO010000088.1 GCA_028292315.1 Herminiimonas sp. | reverse complement strand
TCCATCAGCTCGGCGCGCGGCGTCGGCATCACGCGGCGCCGGGTCCGGAGCATCGCGCGTATGCCGTTGAGCCGGGGCCGGATCACGTCGATGAAGGTGCGGGTTGTCATGTAGGCTTCCCCCGCATCGAAGACGGCGTCGACGAGACCCTTGGTGGCATACCATTCGGCGGTATGCGATTCGCCGGTGCTGATCAGTTGCTCCGCCAGGCGCATGTCGGCCTTGCGCGCAACCAGCGAGTACGCACCCATGCCCGGGAACAGGTTGAAGGCAATTTCGGGAAAGCCCATCTTCGCGTCCTTCTGGGCCAGCACATATTGATGTGCCAGCGCCGCCTCGAAACCGCCTCCAAGCGCGGTGCCTTCTACCATCGCAATCGAGATCGCGCCGGTGCCGAATCCGGTAACCGCTTCATAGACCGCATCGACGCAGGCTCGTGCATACGCCAGCAACGGTTCGCGTTTGCCGGAGCGAATATGTGCCGCAAACAGTTGCAGGTCGCCGCCGACGTTATAAATCTGTGGAACGGTTGAGCCGGTAACCCAGAAATCGATCGGCAGGCCGGACTGGCGCGCCGCCCGGCCGAGCGCGGCGATATCCTGCAACAGCTCCGAGTTGAAGCACGGGCGTGGATAGGCATGCAGCATCATCCAGAGAATGTTGCGGCCTTCTTCATAATAGGGGGTGATCTGCGACAGGTCGCCGGCCTCGGTGAAAAGTCGGCAAGCTGGATGATTTTTCAAATCCATGGTCGCAGCTCAAAAGCGAAGGTTCTGTTGGCCTGGATTTGAGTTGAACTGCCCACGGCTCCCCTATCTTTAAACATACTACTGGTGAATGAAGCCTAATTATATTGTTAAATGGTGCGCTTCTTATAACAAAAACAACGATTCGGAATCGAGTTGTTCCGGTACGCGACAGGTAGTTCGGCCCAGAAGGAATTAGACTCTTTTTTAGGATGCATCGCAACAGGGAATTGCTTCTGGCGCCAATGTCCATGCGAAAGGCGCGACAGATTATTAATTTCGAAGTGTTTGCGAATCGTCAAAGCAGTGCGCCCCGATGCCATTAAGATTCAGGACTGCTTTTTATATGAGAGCAGCCTTTGGCAGCGATAAGGAGTTGCTACTACCGGGGCTGGCGGTCGGGAAATATACCAGCACCAATTCTAGGGCGGGACGCCGTTCCCGCGTCATGTCTGTTCCAGCGCTTTCTGCAACTGGGCCATGTTGTAGGGCTTTCTCAGAACGACGGGGTTGAAGCGTTCCGAGCTTTCAATCTTGTCGTCTCTGCCGGATGCGATAATAATTCTAATCGCATTGTTTTCTCTTGTAAGCTTTTCGGCCAGCTCGATTCCATTCATGCCAGGCAAACCTATGTCGGCAAGCAGCACGCTGAACGAGGACGCGGCTAGCGCTTCAAGCGCTTCTTCGGCCGAGGCCACGGTTCGGGCCCGGTATCCGAGGATCGAAAGCATTTCACCGGTAAGCTGGCGCAAATCGTCATTGTCCTCGACCACCAGGACCTCGGGTTGCGCCGTAACCGCCGCTGTCGTTTCATTGGAAAGCAATTGACTTATCCGGGCGGCGAGCTGGTCGCGCCGATAAGGCTTTCCGAGCAGGTTGATGCCGGGCTCGAGGCGCCCGCCGCTCTCCATGGCATTCTGCGGATAGCCCGAGGTGAACAGGACCGGCAGGCCCGGAATAATTTTTCTTGCCTGCCGGGCCAGGGCAGGACCATTCACCGGCCCGGGCATGACGACATCGGTAAATAACAGGTCAATCGCGGCGCCGCTGCCGAGGATGGTCAAGGCACTCTCGCCATCCTGCGCGGCCAGCACGTTGTATCCCAGTTCCGCCAGCATCGCGGTGACGGTCGCCTGCACCGCGATATCGTCTTCCACGACCAGCACCGTGCCGTGGCCATGCTCCGCTGCACGGTCCGGATTCGCCGGCAGGCCGGATTCCGCTTCGTGCGAGCGCGGCAGGTAAATGACGAGTGTGGTGCCGTGCCCGGGTTCGCTGCTGATCCGAATCTGTCCACCACTTTGCCTGATGAAGCCATATGCCATGCTCAGGCCGAGACCGGTGCCTTCGCCCTCGGGCTTGGTGGTAAAAAACGGTTCGAAAGCCCGCTCGATGACTTCGGCCGTCATGCCCGATCCGGTGTCGGAGATGGTGAGCCGCACGTACTCTCCCGGCGCGATATCGAGTTTCGGCAATATTTCGGCGCCTTCCAGCGCTTCATTCGTGAGCGCGATCGTCAGCCTGCCGCTACCCTGCATGGCATCACGCGCATTGAGTGCAATGTTGAGCAGCACGTTTTCCATCTGGTACGGGTCCACCAGCGTGTTCCACAAGCCGTCGGCGCAAACCAGCCGGATTTCGATCGACTCGCCGAGCGCCTGGCGCAACAGGGGGTTCATTCGTTCGACCACCTGTTTCAGGCTCACCACGCGCGGCTGAATTGGTTGGCGCCGCGCAAAGGCCAGCAACTGGGACGATAGCTTGGCGCCGCGCTCGACTGCGCTCAGCGCGCTATCCCGGTGTTTTTCCGCGCCGCGGTTCCCGACAATATGACGCTGCATCAGCTGGAGATTACCCCCGATAATCTGGAGCACATTGTTGAAGTCGTGCGCCACGCCGCCCGTCAGTTTGCCGACCGCTTCCAGTTTTTGCGAATGGTTGAGCGCCGTCTGCGCCTCTTCAAGGCGGCGATATGACTTTAGCGCCACCCGTGCGCTGAGAATCATGAGCAGCGCCATCAGCGATATGCCGGCGCCGCCGATAATCAAATCTTCCCCGAGCTCTTTGCTCCACGCGTGGCTGGAAATACCGACCGTAACGAACAATGGCAGATTCTCAAGCGCCCTATAACTGTAGACGCGGGTCTTGTCGTCGACCATGCTGGTTGATTCGTAGGTGCCGCTAGGCGCCTTCGACGAATAATGAAACAGGTCGGATTTCGACACATCGGTCGCAAACGATTGCTCGAAGCGCGGGGAACGCGCCATGATCTTTCCAGCTTGGTGGATCAGCGTAACCGAGACTTCTTCATTGAATCGTGCGCTTTCAAACACCGAGGCGAAGCGACCCGCGTTCATTGGCGCGGCGATCACGCCGAGGAACCGGCCATCCGGGCTTTCCACGCGGCGGCTGATCACGAAGCCTGGCTTTCCGGATGTTTTTCCTATGACCGGTTCACCTATGAAAAGGCTGGCGCCGGGAACAGTATGCGCCTTGAAATAATCGCGGTCGGCAAACGAAACGCCTTCGACATGCAGAGTGTTTGAGCTCGCGATGCCGATTCCGCGCGCATCAATAAACAGAAGCCAGAAATCGTTGATGAAAGCGCCATTCGGTGACGACAGCAACTGATGGATCGTGTCATGCGAAGCGCTTTTTTCCGGCGGAAGCAGTTTGATGGCATTGGCAATGCCGCGTAACGAAAAATCCACCAGCTGAATCGAATGCGACACATGCGCGTCGATCGCATGGACAAAGCTTTGGGTCTGGGCGCGCGCGGCGTAGCGGCGGTCAATCTGGGATGAGTAAATCTTCCACGACACGATTCCGGCGACGAGGAGTGCGGCGGCCGCCATGCCGGTTACCAGGCGTTGTCGGAACTGTACGTATTCCCTTGACGGGATAATGGGCTTGCTGACGGTCATGTCATCTTCTTTTTTTTGGTAAGCGCGATGCGATCGCGCCTGATTTTTCCTGATTGGGCAGGTCGCCGCAAGAACGAGATTTTATCAGGGCGTGACCGCGATACGAGAATCCGAATGCAGGCGGATGTATTAAGGATCGTTAATCGTTATTGTTAAAAACTTTAACTATACCTAATCTGTTTCTGAACATACGATGTATTCGACATCCGGAATCCGCCCAGGTGGATTTCTTTATCGAGTCGTTCAAAGAGAAGGAGAACTGCCATGGCCGATAGCAAACTCAGTAGCGATGCCGCAGCAGCCGCAGCGGATATCCATCGTAACGCCTTCAACGCGGCGTTTTACGAACTCGGCCTGAGATGGCATTGGGACGGCGATATCTATCAAACCCTGTTATGCGAGGCCGATGAGAGGGCGCGCATCCGGCGTTACCTGGAAAAGCACCAGTCGCACCTGTTGAAAGCCTACGATGCGGAATTCCTGACCGATGCCATACAATCGGCCAAAGCACGCTGCTACAACACGATGACCGCCGACGGCGGCAGGGCCGGATCTTATACCAATTGGGCGGAAATCCAGAAGCTCGAAGTCGGCGCCTGAGGACGGGGATTCCGGTCCGACGCAAGAAGGCGCGACCTGAGATGACGGAATAAATCGGCATTCCGACGGTGGCGTCGCTGCTGGCGCCATTCTGCTGAAATTTTTGAATCCGCTGACCGTTTCGCTGCGTATATCCTGCAAGACACCCACGCCCGGCTGCGGCCGGCTGCGACGGTGTTGAAACACATGACCGGCTCTTCCAGGCCGGCCAATCCCGATCGCCATTGCAGGAGATAAAAAATGATACTTCGTACCGCTGCCGCTTCCACCGTCTTGCTGGCGGCTTCCATGCTTGCCGCCTGCGGCACCATGACGCCGATGAAACCGATGACCTCCATGTATTCCCAATCGGAGCTGCCCTCCGCAGTACAAGTCCCGCCGGGGAATAAGGTGGCGATGGAGACTGTGGGTGTCGGCCAGATTACCTATGAATGCCGCGCCAAGGCGAGCGCCGGCCAGTTCGAATGGGTTTTCGTGGGTCCCGATGCGCGCCTTAACGACCGCAGCGGCGTCCAGGTCGGCAAATATTACGGGCCTCCTGCTACTTGGGAAAGCAATGACGGCTCCAAATTGACCGCCGTCCAGGTAGCGGTAGCCCCGGGAGCACCCGGCGCGATTCCGCTGCAACTGGTCAAGGGCAATCCGGCCATGGGTAATGGCGGCATGCAGGGCGTAAGCTATATACAGCGTGTCAAGACCAATGGCGGCGTTGCGCCGGCCATGCCGTGCGAAGCCGGCAACGCGGGAGCCAGGCAGATGGTGCCGTATAGCGCCGACTATATTTTCTATAAGGCCGGCTAAACGGTAGATTTCAAGACGATGCCTTGCGGTGTAAAGTAAAAAGGCCGACCCTGGCGGTCGGCCTTCGTGCCGGGCACAATCTCGCTCACGGCATGTGCGGTTCAGTCCTTGTAGTCCGGATAAAGCCGCTCGAGCAGGCGCAGACAGGCGCCCCAATCCTTGCCGCCGGCCTGCTTGGGATCGATCTTGCTGTATTGTTCGGCGCCGACTTCGCAGACATGATCCGGGATCAGCGTCACTTCGGTGCCGCCGGCGAGGGCGGCGATCTGGCCACGGCATGCCATTTCAAGATAGTGGTTGTCGACGAAGGTTTGCCGGATCGAGCGGCCGCAGACCAGGGCGCCGTGATTGCGCAACAGCGCCACGTTCTTTTCCCCCAGGCTCTTGATCAGCGGTTCGCGCTGGTCCAGGTTGAATTCAAAACCGCTGAAGTCATGGTAGGCGATGCGGTTGTAGAATCCGACCGCGTGCTGATTAATCATCAGCAAGCCATGCTTTTGCGATGAGACGCCCATGTTGGCGGTGGTATGGGTATGGAAAACCGCGTTGAGGTCGGGCCTTGCCTGGAGGATGCCGGCGTGGATTACATAGCCGCCGCCTACGTTGCGCGGGCCTTCCTGGAACGGATTGCCGTCGAAATCGAATTTATGAAGACTGGACGCGGTGATTTCCTCGAACATGAAGTCACGCGGCTTTAGCAGCAGACGATCCGGTTCGCCGGGCACGCGTGCCGACAAGTGGTTGTAAGTCAGGTCGCTGACCCCGAAATGGGCCATCAGCCGGTAGCAGGCCGCAAGTTCGACCCGGGCATTCCATTCTTCAGCCGATACCGATTCGCGTACCGAGCCTGATTTTTTGATGCTATGTAACGTCATACCTGCTCCTGAAAAAACACGTCGATGCTTTATGGTGCGCTGCGCCTGGGTGGTAATCCATCGGCACAGCCGCCGGAATTGTCTTAGTCTACCTGGATATTCATGCGCTTCAATACGCCACCCCAGGTCTCGGTTTCTTTTTTAATCAATTCGGAAAACGCTTCGGGGCTGCTGGTCCTCGGCTCGATATTGAGGGCAGTGAGTTTTTCGCGTACCTCGGGCGATGCCATCGCCTTGACGACGGCCTGGTTCAACTTGACCACGATATCACGCGGCAGCCCGGCCGGCCCGAGCAGGCCCCACATCGTACCGCCGCTTAACTCGGGCAGCGGCACGCCTTCCTCAGCGAAAGTGGGGACGTTGGGGAGCGCGTCGGCGCGCTTGTCACCGGTGATGGCCAGCGCCTTCACCTTGCCTGAATCGATGAATTGCTGGACCGACCCGAGTCCTGTCGTCATGATCATGGAAACGCGTCCGGCGGCAATATCCACCATGGCCGGGCCGGCGCCTTTATAGGGAATATGGTTCAGGTCGAGCCCGTGCTTCATCTTCAGCAGTTCCGGCCCGATATGCGTAGGCAACTGGCCGACGCCGCCCGACGAGGCGAACGATACGTCACCGGGCTTCTTTTTCGCGAGCTCTATCAATTCCTTGACGTTCCGCACCGGCACCGTCG
Organism: Herminiimonas sp.; assembly: GCA_028292315.1. Taxonomy (GTDB): domain Bacteria; phylum Pseudomonadota; class Gammaproteobacteria; order Burkholderiales; family Burkholderiaceae_D; genus JAQGMO01. The sequence goes on along the minus strand of JAQGMO010000088.1, from coordinate 2,489 downwards.
AATTAACGACTAAAAAGATAGGTCCGCTGGCGGCCAGGCTGATCGGGGTGAAGTCCTTGCGCACGTCATAGGTCAGAGCCTTGGTGATCACCGGCTGGATCGCGAACGTGGCAGCGACCTCGTGGAACAGCAGCGTATAGCCGTCCGCCGGCGCATGCGCTACGGCCGCGACGCCGATCGTGCCGGATGCGCCCGGACGGTTGTCGACGATGACAGGTTTGCCGAGCAGCTCGCCCATTTTGGCCGCCAGGTTGCGAGCCAGGGCATCGGTTGGGCCGCCGGGGGCGAATGGTACGACGAAGCGTACCGGTTTGGTTGGATAGGCCGGGGCTTGCGCATGCACGCCGGCCGACGCCAGGCAAGCTGCGCCGACGAATGCCGCCATCAGACGGCGCCTGGACAGAACAACATTTTTCGCTGGGTGCCGCATTCTTCTTTCCTTTTACTTAAACCAGTTTAATTAGTGGAACGTGCATCGCCTGCCAATGTGGCATTTACTTTGTGAATGGGACGTCAGCGAACAGGATTGCCGCGGGGAGATTATTTGATTGCGTAAATTTGGCGGCAAGCGATGTTTTCTCATATGCCACATGAACGGGATTCATGCCTCCATGCGATATGGAGAGAAAATGTGAAAAGGGCGTGTCAGCAGGGTGGCGTCGGCCTGAGTCGGCCAACGAAACGAGGTGGGAAAACTTGCGTCAATTGCGCATGGCGGATGATTTGAACCATTGTTCCGGCAATGCCGCCCAGGTTATAGCGATTTTTAGCCGGTATCCGGGGCGGGGCCATCGGTGACCCTTTCCCGGAGCGGTGTAGCAGATCTATACGGTATCCCGGACGCTTCAATTCAATCCGGGCGCCAGCTGTTCATTTCCTGGCGTCCTGATTTTCGTCAGGCTTCAATCTTTGCTTCTTTAATCAGTTTCTTGTATTTCTCGATTTCACTTACCCAGAACTTTGCAAACTGTTCCGGCGTACTACTTCCTGTTTCAGCGTCGAGTTCGTGGAAGCGCTTTATGACGTCGGGCTGCTGCAGGATTGCTTGTACTTCATCGTTTATTTGCGTGACGATTTCTTTCGGCAACTTGGCCGGCCCCGCCAGCCCATACCAGGTCGAGACATCGAATCCTGGCAATGTTTCGCTGACTGCCGGAACGTTTGGAAGGCTTGGTAACCGTTTCGGCGTACAGACGGCAAGCAAGATAAGTTTGCCGGCTTTTACCTGCGGCAATGCCGAGCCACTCGAGCTGAATGTCATGTCAACATCACCGGAAAGCAATCCTGCCATCGCTTCGCCGGTACCCTTGAACGGAACATGCAACAGATCGACGCCGGCCTGGATCTTGAACGCTTCTCCCGCGATATGCTGGATGCTGCCGATGCCGGACGATGCGAACGTGAGCTTGCCGGGATTCGCCTTGGCATACTTGATGAGGTCGCCGACGTTTGCAAATTTATGTTTCGGATGATGCGCAAGCAATTGCGGTGTAATGCCTAACAGTTTGATCGGGGTAAAGTCGTTGACAGGGTCGAAGCGCCCCTTGCCAACCATTAACGGCCCGATAGTATTCGAGTTGATGTGGGCAAGCTGCAGCGTATAGCCGTCAGGCGCCGATTTTGCAACCAGGTCCGAACAGATGGTGCCGGTTGCACCGGTACGGTTCTCGACAATAACTGACTGTCCCCATTTCTCGGTAAGCTTCGTGGCGATAAGACGCGCCATGGCATCGGCGCCGCCGCCCGGAGGGAATCCGACCAGAAGCTTTACCGGTTTCGTGGGCCATTTCCTGGTGTCCTGGGCCCAGGCTGGAAGGCCTGCGGATAAAGGCAATGCTGACAGTCCTGCGATCAGCTGACGGCGCTTGTTATTGATGGTCATTCTCTTTGTCTCCATATTTTTAATAGCAGTTGATATTTGCGATGCAGGTTAGTGAAACCAGGCTTTCACCCGGCTTTCAATTGAATATTTCAGATAATCTGCCGCTGCGGGGATCGTACTGATACCGTCAGTCCGCCGTCCACGCCGCTTGACTGCAAGATTCCAACCTTGCTCCGCATCATATCCAATCTGATTGTTTATGTAAAAGCATCTACCAATACTAAATTACAAGCAGGCTTGATCCTGCCTATGATCAAATATTATTGACCTGGCGTCTGGGGCAGAAAAATAAACAATTGAAAGCTCGTTTTAATGGCGAAGAGACTTACGCATCGGAAGCGGATGGCACGAATCTTTTCCATAAGCCGACGCTGAATTTATCGTCCGGCAGCGATCCAGATCAAGGGAATTGCGCTCCCGCTTGCTAAGATCATCCGGGGCTCGAATCTGCAAGCGATATTACTGCGGGAGCTGATTACAGTTGTAATGGTTTGACGCGGTTTGCATGCGCTTCCGGTCGCGGCTTGTACATGTCAGCCTGCATCGCATTCTGGCGTCTTTCATGATCAAACGACCGGCAGCATTGACTGGTCGGTTGAATTGCCTT
>JAQGMO010000284.1 GCA_028292315.1 Herminiimonas sp. | reverse complement strand
CAGCAGACCGAACTGACCGATCGGAGCAAGGCAGTCAGAATGTCATCCGAATCGGCCAGCAATGCGATTAACAGGGTGATTCGAAATGCAAATTCATCCTTTTGGCTGGCGGTCAGAAATCCAGGTTATTTCGCCACCGTTTGAGGCTTATGCGTTAAATTCGGCGCTGAACCCTGTTACTCCTTGTTTTTCTCTACTTGTAATCTTAAAACGCGGCTTTAACCTGATAACCAATGAATGTGGCGCAGGGATTTCTTCCCGGCTTATCGGCATTCACAAGGCGGGACTAATCATTGTTTGCGGTTCTCTTTGCTTATGCAGGCAAAGACAAACACACGCGCGGGATAACGAAATCATGGTTACGGTTCAAAGGCGGCATTTCCGATGGCAGCGCTATTCAGCGAATGTCTTCTTGTTTGGTATCGTTATCTTTATTATCTTTTGTTTTACCAATGCATTTGCACAGAAAGCGCCATTGCCGGATGAACCGCCACCACCGCTGATATCCCTGAAGCAGGTGCCGGTACCGGGCCCATCGTCTGATGAGCTATACAAGTTCGTCCAGGACAAGGCAGCTGCCATCCAGCTTGGCAAAGCGCTTTTTTGGGACACACGAGTCGGCAGTGACAATAAAACAGCATGTGCCAGCTGCCATTTCCATGCCGGCGCTGACAATCGCACAAAGAACCAGCTCAACCCTGGCGTGCTGGCGAATGACAAAACATTCCAGGTAGGTGGCCCAAACTACAAGATGACTGCGTCGGATTTTCCGTTTACCAAGCATGCCGACGTAGATGATGCTTCCAGTAGAATATCGGACAAGAATGACGTTTCTTCCTCTCAGGGGGTGTTATCCACGAAATTCAGCGATGTATCCGCCAAAGGAGAACCCGACAAATGCACCGCGGTATCCGATGCGGTTTTTCATGGCGGGACCGGGTTCAATCTCAACGGGGTCAATACCCGGCGGGTTGAACCGCGCAATGCGCCCTCCGTGTTTAACGCGGTTTTCAACTTCCGGAATTTCTGGGATGGCCGCGCAAATAATATGTTTAATGGGGGCGATCCATTCGGGTTAAGGAATTCCGATATGTTTGTCTGGACTATGGAAGGCGGCGTGCTCCGGCAAGTCCAGGTCGGCATTCCCTCGACATCCTTGGCCTCGCTGAGCTCCGGGCCGCCATTGAGCGAAAACGAGATGAGCTGCAAGAGTCGCACATTCGCTCACGTCGGCCGGAAACTGGTGAACATTCGTCCCCTGATGGACCAAGCCATTTCCCCCGATGACAGCGTTCTCGGCCCGCTGGCTAAAAGTGACATCACTTACGCAACGCTGATAAAACGCGCTTTTCGGCCAGATTACTGGCGCGCCGGGAACATGATTTTTACAGATGCCGCAGACGCTCTCAAGGCCAAGACGATGGATCTTGAAATGAGTCAGAATCCCCAAAATCCCAGGGAAGAGATGATGCGCTTTGCACCGACCCAGCTGGAGGCGAACTTCGCCTTGTTCTTCGGCGTGGCAGTGAATCTTTACCAGTCAACCCTGATTTCAAGCGACACGCCTTTTGATCGATTTGTCGAAGGGGATATGACTGCCCTGAACGAGCAGCAACTGCGCGGACTTGCGATTTTTCGTGGCCCGGCACAATGCGTGCACTGCCATAAAGGCGCCGAATTTACCAGCGCCTCGTTTTCCAATCTGGCCGAGGAAGGCCGACTCGATAGCCGGCCCGGGGACAATCAAACCATTTTCCGCTATGACAATGGCTTCTTCAACACCGGTGTGCGTCCGACGATGGACGACGGCGGGGTAGGCGGCAAGGATCCATTCGATAACAGCCTATCCGAAGTGCGACTGGCGCAGGCAGGAAAATCAGGGCTGCTGGGTAACAGTTTTGATATGAGCAAGGAAGACCCGCTGGACGCCATGACGCTGACCGCTGTCGATGGCGCGTTCAAGACCCCGGGCCTAAGAAATGTGGAATTCACCGGCCCCTATTTTCACAATGGCGGAAAGGCCACGCTGATGCAGGTAATGGATTTCTACAGCCGCGGCGGCGACTTTGCGGTGGAAAATCATCCAGTCCCCGATCCGACAATCAGGCCGCTGGGATTTTCGCAAATGGAAAAGGAAGACCTGGTGGCTTTCCTGCTTTCGCTTAGTGACGACCGCGTGCGGTACCGAAGGGCGCCATTCGATCATCCATCGATCTGTGTTCCGGACGGCCACGAAGGGGACCATTATTCAGTCAAACGTGACATGAGCGGCAACGCCGCAGACGAAATGAAATGCATGGAGGAAGTCGGTCGCATGGGCGCAAAGATGGCGCTGCGCTCGTTCCTCGACCTGGACCCGTTCGCGAGATAAGCCGGCCGAGAGACGGCATCCGGGATAGATCAGCTGGCTTCAGGCAGATCGATCCCAGCGACTGCATGAATTTTGAACAGTGCCGTCACAGCTGTTCCCAGCCGGCTTACAGGCCGGCCAAGTTCAGCAGGCCCGGTCGGATGCATTCAGCGCCTGCGCTTGCGGGCCCAGACCTGGATACCAGGCCTCCGTGATCAGAATTCACCCGGGCTTACCGCCTTTGCGGTGTGATTTTGGCTTGGACGCGGCATTGTCGGCACCACGGTGGCCGGAACCGCCCGTTCCCTTGAATGGCGCTTTGTCACCGAACTTCTTTTCATTCACCCTTCTATCGCCGCCTTTCCGGGGAGTGGACAGCGCGATATGTTTGCCGGCCGCTCTGTCTTCCGATGGGGGGTGGCCGCCGACGTGGCTGATGCGGAGCGGTTGCCCGGATATCGATACCGATTTCAGCTGGTCAAAGATCTCCTTCGGCATGCCCTCCGGCAAATCCAGTACGCTGTGGTCATCAAATATTTCGATGCGGCCGATGTATTTGGCATCGAGCCCGGCCTCGTTGGCGATGGCGCCCACAATATTGGCCGGCTTGACGCCGTGCGCACTGCCGACTTCAACCCGGTAAGCCTGCATGCCGATATCGCCTTTTTGACCAGTGCGTTCTTTCCTTGCTGGCGCAGGCCGCTCCGTCGTGTCGTCGCCCTCGTGGCGTTCATTGCGTACGGATTTTTCCGCGTGCATGCCGGCGCTGCCGCCCGCCGCTTTATCGGATCCGTGCGCTTTCCTGGATGCAGGCTTGACGGAATCTTGTGCCGGCTCGCCATCGCGGCTGATGCGCAATTGCTGGCCGGCCACCCATACCGTTTTAAGGTGCCCGAGCAGCTCTTCCGGCATGCTGTCCGGCAGGTCGAGCAGGCTGTAGTCGTCGAAGATTTCGATGCGGCCGATGTATTTGGCATCCAGCCCCGCCTCGTTGGCGATGGCGCCGACAATATTGCCGGGCTTGACGCCGTGTGCATGGCCGACCGCGATGCGGAACGTCTGCATGCCGGCATCGGGTTTGCGGTCCATGCGTTCCTTGCGGGGGAAAGCGGGCCGCCCGGTTTGATCGGCGCGCGCCTGACGCTCAAAACTTTCCGCGCGGTCGCCGCGCCCGGCGCGCTCGAATCTGCCGGTATCGGCGGCTTTGTCATCCGGCCGCGCGCGCTCCCCGTGCGGCTCGCGCTTGTTTTTATCCAGCAGCAGCGGCACATCGCCACGCGCCAGTTTTGCAAGTGCGGCGGCGATTTCGATCGCCGGCACATTCCGCTCGCGCTCAAAGTCTTCGATCAAGGACTGGAATGTCTCCAGGCCACCTTCGGCCAGGGCCTCGCTGATCTGGTCCTTGAACCTGGCGATACGCACATCGTTGACCGTCTCGATGCTGGGCAGCTCAAGCATCGATATCGGCTGCCGTGTCGCGCGCTCGATTGCTTTTAACAGATTGCGTTCGCGCGGTGCGATAAACAGGATCGCTTCGCCGCTGCGGCCCGCGCGGCCGGTACGGCCGATGCGATGCGTATAGCTTTCCGGATCGTGCGGCACGTCGTAGTTGATCACATGGCTGACGCGTTCGACATCAAGGCCGCGCGCAGCCACATCGGTGGCGACCAGGATATCAATCTTGCCGTCCTTGAGTTGCTGGATGGTGCGTTCACGCTGCTGCTGCGCGATGTCGCCGTTGATCGCGGCGGCGGAAAATCCGCGCGCCTGCAATTTCCCTGCCAGCTCTTCCGTGCCTAGTTTAGTGCGCGCAAAAATGATCATGCCGTCAAATGTTTCGGCTTCCAGGATGCGCGTGAGCGCATCGAGCTTTTGCATCCCGCTGACCAGCCAATAGCGCTGACGAATATTATCGGCCGTGCCGGTTTTGGCGGCAATCGTGACTTCGGCGGGATCGCGCAGGTAGGTCTGCGCGATGCGCTTGATCGCGGAAGGCATGGTCGCGGAGAACAAGGCGGTCTGGCGCGATGCCGGTGTCTTTTGCAGGATGGCTTCGACATCGTCGATAAAGCCCATGCGCAGCATTTCGTCGGCTTCGTCGAGCACCAGCGTTTTGATCTTGGAGAGATCAAGCGTGTTTTTTTCCAGGTGATCGATGACGCGGCCGGGCGTGCCCACAACCACGTGCACGCCGCGCCGCAATGCGCTCAGCTGCGGGCCATAACTCTGGCCGCCATAAATCGGCAGCACATGAAAGCCGGGGATATGCGTGGCGTAGCGTTGAAAGGCTTCCGCCACCTGGATCGCCAGCTCGCGTGTCGGGGCCAGCACCAGCGCTTGCGGCGCCGTCTGCCTGATATCGATGCGGGCAAGGACGGGCAGGGCGAAGGCTGCTGTTTTACCGGTGCCGGTCTGCGCCTGGCCAAGCACATCGCGGTTGCTCAGCAGGAGAGGGATCGTGGCAGCCTGAATCGGTGACGGCGTCTCATAGCCTAGTTCCGTCAGCACGCGCAACAAGGGCTCGCTCAGGTTCAGTTCGGAAAACAATGGGAATGGCTTGTCGGACATGGGGTGCTCACAGAATTGTTTCAATCGCGGGCTGCGATAGGGTTAAGTATAGAGTTTACTCTGTTGCTGATCGGGCTGAGGCGCGCCGATGATTCACTAAGTGGCATAAAACGAGGCCACAAATTATTTATGGCCCGGCTTTAAGCCGGTTGACTGATTCAGAATGGCTGCCGATGCCGGAATTTGATCTTATACCATGGCGGAAGTTTTGGAGCCAGCAAGCCACGGGATCAGAAAGAAAAAGGGTTACAACGGCGCGGTAGTCCTGATTACGGTAACCCGGCTAATGAGAAACTCACCGTCCACCACGGTTCTATGGGGAACCCCGACGACGTTGAACCCCGGTCCGCCGTCATCAAGCCAGCGCTGCGCCATGGCATCGAATTCCTGTGGTTCCAGGCGGAGCATCCGGGCTGTAATAACAAAGCGCGCGCCGGGCTTCTGCTTTTTAACAAAATCATCAATCGAAGCCATTCTTACCCTTTTTATTTCCTTTTTCTCTCGGATAACCGCCGGTCATAGGCGGGGTTTTTTTCCGCAATGACGATTCATCATCCAGCCACGTCATTTACCTGAACCTGGTTTTTTTTCCGGTTTTGATATCCAGTGAATAGCGTACGCCATTTTCCATCAGCAGCATCTGCTCCGGCGGCTCATCGCCCGCCAGCGTGCCGGACACGACCGGCAAGCCTTCGCCCTTGCGCACCAGTTCGTCCGATCGCTCATATACATTGGGACAGCCGGTTTCCGCGATCAGGGATTGAACGATAGGCACTTTCCATGCATCGACGCCGGCCGCCTGAAACTGGCAGACCAAATAGCCTTTGGGTCCGTCGAACCAGTCGACTAACAGCCCGGGCAATCCATCTGGTTCGCCCAGGACAAGGTGAACCGGATTGCTTGCCGGAGCCTTTTTCCCGCTACCCGATCCACCGTGCGCGGCGACGGCGGCCTTGACGCGGCGCTTGATCAGCGCATGGTCCACCGGCTCATCTTCATCGAAGGTCCACACTCGGGCACGTATTTGTGAATCCGGACTGAAAGCGGCGCGCGCCAGAAATTTCGCGGAAGACGATTGCACCAGCGCCGTGGCGCCAGGTTTCCTTTTTTCATGCGGTTTTCCATCCACCCGCTCTACTGCGGAGGCATAAATCCAGGGCTGCCTTTCCAGCAGGCTTTTTTCTTTGCCTTGTTTGATGGTAATGATGAGCATGGGCAGTCCAGTCAAGAGAAGTAGGGGGTAAAGCTCGGGACCGATCAATATGGATCGTCCATCATGGCTAGCGAGGCGCCATGATGTCCTGTTTACCGGAATCACTCATTGTCCCATGAAAGGTCGCGCAGGCCATAGCGCCGCGACCCTGGACTGCATCCTGACGCACCGGACTATTATTCCTCTACACTGACGCCCGAGCCGCCCATTTCCTTCGGGAGATCTTTCATCTTCGGCAATCCGTCCTTGATTCTCAGCTTCGTTTGCTGATAGTGAACATGGATACCGGCCTCGTAGGGGAAGCCCGGAATAGCCGCTGCGTACACATCGGTGAGTCCCATGCCGGGATGCTCCGTGAAGAGGTGGCCTCCACATGTTTCGCACCATTTACGAAAGCTGTTCGGCGTCTTATTGTAAGTACGGATGTTGTTTGCTCCCCGCGTGACCTGCACCGCTTCGGGTTTCCATAATGTGAAGGCATTGACCGGCGCCGCCGACCAGCTTCGACACGACTCACAATGACAATAGCCCATTCCGACCGGGTCGCCGCTGACCGTGAACTGGACCGCGCCGCAAAAGCAGCTGCCGTCGTAAATTTTTTCGTTTTGCATGATGCATCTCCTTGACGGTTTGCACAGTCTGCCGTGGTAGTCGTGTCCGCAAAGTGATGGATGGCGCGGAGGTGAATTCAGTCCGGGGTATCGAGCGACAGGCAAGCATCGTCCGGCATCACTCGCGCCGCTCACAGGCGCCTGGCGGCAATAGTCTTTGA
>JAQGMO010000274.1 GCA_028292315.1 Herminiimonas sp. | reverse complement strand
AGTGCATAACCCCAGTCACGGAAGCCGCCTTCGGTGAACTTCTGGATATTACCCTTATGAACGATCGTCAGGGATGGCTTGTCATTGTCGATGGTGTACTGCAAAGCCTTGCGCACCAGGCGCTCGGTGCCTTCGCGCGAAACCGGCTTGATGCCAATGCTCGACGACTCGGGAAAGCGGATCTTCTTGACGCCCATTTCCTTGACCAGGAACTCGATCATCTTCTTCGCGCCTTCGGTGCCATCCATCCACTCGATACCGGCATAAATATCTTCCGAGTTCTCGCGGAAAATAACCATGTCGGTTTTTTCCGGCTCACGCACCGGCGACGGCACACCTTCGAAATAGCGCACCGGACGCAGACAGACATACAGATCAAGTTCCTGGCGCAACGCCACGTTGAGCGAGCGGATACCGCCGCCGACCGGCGTCGTCAGCGGCCCCTTGATGGAGACTACATAATCCTTGACCGCGCTCAGGGTTTCCGGCGGCAGCCAGACGTCAGGACCATATACCTGGGTGGATTTTTCGCCGGCAAAGATTTCCATCCAGCTGATCTTGCGCTTGCCGCCGTATGCTTTCGCAACAGCCGCGTCGACCACCTTGATCATGACAGGGCTAATGTCGACACCGGTGCCGTCGCCTTCGATGTAAGGAATAACTGGATTGTCAGGCACATTCAAGGAAAAATCGGCGTTGACGGAAATTTTCTGACCCTCGGCTGGTACTTTGATATGTTCAAACATCGTTGGCTCCGGAATGAGGCGCATCAAAAATTAAAAATACAAGTCTTATATAAGATAGAAAACAGAAGACAGAAGATAAGACATAAGATATAAGACTCATTTTCTGTAGTGCACAATAATTTTACGCTATGCCATTTTTTACAATATTGGATTCTGAGCAGCATGGAAAGCCGGAGTGAACAGTACAATTCGCAGTTCGGGATTTGCCCTTTTCATATCATGCCGCTAATACTTTTCAATAAACCATTCCAGGTCATGTGCCAGTTTTCGGCGCACGCGTCACGGACCACCCTCGCCGATTACCTGGATATTCCTAATATATACCCTGCGGGCCGGCTTGATGCAGATAGTGAAGGATTGATGTTGCTGACGGATGATGGGAAATTGCAGCACGCGATCAGCGATCCGGAACACAAGCAGGCAAAAACCTATCTCGCCCAGGTGGAAGGCATCCCGGACGCGACGGCACTGGCAAGCTTGCGCGCACCGCTCGATCTCGGCGATTTTATTACCCAGCCATGCCAGGCGCGGCTAGTCCAGGAACCGGAATGGCTATGGCCACGCGACCCACCGATCCGTCAGCGCGCGAATCAGCCGACCAGCTGGCTGGCGATTACATTGACCGAAGGAAAAAATCGCCAGGTCCGCAGGATGACTGCTGCGGTCGGGCTGCCGACCTTGCGGCTGGTGCGCATCGCGATCGGACCGTTTTCGCTGGAAACGCATCCGATGTGGCCGGGAGAATGGCGTGAAGTGCCGGCTTCGGAATTCGCCGGCAATAAGGATGGTCGCTGATCTACCGCGAATGCTGGAGCCGGCTTAAAACTTCTACAACTGCATATCGAACGCCCGCTCGATGAGCCATATCAGCGCCAGCACTGCAATCACCATCGAACCGCCCAGCACGACGATGCGGCGGTAAAACCAGGTGTGCCGCAACGCAAACGCGAGCGGCAGAAAAACCGCGACGATCGCGAGCTGGCCGGCTTCGACGCCGAGATTGAAACCGACGAGAGCCAGCACCAGCGCCTGTTGCGGCAAGCCCAAATCCGCCAATACGGTCGCGAAACCGAACCCGTGAATCAGGCCGAACACGAATGCCATGACCCAGCGGCGCTCGGCAAAGAGGGGAAATATATTATTTAGCGCCGCCGCCACCACCGAGGCGGCGATGGTCGACTCGACCCAGCGTGACGGCAGGCTGATTACGCCAAGGGTGGCGAGCGTCAGCGTGATCGAATGCGCCACGGTAAATGCCGTCACGATCTTGAGCACGTCCATGAATGCCGGCTTGAATACGCTGACCGCCTGCCACGCTTTTTTCTGCCGCGTCATGACTGCCGGCAGCAGTAGCGCGAGCAGGAACAGGATATGATCGAAACCAATCCAGATATGCCATACCCCTTCCCGGCAATAATCTATAAACTGGGTCAGCTTGCTCGGCCTTGCCAGCGAAAATTCCTGGCTCGCCTTCTCCGGGCTGAAGATGGCGCTGCTGGATACATCCTGATATCGCAGCTGCAATAAGCCCTTGTGCTGCGGATCGATATCGAAAAACAGCGAGTAACGGGCTTGCAGGGTTTCCCGAATGGCCGGGCATTCCGCTGTGAACCGCAATACCGCATAGGCACCATCCGTATGATCGTCGATCAGATGCTCCGTTACACGTGCAGGGCAAGCCTTGTCCAGTGCCGACAATTTCAGGCGCGACATGGCATACGCGGCAATATCCGCGTGGCGTGCCCGCACCTCGCCCCAGGTAATCGCGCCGTCGCCGCCGGCATCGAGTCCAATCGCAAAATCCAGGTCGCGCAGCGCAATATCCCACTGGCCGGTCACCACGTTGCCCTCGACGCTAAGAGTCAGGTAGCTGTCGCTGGGCTTGTGCGCATAGGCATACGAGGCATGAAAGAAACAGAAAAAAAGCAGCATGAGACGTTTCATTTCGGCCCGCCTTTTACTTGCTGCGCCAAGCTGCTCAATTGACGGTCTTCAATTCGGCTCTCGTCCAGCCACCGGATTACCGGCTGCGCCGCAGCGGGCTCCCTGGCCGCAAGCGCCGCTTCCAGGAAGATGCGCGCATCACGCGGCTCACGTTGCACTTTCCAGTTTTCGCCGGCCAGGGACAATGCTTTCCTCGGATCGTTTTGCACGATCAGCGCAAAACGCGCCTCCTCCTGCTGATGCACCGTATCGCCGCGTAATTGCGCCGCCTGGAAGCGCGAGGCCAGCGTCGCTTCGCGCGCTTTTGCCGACGGCAGGTTCAGCATCCGTTCGGCAAAGACCAGCCGCAGCAACAAGGTATCCGACGGCGTTTTATCCTTTAACATGGCAACCACTTCCGCCGGCCTGTTTTTGTCGAGCAGGAAATCGGCATAAGCCGCCAGCAGGAAAGTGTCGGTAATGCCGAGCGCCACAGCCTGCCTGAAGTGGCTTTCCGCCACGGCGTCGTCACCGCGCCGCTGCGCCAATTCGGCGAGACGGGTCAATACCCAGAGTTGGTCAGCGGGAGAGGCCTCGGGGTGCGCCTTGAATTCGGCGTTCAGGGTTTGGTATGCGCTTTCCGCCTTGCCGCTCAATCCATCCACCATGGCTACGCAGCCGGTGGCGATCAGTTTGCTCGCGATGCCTGAAAGCGCCGTGCAATCAAGCCGCGCCTGCGCATAACGGGCTTGCACGATATGGATGGTGGCTCGAAGGGAGCGTGCCTGGGGATGCTTCGGGTCTCGCTCGATCACCTTGGTCAGGTCGGCGATCGCGCCGTCGAAGTCGTGCCGGAACTGGCCGAGCGCCGCACGCAGTACCTGCACCTCGACCGGCGGCTCGGGCAAGGACCACCACGGCGCAAGGGCGGCCTGGGCATAGCCAAGGTAACGCGGATCGCCCTCTTCCGCCACCAACCCGTAATAGCGCTGCGCCAGCTTTATCGCAACATCGACATTGCGCGGATCGCGCTGCAACTGGGCGCGCAATTGCGCCATCTCGCGGCCCAAAGGGTCGTTTGGCTTGAACGGCAGGCGTTCGAGAACCTGGTCATCGGATTTGGGTAAATAAGGGGCCGCGTTGATTGCGCCGGCAAATAGAAACAAGGGCAGGACAGCCAGTATAAAACCGGAACGAAGCGCCATTATGCAATCCGCAAGATACGGCCGGATTACAGCCGAGGGATGTGCATGATAGCAATAGCTTTATGAGCTTGCAATTTGTGCATGGTGTATTCGATTATTTTTATTTAAAGAAATCCTGTCAACCGGTAACGAAACTCTGCGTTATTTCCAATGCCGCACAAGAATCCTGTACCTCAACCAGTCATACCGAAGGACTATAAAATGAAAAAGCTGATCGTTGCCCTCGTAGCCGGTATTTTTTCCCTGTCCGCTTTTGCTGCTGCGCATACCGCGGCGCCGGCTGCTCCCGCCGCTCCGGCCGCGGCGCCAGCGAAAGACGCCGCTCCAGCGCCTATGAAAACCAAAAAAGCCAAAAAAGCCAAAAAAGCCAAGAAAGCGGATGCCGCCAAGTAATTGAATTACCGCAGCATGCAAAAGGCAGGCTAGTCCTGCCTTTTTTTCGTTTACCATACCCGGCACTGTGTTTTTTTTATTGTTCAGCCATTATGACTACATCTCACCGGTTACTAAGCCGCATTGCGGCAACCCTGTGCATGCTCGCCGCTCCTGCAGTGTTCGCGCAGCAAAAATTTCCCGTCATTCCGCTCACTGCAGGCATGTTCGTCGTTCAGGCTGAGGTCGCGGCACGCGATGCGGAGCGCCAGCAAGGCTTGATGTTCCGCGAAAAAATGGGCCCGAACGAAGGAATGGTATTCCTGTTTGATGCGCCCGCCACTATATGCATGTGGATGAAGAACACCTACCTGCCCTTATCCGTGGCCTTCATCGACGAAAGTGGAAAGATTGTCAACATCGAGGATATGAAGCCGCACACGACGGATTCGCACTGCGCAACCAAACCGGTACGCTATGCGCTCGAAATGAACCAGGGATGGTTCCGGCAAAAAAATATCAAGCCCGGGACAGTCATAGGCGGACTACCTGCCCCGGCCAGGACCGGACAGTAAAAGCAAAAACCCGCTTGGCGCATGCCGTGCGGGTTCGATTTCCATCACAAGCCCCCGAATGATTCGAGGACTGTTCGATGAATAATTAAGCGAGCGCTTTCAGAGCGGCGTTCAGACGGCTCTTATGGCGGGCAGCCTTGTTCTTGTGAACAATCTTCTTGTCCGCGATGCAGTCAATCGTGGAAATGGAGGATTGGAATACCTGCGTCGCAGCAGCCTTGTCGCCGCTTTCGATCGCCTTGCGGACGGCCTTGATCGCGGTACGGAATTCGGAGCGCAGGCTCGAATTATGTGCGTTCTGATTGACTGCTTGACGAGCGCGCTTGCGCGCTTGTGCGGTATTTGCCATGAATGGTTCCTAAAACGTGGTCGGATGCGCTCGCAAAAAGTCGATGTTGTCGATATTGCGACACAGAATTCTGTAAAGCCTGCAATTATATAGCCTTTTTCCGGAACAGGCAAACCGGAAATCAAATGCGCTCAACCCGGCGCGGCAATGCCCTTTTCAAGGCGAAGAGTCCCGTCCTGGCATGGCACGGCAAATGCGGCCGCCAGCTTTCCCTTCCGACCGTGATCCAGGTCGAGCAGCTATAATGCGCCTCCATGAACTTGCATAAAACGCTAGCCACCGTCTCTGGCATGACGATGCTGTCCCGGGTCACTGGGCTGATCCGCGAGTTTTTGATTGCGCGCGCGTTTGGCGCTTCCGCCTACACCGATGCATTCTTTATCGCGTTTCGCATCCCGAATCTGCTGCGCCGTCTATTTGCCGAAGGCGCTTTTTCACAGGCATTCGTGCCGATTCTGGCGGAATACAAAAACAAGCAAGGTGACGCAGCCACCAAGCAGCTCGCCGACCGCGTAGCCACCATCCTCACGTGGGCCCTGCTGGCAACCTGCGCGATCGGCATCGCAGCGGCGCCAGTCGTGGTCTACCTGGTCGCTTCCGGCCTGGAATCCAGGCCGGAAGCCTATGATGCATCGGTGCTGATGACCCGCATCATGTTTCCGTATATCGTGTTCATGTCCTTCGTCGCGCTTTCCGGCGGCATACTGAACACGTGGCGCCAGTTCAAGATACCCGCCTTCACGCCAGTGCTGCTGAATCTGTCATTCATCGCCGCATCGTTATTTCTCGCTCCGCACCTGGCGCAACCGGTTTATGCGCTGGCGATCGCGGTGGTGGTCGGCGGCGTGCTGCAGATGGCGATACAAATTCCGGCCCTGCGCAAGATCGGCATGCTGCCGCGTATTTCATTTAACCCTCGGACCGCGCTGGCCGACCCCGGCGTGCGGCGCGTGCTGAAGCAAATGGTGCCGGCCACCTTTGCGGTTTCGGTGGCGCAGATCAGTCTGATCATCAATACCAACATTGCTTCCCACTTGCAAAACGGCAGCGTATCGTGGTTATCCTACGCGGACCGCCTGATGGAATTGCCGACCGGCTTGCTCGGCGTGGCGCTCGGCACGATCCTGCTTCCCAGCCTTTCCAAGGCGCACGCGAATGGCGATACAGCCGAATATTCCGCCTTGCTCGACTGGGGCTTGCGGCTCACCTTCCTGCTGGCGCTGCCGGCCTGTGTCGCGCTTGTAGTATTGTCGGAACCGCTGACAACCACCCTATTTCATTACGGAAAATTTGATGCCCTGTCGGTCGCCATGACCGGTCGCGC
>JAQGMO010000239.1 GCA_028292315.1 Herminiimonas sp. | reverse complement strand
GCGCTTGGCTTCCTGGCCGGCAGCGGCGTCGACCGACGCAATGGTGACCACGCCTTCGTCGCTGATGTCGATCTGGGTGCCGGTTTCTTCGGTCAGCGCACGAATCACGGCGCCGCCCTTGCCGATCACATCACGGATTTTTTCCGGATTGATCTTGATCGTGATCAGGCGCGGCGCGAAATTGGACAGCTCGGTCTTGCCGTGCGGTACAGCTTCCTGCATCTTGCCGAGAATGTGCATGCGGCCTTCCTTGGCCTGCGCCAGCGCGACCTGCATGATTTCCTTGGTGATGCCCTGGATCTAGATATCCATTTGCAGCGCGGTGATGCCATTCGCGGTGCCGGCAACCTTGAAGTCCATGTCGCCGAGGTGATCTTCATCGCCGAGGATATCGCTCAGGACAGCGAACTTGCCGCCATCCTTGATCAGGCCCATCGCGATGCCGGCGACATGCGCCTGCATTGGCACGCCGGCGTCCATCAGTGCCAGGCAGCCGCCGCACACCGAAGCCATCGACGAGGAACCGTTCGATTCGGTGATCTCCGACACCAGGCGCACCGAGTAGCTGAACTCTTCCGGCGGCGGCAATGCCGCGGCCAGCGCGCGCTTGGCGAGACGGCCATGGCCGATTTCGCGGCGCTTGGGCGTACCGACACGGCCGGTTTCGCCGGTGGCGAACGGAGGCATATTGTAGTGAAGCATGAAGCGGTCGCTGTACTCGCCCATCAAAGCGTCGATTTTTTGTTCGTCGCGCGCGGTGCCGAGCGTGGCGACCACTAAAGCCTGGGTTTCGCCGCGGGTGAACAACGCCGATCCATGGGTGCGCGGCAGTACGCCGGTACGAATCGAAATCGGACGCACGGTGCGCGTATCGCGGCCGTCGATGCGCGGTTCGCCTTCGAGAATCTGCGAGCGCACGATCTTCGCTTCCATGTCGAACAGGATGTTGCCGACGTCGGCCGGGTTCGGCATGGCTGCGCCGCTGGCGGCGGCTTCGGCGCCCAGTGCGGCGTTGACTTCCGCGGTGGCATCCTTGAGCTTGGCGGTACGCGCCTGCTTGTCACGGGTCTGGTAGGCTTCCCGAATCTTCCCTTCGGCCAGCTGCGCAACGCGCGCGATCAGGGCTTCATCCTTCGGCGCCGGGCTCCATTCCACTTCCGGCTTGCCGCCGTCGCGCACCAGCTCATGGATTGCATCGATGACAGCCTTCATCTGTTCATGGCCAAAGACCACTGCGCCGAGCATGACTTCTTCCGACAACTGCCTGGCTTCCGATTCCACCATCAATACCGCGGTCTCGGTGCCGGCCACGACCAGATCGAGACTGGAATCGGCCAGCTGGGTCACCGTTGGATTCAATACATACTGCCCATTAATGTAACCGACGCGTGCGGCGCCGACCGGGCCGTTGAACGGGATGCCGGCAACCGATACGGCCGCCGAAGCGCCGATCATCGCCGCGATATCCGGATCGATTTCAGGATTGACGGACAATACGTGGATGATGATCTGCACTTCATTCAGATAACCTTCCGGGAACAACGGGCGCAACGGACGATCGATCAGGCGCGAGGTCAGTGTTTCCTTCTCCGAAGGCCTGCCTTCACGCTTGAAGAAACCGCCGGGAATACGGCCGGCGGCATAACTCTTTTCAACATAATCAACGGTTAAAGGGAAGAAATCCTGACCCGGTTTGGCATCCTTGCGCGCCACGACGGTTGCGAGCACAACGGTATCTTCGATGGAAACGAGTACGGCGCCGGAGGCTTGACGGGCGATTTCGCCGGTCTCGAGCGTGACCTGGTGCTGGCCGTACTGGAAGGTCTTGGTAACTTTATTGAACACTGTGTTTCCTTTCTATTTTTGCCGACAGATTTTCAGGCGCTGTCGTTCACCTCACCACGGATGACCGGTCATGGAAGACGGGCCATCTTATTGCCATGCTTCGAATTACAATTGCTGCAAAAGACAAAATGCCCGCATCAGCAAACTGACACAGGCATTTCAGCAATAAAAACCTTGAACGGGCTAATGTAGTTACTTTACTTGCGCAGACCCAGCTTCTCAATCAGTGCACGATAACGGGTAGCGTCTTTGCCCTTCAGGTAGGAGAGCAAGCTTTTACGACGATTCACCATCATGATCAAACCGCGGCGGGAGTGGTGATCCTTTGCGTGCGCTTTGAAGTGACCGTTGAGTTCATTGATACGGGCAGTCAGCAATGCGACTTGCACTTCTGGGGAACCGGTATCGTTTTGGCCGCGCGCATTATCCGCGATAATGGCTGCCTTGCTGCTTTTTTCTATAGACATGACTTACCTTTCACATGCGGTGCCAGGAGTCGCAACCCCTCACACCGTGAACAAACAATTAAAAGAACTGGTCAAATAGGCCAGACGCAGGAGTATACCGGAATTATCAAAGGGATTCAAACACTTAGCGAATTTTTGACGGTTTAAAGGAGAAAACAAGATGAGACCAGCAGCCGTTTCAGCCGTTGCCACCCTTCTGCTCACCCTTGGCGCCTGCGGCACCGTCCCGGTTAATATCGGCGAATCTGAACAGCAGGTCATCGCCAAGCTGGGTAATCCAACCCACCGCTATCAGGACGGCAACGACCGCTTGCTCGAGTATATGCAGGGGCCGTGGGGACAAGCTACCTATATGGCGCGTATCGGGCCGGATGGAAAACTGATTTCCTATGAGCAAGCTCTGGCAGCGGATAAATTTGCCAAAATTAAGATTGGTGAATCCAGGAAAGAGGATGTATTACGTACGATCGGAGCGCCGAGCGAGACCTCCTATCTGTCGCTTCCGAAACTGGAAGTCTGGTCCTACCCCTACCGCGAAAGCAATGTCTGGGATTCGGTAATGCATGTGCATTTCGATGACGCCGGCACGGTGCGCCAGATGATGAATGCGCCGGACCGGCGCCGCACGCCGGGAATGGGCGGCTTCATGGGAAGAATGTGACGATCGGGGGCGACGGGCCTCACTGCCCGCCGCCCGGCCTGATCACATCTGCGGATTCAGCTTTTCCGCCTTCGATTGCAGCTTGTTCAGTGCCGACAGGTATGCCTTGGCGGATGCAACCACGATATCGAGATCCGCCCCCACGCCGTTCACGATCCGTCCAGCCTTGGACAGCCGCATCGTCACCTCGCCCTGGGACTGGGTGCCGGTCGTAATGGCGTTCACCGAAAACAGCAACAGCTCGCAGCCGCTCTCGGTTTTCGATTCGATCGCGTTAACAATCGCATCCACCGGACCGTTGCCCTCCGCCTCGCAGGTGGCTTCTTTGCCTTCGATGGAAAATACGACCCGGGCCTTCGGCCTTTCACCGGTTTCCGAATGCTGCGACAGCGATACGAAACGGTAATACTCATTGTCGTGCGAATGCTGCTCGTCCGAGACCAGCGCCATGATGTCTTCATCAAAGATCTCGGACTTGCGATCGGCCAGCTCCTTGAAGCGGCTGAAGGCGGCATTGACTTCGGTCTCCGAATCGAGTGCGATGCCGAGTTCTTCAAGCCTCTGCTTGAACGCATTGCGGCCCGACAGCTTGCCCAATACAATTTTGTTAGCGCTCCAGCCCACGTCTTCGGCACGCATGATTTCGTAGGTATCGCGCGCCTTCAGTATGCCATCCTGGTGGATGCCCGAGGCGTGGGCAAATGCATTGGCCCCGACCACTGCCTTGTTCGGCTGCACCGTGAAACCGGTAATCTGGGACACCAGCTTTGAAGTCGACACGAGTTGCGTCTGATCAACCCCGATATCGAGATTGAAGTGATCCTTGCGGGTCCGCACCGCCATCACGATTTCTTCCAGCGCGGTATTGCCGGCGCGTTCACCGAGGCCGTTGATGGTGCATTCCACTTGCCGCGCACCGCCGATCATTACGCCGGCCAGCGAATTGGCAACCGCCATGCCAAGGTCGTTGTGACAATGCACCGACCATACCGCCTTGTCGGAATTCGGTATGCGCTCGCGCAGCGTTCTGATCATTTTCCCATACAGCTCCGGCACGCCATAACCGACCGTATCGGCAAAATTGATGGTCCTGGCACCCTCGGCGATCACGCTTTCAATCACGCGGCACAGGAAATCCATGTCGGAACGGCTACCGTCTTCCGGACTGAATTCAACGTCGTCAGTGAACTGGCGCGCAAACCGCACCGCCAATTTCGCCTGTTCGAATACCTGGTCCGGCGTCATGCGCAACTTTTTTTCCATGTGCAAGGGCGAGGTTGCAATGAAGGTGTGGATCCGTTTGCGCTCGGCCGGCGCCAGCGCTTCGGCCGCGCGTGAAATATCGCGGTCATTCGCACGCGACAATGAACATACGGTCGAATCCTTGATCAAGCCGGCGATCGCCTTGATCGCCGCAAAATCGCCTTCCGACGAAGCGGCAAAACCGGCTTCGATCACATCCACCTTCAGGCGCTCCAGCTGTTTCGCAATCCGGATTTTTTCATCTTTGGTCATCGACGCACCCGGCGACTGCTCGCCGTCACGCAGGGTCGTGTCGAATATGATCAATCGGTCTGATGAACTGGCGGCCATGCTGTGCTCCTTGGGAAATTTCTATAATTGCGTTGGTCGGTTGGTCGGGTGGTCGATAACTGGTGCAAAAAGCTGCTAAATGTTTTTCACCTGCCCTTGCTTTTGGGAGCATGGGCCGGGAAATTCACAAATTGGGGGGCTAGGGTGTCTGCGCGCTAGCGCAGCAGGAATAGCGATAGCGACAGGCCTGTTAAAAGGCTGTCGCGTGTTGCGGATACGGAGATTGCGATTTCGCTTGACATTCAAAAACTATAAGCGGATTTCCGGAAAAGTGCAACTGTTTGCTGGGGGCGCAGGGTTTACCGGGTTTGCCTCTTGAACAGGGCCTGGATCCGGCCCCGCAAAACAGATGCCTAATCCTTATGATCTTCATCCGCTGGCTCCGGCTCGGTCTGAATGATGCTGACCGGCTTCCCCTTGATCAGGCGCCAAAAATAAATAACATATCCCGACAATCCGTACAGGATGAACAGTCCGAACAATACCTTCGGCGGATCACTGGATACCGCAACAAAGCACAGCACAATGACGAAAATGGCGATGAACGGCACCGACTTTCGAAAATTGATGTCCTTAAAACTATAGAACGGCACATTGGTAACCATGGTCAGTCCCGCGAACAGGGTAATGGTCCATGCAGCCCAGGTCAGGTCGGTGCCGGCGAAACCGAGGTCATCCATCAGCCAGATGAAGCCGGCGACGAGCGCCGCCGCAGCCGGACTAGGCATGCCTTGAAAATAGCGTTTGTCGACCACGGCGATATTGGTATTGAAGCGCGCCAGCCGCAGCGCTCCGCCTGCGCAATAAACAAAGGCGGCCAGCCAGCCCCATTTTCCGAGGCCGCGCAACGACCACTCATACATGACCAGCGCCGGCGCGGCGCCGAAGGAAACCATATCGGACAGGCTGTCATACTGGGCGCCGAATTCGCTTTGCGTGTTGGTCAGCCGCGCCACCCGGCCGTCGACCGCGTCCAGCACCATGGCGGCAAAGATGGCGATGGCGGCCTGATCGAACTTCAGGTTCATCGCCATCACGATGGCGTAAAAACCGCAAAACAGCGCGGCCGTGGTGAACGCGTTCGGCAACAGGTAAATACCGCGCCGCCGCAGTGTCGGGCGCACCAGTTCATCCTCGTCGAGGCGCGGACGCCGCAAGCTGTGCCTGAAGGCACGGGTCGCTTTGGCAAACCGGGGCGTGCCGCCCTTGACTTTGCGGCGATTGAAAGTTGACATGTCTATTCCATTTCAGTGTGATGCGTAAAGTCTTAACAATTTCCGATAAAACCCGCTGCTATTCTGTGGGGGCCGGAAACTGGAAACGAGGCTATTCTAGACGACGGGCGATGAAATGTAACCCCCGCGTAATGCCGGCGCGCTGCCGACCCGGCATGCGCAGCCGTCATGTTTTTATTTGAACCGGTTTTTATTTGAATCTGACTTTGCCGACAACCCGCATCTGCAGCGTTGTCTCGCCCGGCTCGAAACTTGGCTCTTCGACCGGCGCCGCTTCCGTCATGGCAGCCGAACGCATCGCCATCTTGGGCGCGCTATCCTGTGCCTGCGCATAGGCGCCCGAGGCTTCAAAATCGACTGTATCGAGTAGCGCATCGCTCGCATTGCGGCCCATTGCCCTGGCGATCGAGGCGATACGATCAGTCAGGTTTTCATAAGCAGCCGCGATTCGCCGCTCATCGAGTTTGCGGAGCGTCGCATCGGTGAGGCCAAAAGAAATACTGTTGACCGCGAGCAGACGCTGCGCCGCGGCGACCATCTTCGGCAAACCGGTGAGATTGGTGGTGGTCACTTCAAGGTATTGGCCGACGCGCCAGCTGGCAGGCTGCCTGGCCCGGTTGCTCTGGCGTGGCTGAGGTTGTTCTTCAGGGTAGACCGGGTAAGTGTAATAGCCGCGGGTCTTGAGCGTGGCGCCGGGATCTTCGCGCCGGACAATATCGGCGCCCTGCTTCATTTTCTGGTTGACGCGCGATGCGGCGGCCGCCTTGTCCTTGTCCTGCTCCTCGATCATCAGCGTTAGCCGCGCTTCATCATTGGCCTGCTTTACTTCGCCGAAGGCGGGCACAACGATGAGCGCGCCGCTGGTCTGGATGGCCGCAGGCGCTTGCGCGCGACCGGGTGCCTGTGCCTGCGAGGGCAAGGTAACGGCAAATAAAACAGTTGAAAGAACCAGGTTTCCAAAGACCGACATGCACGTTCTCCAATAGAAAAGGGGCAAAACAAAGGGGAAAAAAAAAGGGCAATACACGGAGTATGCCCTTTGTCATGCGTCACCGGGCGCTGCCGCCCGGCTTTCGTAACACGCTTATCAGTTTTTCGACTGGTCAACCAGCTTGTTCTTGGCGATCCACGGCATCATCGCGCGCAGCTTGGCGCCGACTTCTTCGATCTGATGCTCGGACGTCAGGCGGCGGCGTGACTGCAGTGTCGGCGCGCCGGCGCGGTTTTCGAGAATGAAGCTCTTGGCATATTCACCGGTCTGGATATCTTTCAAGACCTGACGCATGGCGTTCTTGGTATCTTCGGTAACGATGCGCGGGCCGGTGACATACTCGCCGTATTCGGCATTGTTCGAAATCGAATAGTTCATGTTGGCGATGCCGCCTTCATAGATCAGGTCGACGATCAGCTTCAACTCGTGCAAGCACTCGAAGTAAGCCATTTCCGGCGCATAACCGGCTTCGACCAGCGTTTCAAAGCCTGCCTTGATCAGGTCGACCGTACCGCCGCACAATACCGCCTGCTCGCCGAACAGATCGGTTTCAGTCTCTTCGCGGAAATTGGTTTCAATGATGCCGGCACGGCCGCCGCCGTTTGCCATTGCATAGGACAGCGCGATATCGCGTGCGATGCCTGATTTGTCCTGGTACACGGCCACCAGGTGCGGCACGCCGCCACCCTGTGCATAGGTCGAACGTACGGTGTGTCCGGGTGCCTTCGGCGCAATCATGATCACGTCAAGGTCGGCACGCGGCACAACTTGGCCATAATGCACATTGAAGCCGTGAGCAAAGGCCAGCACGGCGCCTTCTTTGGCATGCGGATGGACATTTTCTTTGTAAACCTGTGCGATGTTCTCATCAGGCAGCAAAATCATGATGACGTCGGCATTCTTGACGGCTTCATTGACTTCGGCCACGTTGAGGCCGGCATTCTTGACCTTGTTCCAGGACGCACCGTCCTTGCGAAGGCCTACCGTAACGTTGCAACCCGA
>JAQGMO010000172.1 GCA_028292315.1 Herminiimonas sp. | reverse complement strand
GCGAGTGCCTTGGAGACAAACGGCTCGACCACAAATATCGAGTCGACCTGCTTGCCCTTGAGCGCATCCGTCATCTGTGGGAACGGCACTTCGCGGTAATTGACCTTGTTTGCATCGCCACCGGTCTGGGCGACCCATTCACGTCCATACAGCCAGATAATATTGTTGCGCGTATTGACCGCCATGCTCTTGCCCTGAAGATCAGCGCCGCGTTTCAGGTTTTCCCCTTTGCGCACGAATACCGCGGCGAGATCGGGAGGGGTATTGCGGGCCGCGCTTCCGGGCGCAACGATTTTAAGCGGCAGTCCCTGGGAGCGCGCCAGAACAATCGAAACGACATTCGAAAACACGAAGTCGTAAGCGCCACCCATCAGGCCGGGAATTCCACCGGCGCCGCCGGCCACCGGAGAGGTATCGACTTCCAGTCCTTCGGCCTTGAAGTAGCCTTCCTTGATTGCCGCGTAGATTGGCGCGACGTCGACGATCGGAATGACGCTTACCCGCAGACGCGTCTTTTCCTGCGCCTGGGCGCTGCCGATTCCGGCGGCGGCGAGCGCTGCAACACATCCGGCCTGTAAAACAAAGCGGCGAAACTTCAACTTGCTCATATGAACTCCCTGATGGAAAAAATGGTGCGCGGGCTCAGGCGCCGCCGTGCCAGAAAACGAGTTTCTTTTCAAGCCATTCGAATCCGCGTGCGAGCAGCATGCCGACCAGCGCCAGCGCCAGCACCCATGCGTACATGTCGTTGACGCGGAACGAGCGCTGCAGGTCCATGATCGTGCCGCCAAGGCCGTATGAACCGGTAAGCATTTCGGACAGTACCGCAAGCACGATCGCCAGCGACAGGCTGACCTTCATGCCCGACATGATCATGGACAGGCTGGCCGGGATCACGATCGCATACAGCAGCCGCAGGCGGCCGACCCGCAACGTGCGGCCGACGTCGATCTGTACCGGGTCGATCGCCCTGACTGCCTGGGTGGTTGCGATCAGAACCGGAAAGAGGGCGCCGATGAAAACCATTGCAATTTCCATCTTGATGCCCAGCCCGAGCAGCAGCATGAGCGGGGGGAGCAGCGCCGGTTTCGGGATTGGCCGGATCAGTTCCACCAGCGGCTCGAGCAATGCATGAATCCGGCGGTCGAAACCCATCATCAACCCGGCCAGCACGCCGACCACGACCGCACCGAGCCAGCCCGCGATAACCAGTCCGACCGTATGCAGCACCGGACCGAACAGTTCGCCGGTGGCGGCAAGCGCGCCAAAACGCGTCAGCACCGTGGTCGGAAGCGGCGCAATGGCCGGACTGATCTGGCCGGACCGGACGCACGCTTCGAGGATGGCCAGACAAACAAGGATGAAGCCGAGGCCGGGCAGGTATGCGCGCAGCGCCGCCCCGGCTCCCGATAAACGATTCGCTGGTCTGCTCATGATTCGGCCGGCGCTCCCAGCAGGCGCCGCAACAGCTGGTTGCGCAGCGCCAGGAACTCCGGCTCTTCGCGTGTGGAAACCTGGTGTCGCGGACGCGGCAAATGATTCGTGTACACAGCGGCGATCTGCGTCGGCCGCGGCGACAGCAATGCAATCCGGTCGGACAGGAATACCGCCTCATCCACGTCATGCGTAACCAGCAAAATGGTCAGGCCCGTCATTTTCCAGAGCCGCAGCATCAAATCGTGCAGTTCCATCCGCGTCAACGCGTCCACCGCTGAAAATGGTTCATCGAGCAGCAGCACTTTAGGCTCGGCCGCAAGCGCCCGCGCAATTGCCAGGCGCTGTTGCATGCCGCCTGACATTTCCCATGGATAGCGATTGATGTTGTCGCGCAGCCCGACCATCGAAAGATATTTTTCGCACCGCTCATCGGATGCCTTCCGGTCCAGCCGGCCATGGTGCTCGAACGCGAAACGGACATTCTCACGGGCTGTCATCCATGGAAACAGGGAACGCGAATATTGCTGAAAGAGATAAACCAGCGACGCCGGCGGCTCCGTGACCGGTCTGCCTGCGATGTGCACTGTCCCGCGCGATCCCGCCAGCAGCCCGGCGACGATCTGCAGCAGGGACGACTTTCCGCATCCGCTCGGGCCGACAATGGAAACAAATTCCCCTTGTCGAATGTCGAGTGTCACAGAGCCGATCGCGTCGACTGTTGCATCGCCCTCGCCATAGTGTTTTCCAACACCTTGCAAGGATATGAACGCGCCTGGGTCATTCGGAACGGGTGGCGTGGTAATCGGTACTGCACTCATTGCTTCATCCTCTCTTCGTTTTGCCGTGCCCACCTTATCGCCCGTGCTTCCAATGCAACGAAGATCGTATTAAGCAGGTAACCAATGGCCGATAGCATCAGCACGGCCGCGTACATGTCGGCTGCGCGCATGGCGTACTGCATCGACACGATGTAATAACCGATTCCTTCCGAACCGGCGATCATTTCCGCAATTACGGTGACGATCAACGACAGCGCGAGACTGGTCCGCATGCCGGTCAGGACATAGGGAATGGCCGACGGCAGCTGCACCCGCAGCACGCGCCTGACGGTGGGCAGCCGGAATGTGCGGGCAACCTGCATGTGCAGGGGGTCGACCGCGAGCACGCCGGAATGCGTGCTGATCAGCACGGGGAAAAATACCGAAAATGCAATCACGAAGATCTTGAGGGTGTTGTCGACGCCGAGTATGAAGATCAGCGGCGGAATGACGGCCGGAATCGGTATTGGCCTCAGCAGCTCGAGGGTCGGTCCGAAAATGGCTTGCACCGTGCGATTCGTGGCAAGCAATACGCCGACCGTGATACCTGCCGCACATCCGAGGAAATATCCGGTCATCATCCGATAAAGGCTGGAGCCGAATACCGTGATCCACTCGCCGCTGCTGAATCCTTCCAGCATGGCGCGTAAAACGGTTGACAGTGCGGGCCAGTTCGGACTAACGACGAGTCCGCTTGAAACACTAGCCTGCCAAAAAATACACAGCGCGATTACCAGGGCAATGCCACTCCAGTTGCGCCTGCGTCCAGCTTTGACCGATACGTCCTTCATCTAATTCAACTCCGATTTGCCTTGGTCTCAAGCTGTTCTGAAAAATTCGTATTTCTGAACAAACGTTACATATAAAAATGTCAATCAGTCATATATGCTACCTCTGAAATATTCATAAAAGCAACGAAATTAAAGAATTCGTCAGGTTATTTTCTTTTTCTTGCATGTACCGGGTCAAAGCGCAGGATTTTTTGAACCAACTCTGCGCCATCATTGAGCAAGAAATTCTTGAATGCGAGCGCAACCGGGGGCAAGCGCTTGTTCTTTCGGTGCACGACATACCAGTTCAGCATTACCGGGAAACCCTGGACATCGAGAATGGCGAGACTCCCCGCCTGCAGCTCAAGGCTGATCGTGTGGGCCGACAGGAAGCTGATGCCCATGCCGGCGATAACGGCTTGCTTGATCGTTTCCGTACTCTTGATTTCCATTGCGATGTTGAGACTCGCCAGGTGTTCGCCGAAACCTTCTTCCATGGAGTTCCAGGTGTCCGATCCTTTTTCACGAACCACGAACGGCTCACGCTTCAGCGTCGCCATGCTGATTCTTTTTTTGTTCGCGAGAGGATGGTCCGGCGGCGCCACGATCACGTAGGGATGCGGCGCAAACGACTCGTGCATCGTATCCAGGTCTTTTGGCGGCCGGACCATAATGGCTAAGTCGGTCAGGTTGTTTGCCAGCAGCCCTAACAGCTCTTCCCGATTGTGGACGGTAAGATTCAGCGTCACGCCCGCATGCCGGCGCGCGAACTCGACCAGCAGGCGGGGAAAAAAATAATCGCCGGCGCTGATGACGGCGACGTTCAGCTTGCCGCCCGAAATGCCTTTGAATTGGGTGAGCGCTTCTTCGGCCTCCTGGAATTTCTGGATGATTTCGCGGCTGAAGTGGAGCAGTTCGGTACCGGCGGGAGTAAGGTAAATCTTCTTGCCGAGCTGTTCGAACAGGGGGAGTCCGACGTGGCCTTCGAGCGTTTTCACCTGGGTCGATACTGCCGGTTGGGTCAGATGTAATTCCTCGGCGGCGCGCGAGTAGCTTAAGTTTCGCGCGACGGTTTCGAATACCTTCAGCTGACGCAGCGTCGCATTCTTCATCCCTGGCTCCGGACCATGTATACGAAAGGATAATTGTTATTCTTGAAATCCAGGTCGGACCTTATCATTTCCCGGTTTCATGTTCCAGTCAGCTGCTCATGCCAAAAATTAATCTTGTCCGATTTTATTAATAATCGGCAACCACGTGCAACCGAAAGTTACTAAGAGTAGGCAGAGACCGCAAGCTGTTAAATGAAACCAGGGATTCCGGAATGCTGCCAGCGATAGCAGATTGAACTCTCCGGCCCGTAGCCGCGTTACGAGCGGTTACAAACGCGCACGGTCTGTTGTCAACAGACGCCCCTGTTGCGCCGTTTCAGCATTATGCAGTTCAAGGAGGAAAACCATGAGCATGACAGACAAGCCATCCAAGGAACAGGTGCGCGATTATATGCTGCGCCGCCAGGGTGAACACCGCCCGCCACCCGACCAGGTTGAAATCCGGCGGCAGCTCGGCTGGGATCTGATCGAGATGGCGCGGCGCGAACAGAAGCTCCGTAAAAGATGAATGAAGCGATGAAAAACGCGACGCCTGGGATCGGCGCCGGATGCGGTGGCGCGGCTAGAGCGCCGGGCACGCACCTCTGCGGAACCGGTCAGATTATCCGGCAAGCAGTTCCAGGCCATGACTGCCGGTCAGGCAAACATCAGGCAACCCCTGAATTGCCAGCCATCTTGCAGTACAAAAGGCCATGACCCAAGCAGGCGGATACACGATTCATCTGATGTAGCGCAAAAGCGGCGGAACTCTGCAATCCGATTCATATCCATATTTTTTTAAGACCGGAGCGCGTCATGAACAAAGCATACTGGATCGCTTTGCCGTTGCTGATGAGTGCGAGCGCGGCGTTTCCGCAAAATATCATGGAAAAGCTTGCGGCGGAAGGTGGCATCATTGAAAGCACCGATCCCGAGATCGTATCCCAAGTGGAGCGCAGGGCAGCGGAGGTTGTCGCGGCGCAGGAGGGGCGGCAACAGCAGACCTACGGAGCAAGCGGGACTAGCGGGGCGGGCGCGTCCGGCTCGGCTGGACACAAACCCCGGGCTCATAAAAAGGATGCTAAGGCGCATAAGGAAAAGCCTATGCACGGCAGTTCCGGGACGGAAAGCCCGGCCGCGCCGAAGTAAAGGGTTAGCCTGGGCATGCCAGGTCAATTCCGCCGCCATTATTCGCGAGGCCGAGGTTTGCGAAAGCAGGCCAGCCATTGCCGGACAGCGCACAGTACCCGAGGCTTAAAAGGCGTCTAAAATTGTTACTCGAACAGGATAAAATTGTTACTTATCCAGGAACTTCCCGACGGCATTACAATCAAATTTCCCGGTTGGATTAGTCACCCAACCACTTAATGGTACGCAGTTATGGCCCGCATCGTTAAAGATAGCGGGCTTTTTTGCGTCTGCTTCACCATGGCTACTTGGTTGTCCCGCCTGGGGACGTGGCCCCGCCAGTGGAGCCCGTAGATCCCTTCGACTCGCCTTCGCTGCCCGGCGTTGAAGGCGTGGTCGGCGCTGTAGATGAACCCGGGCTCGAACCCGGCGCTGTCGACGGCGTGGAAGGCGTCGTGGCGGACGGCTCCGACGGCGTGGTCGGCGTCGTGGTAGCAGACGGTGTTGAAGGGGCCGGCGTTGTATCCGGGGCAGTAGACGCTGGCGGCGTGGTAGCTGGCTCTTCTTTCTTCTTGCATGCCACTAATGCGAGGGAGGAAAGTAATGCCGCAGCCAATAGGGAGTTTTTCATGACGCTCCTGTTTAGTCGTTGTCGGTTCTAACTGGGTTCGAACTCGGTTCAAATTGCTGACCCGGCGCCTGCTGGCCAAGATGCCGGCATGGTTTGCGGATAAGCGTATGGTGCATCGTATTGCGCCATTCTTATTTGGCCTTGATCTCGCGCAGTTCCACTCCGATTGCGCCAACCGCGCAACAGCGGCGTCCCGCTGATCCTGATTCTGTTGCGCCTGTGACGCATGGGTCGACCAACAATCATCTGTTGCTCCTTAACACTTGATAAAAAGAAACTTCCCGTGTTGTGTTTCCTGCTGATGAAATCCTCGCTTGGAGTCTTCGGCAATGGTTGCAGAGATCACCATTTCTCGCGAATCGAATTGTCAAGGGGACAACGCATGCGTTTCAGTCACTGGCTCTCGCGATCGGTATTTTCGGTGCTTTTCACTCGGCCGGCGCCGCCGATTTATTTACGATAACGGGCACGGTCGTCGGACTCGGCACGCAAACCCGCACGTTCGGCCTGGATAGCGCCGAAAAAGTGTTGGAATTTCCGAAGTTTGAAAATCTGCATACGCAGTTCTCGAATTATTCCGGCACCGAGCGCGCCATTCTGGACATGAATTTCCGCGGACTCGGCATGGTCGTGGCCTACCCGACCGCAGGCGCCACCGAACTGGTGTTCGACGTTCCATCGCTGGGCATCCGTCAATCGTTTGCCGGCGCAACACGTGAAGAGAGCCAGCACCTGTACGCAGATTTCATGAAAAAGAATGGCGGCGATATTCTCAACCGGATCATGAAAAAACTGGTGGAAGAATCGCCGTATGATCCGATCGCGGGCAATCCGAACAGCTTGATGTCGCAAACGGTGTCAAACGATTTCGCCAATGGGTTTTCCAATTTCGTCAGCGGCAGCAAGGCCGATGGCGCGTCCAGCGACGACCTGATCGGCATCGGCGCCCGCCTCAGTTCCATACGCACGAATGGGATCAACAGCAATAGCTTGACGGTGCCTGTTTCCTACACGATCAGTTCCGATCTCGATCCGCGCCGCTAGCTGATTTTCAATCTGCCGCTGACCTACACCCAGGTCGACAGCGCGAAAGCCTATAACATCGGCTTCGGCGCCGCCTACCGCGGACCGCCGACTTCCTGGCCAGGCATGTGACAGGAGTCCGGAATCAAATTGTTTAGCCAATCACGGCGGCAGCATTTAAGATAGGGTATTCACAAGTTGCGTTAAGCTATGTGGACGAGCCGGCTTCGCCAGCTCGATCGAACATCAATGAAAGCGACTATCACTCGTGTCCCTGCTAAAGGTATTGCGGCTCAGGCTGCTGGTGCCCCTTGCCGCGCTCATCGCGGCTTCCGCATTGTATTTGC
>JAQGMO010000136.1 GCA_028292315.1 Herminiimonas sp. | reverse complement strand
TCCGCGCCTGATATTGACGTCAGCTTAGTTTAAAATGACTATATGTGCCAGTCATTTTATAACGACGACCGGGCAGTCAAAGATATTTTCCCAACAATGGCGCCAGCCTGTCCCGCGTCGCCGCCGGCATTGCCGCCGGGGGCGTAACCATTGCCTGAGCGAGCGCCGAATGCGCCGGCGATGCCGGCGGCGACGCGTTCAGCCGCCTGATGCAGGCGCGCAGCAGCGTTTGCGCGTTGACTGCGTTATGCAGCAGGTTGCTGATTGCCATTTCGGCCGTCACATGGGCATGGCCCGGATGCCAGCAATCGAAATCAGTCACCAGCGCCAGCGTCGCATAGGCGATTTCCGCTTCCCGCGCCAGCCGGGCCTCCGGCATGTTCGTCATGCCGATCACGGATGCGCCCCAGGTGCGGTAAAGCTGCGATTCGGCATAGGTGGAAAAGGACGGACCTTCGATGCAGACATAGGTCCCGCCGCGGTGCAGGACGGCTTCGGGCAGCGCGCAATCGGAAAATGCCTGCGCTATGGTCTCGCTCAGTTCGCTGCAGACCGGATGCGCGAGACTGACATGGGCCACCGCGCCGTCGCCGAAGAATGTCCCCTCGCGCCGCTTCGTGAGGTCGATGAACTGATCGGGCAATATCATGTGGCGCGGCGCCAGCGCCTCCTTGAGCGAACCGACCGCGGAGACCGATATCAGGTACTCCACGCCCAACGATTTCAATGCCCAGATATTCGCGCGGTAAGGAATCTCGGTCGGCAGGAATGCATGGCTGCGGGCATGCCGCGCCAGAAACGCGACGGGCACGCCCTCCAGCGTACCGGCGGCGATGGCGTCCGATGGCGCGCCGTAAGGCGTGTCAATACGGATTTCGCGCACATCCTGCAAGCCTTCCATCTTGTATAGTCCGCTGCCGCCGATAATGCCGAATCGAATTTTTTCCATAAATAATCGGTACGATCTATAAATTCAAGCCGGCCACAGCGGCGGCTCGTCCATTAACGCAATTTGCTCACGCAACTCCAGTATCCGGTCCTGCCAATAGCGTTCGGTATTAAACCAGGGAAACGCAAGCGGAAAGGCCGGATCATCCCAGCGCCGGGCCAGCCAGGCTGAATAATGAATCAGGCGCAAGGTGCGCAACGCTTCGACCAGGTGCAGCTCGCGCGGATTGAAATCGAAAAAATCTTCATAGCCCGCGAGTAAATCCGATAGCTGCCGCACCATGTCCGTGCGCTCG
Organism: Herminiimonas sp.; assembly: GCA_028292315.1. Classification (GTDB taxonomy): domain Bacteria; phylum Pseudomonadota; class Gammaproteobacteria; order Burkholderiales; family Burkholderiaceae_D; genus JAQGMO01. Next base: position 4,028 of record JAQGMO010000136.1, on the reverse strand, counting down.
CCCGATAGCAGCATCCACAAATCCTGCACCGCCGGACCCATGCGGCTATCGTCGAAGTCGACAAAATGCGGTCCGGCGTCGGTCCACAAGACATTACCGCAATGACAGTCGCCATGCAGCCGCAGCAGCGAGGTCTCGCCGGCGCGATCGAAGCATGCGCGTACGCCAGCCAGCGCCTGCTCGACCACGCTACCGTAAGCCGCGCGCAATCCATCGGGGATAAAGCCATGCGCCAGCAAATAATCGCGCGGTTCTTCGCCGAAGGTGACGCTATCGAGCGCCGGACGCGCGCAGAACGGGGTCAGCGCCCCGATCGCATGGATACGGCCGATGAAGCGCCCCATCCATTCCAGCGTAGCGCGGTCTTCGAGTTCCGGGGCACGTCCGCCATGCATGCGAAAAACGGCAAATCGAAATTCATTAAACCGGTGCAAGGTTTGTCCGGCCACGTTCATTGCCGGAACCACCGGGATTTCCCGCTCAACCAGTTCCTGCACAAATGCATGCTCTTCCAGAATTTCCTCATCGGACCAGCGCGCCGGCCGATAGAATTTCGCCACCAGCGGCGGGCCCTCTTCCATGCCGATCTGGTAGACGCGGTTTTCATAGCTGTTGAGCGCCAGCAGTCTGCCATCGCCATGAAAACCGAGGCTATCGAGCGCATCGAGAACCAGCGACGGGTCTAGTGCTGAAAAGGAAGGTGTTGCGGGTGTGTTCATGCCGCCATTGTAAGGGCAATCGCCCGGCCGGCCTGCCGAAAACAGGGAAACTAATTTTTTTTCAGCGTGATTTCTTCGAGCACGATGACCGGCGCCGCAGACGGCGCCTCCAACGTTACCTCGATCTTCATCTGACTTTTTACGGAAGCTGCGTCGAGTTTGCCGGGCAGAAAGCGGATTTTCGAAAAGGCATCGGCGACGGCGGCTTCGGCGGCCGGCGACAGGTCGGACCGGTCAATTTCCACTTTGTCGATATCACCGTATTCATTGATCAGCAGGCGCAGGACGATCGCCTGGGTGCGGACGCCGTCTATCGCCAGGCGCAGCCAGGGTTCGATATCCTGCAGTACGCGCGGCCGTTCCGTTAAATCTTGCGCGCGGTAATAGCGCGGCTCAACCGGCGCCGGCAACGGGACTAATGGATTTTGGGAAGCAGCTGCTTCGGCAACCGGCCCGGGATCGCCCGCGTCTTCCGCCAATGCATCTTCCTCCTTCAGCGCATCATCCGCGACGTTCACCTGCGTGCTCGCGGCGTGTTCGGCATGCACTGAGGTGGGAACGCTTGGCGGCTGACGCGACTGCAGCAGGTCCACTGTCAGGGCGTTGTGCTGCTTTACCCCGGTTTCCGGCCTGCCGCCAGGACCGAGCGCAAATACAAGGCCGAGATGAAAGACCACGGAAAGCAGTAGAAACGGACGATTTCGAAAATAATTCAAGAGCAAGTGGATCCTGCTGAGACAAAAAGCGGCGGAAAGCGGCGAAAAAACGTTTCCGTTCTTCCGCCGATTGGATTTCCGATTTTAATCGACCAGTTCACGCCATGAAACACGACGCGTCCCACCGCCGGAAGGCGGTTTTATCGGCGGCGTGCGAATCAGCGTTCCGCCAAGGTCAATGCCCCCGCCTCCGCCGGCGGAAGCGCGGATCAACGCCCTCACCGTGCCATCCGACTGCGCAACCAGGATCGGGCGAGTCACCATTCCGCTGCCCAGGCTCACGCCAACCACGTTGTTGGAACCGACCACCGCCCCGCCGGTAAGATAATCCAATGCATACACAAAGCTCGCTGAATTATCCGGTCCTTCCGCGCCGCACGCGCTCACACTCGTGGCACGAGGCGTAATCGTGGTAAACAGCAGCGTGCCCAAGCCCAGCGTCGCATCGCTGCTGGCGCGCTCGCCGCCATTGAGGAAATCCACGTAAAAACCGCTTGCAGTAGCCCAGTTGACCGCGTTGTTGCTGCTGGTACGCACTGTCTGGCCGGCGCTGCACACCGTTACCGCCGCTCCCTGCGGGCAGGCTCCCGCACTCAGCGACTGCGCGACGAAACCGCTGCCTGTGGCGCGCGGATTGGAATGCGTCGTCGTGTCCCGCCTGTCCATGACGGCATAGAAGCTTTGCAACCGGCTGTCGGAAACGTCCGTCGTACCCAGATAGCGGCCGGTGCCTACATATACGACAGTCTTGCCATTGATGGTGGCTTCCAGCGGCTTCGAGGTGATCGGTTGCAGGTTGCCGCTCGCGTCTCTGAAAGTAGCCAGCAAATGCGCTTCATGACCGGCAGCGCCGATATCACCGTTGATATCAAAACGCCACAGATTGCCGAGCAAATCGCCGCCGTAGACTGCTACCGTCGTATTGTCGATCATCGGTTCAAGCGCATGCGCGCTGATACGTGCGAGGCCGCTCGGGGAAGCGGCGCTGCCAGCCCCGGTGACGATGGTTCTGATGAGGGCGCCGGTATAGGCATTAAGCACGTACAGGCGGCCGGAACCATCCGTATTGTTATAGCCCGAGGTGAGCAGCACCACCCAGGTTCCGTTCTTCAGTTTGGTGATCTTTGGATTGCCATAAGAATAGCCGAGCTCAGCGTTGGTAAATTCCCATAGCAAGGCCGGTGCGGCCGGATTCGTTACATCCAGCGCGTAGTAACTCTTTCCGCCACGGTTCAGGCCGCCTACCAGGATGGTCTTCCATTGTGTGCCACTGCAAGCCGATGCGGGAGCGCTTGGACAGATATCGCCGACATCTGGCGAATTGTCGACGAAATACTGGTGGTTTGCCGAATAAGTCTTGTCGGCCAGCTTATGTATTTGCGGCAGCACGGCTTCGGGAATATAAGCCCATGCCTCCTGACCGGTTTCCGCGCTAAAGGCATGCAGCATGCCGTCGTTGGCGCCGACATAGACCATACCGGCACGATTGACCTGGGCCGTTCTATACGCACTGTAGCCGGGATCGGCGTACCGGAACAACGGGGTTTTCACATATCTGGCTTCTGACGATACGATATCGCCCAGCACATGGAAGCGCTTACGGAAATATCTTTCTTCGTTGCTGCGGTCTCCGCGCAGGAAATTGACCAGCGCCTCGCCGGCCGCGCCGCCCGTGGCGATGGTGTTATTGTTTTGCTCGGTGGTGGTAAGGCAGGTTCCGCCGGTGGCGCAGAATTGCGATAAGCCGGCAACCGCTGGCTTGGTGAAATAACCCTGCTGCGTTGCAGACAGATTGCCCCATTGAAATGGAATCAGGCCGCTGGCGCCCTTTGTATAGATAGTACGGGTGCTGGGCGTTCCGGGAACCACCGCAGTGTTATCGGTATCGGTGCTGCCGAACGCCGCGCCCGATGAATAGGCGGTCGTCACGGTATAACAAACGCCACCGTTAGCATAATTGCTGCCCGGCGCATAGGTGGTCGCAGCGGTCCAGGGTGTTGTGGCGCAATCGAGCAGGCGCATTGCAGACCACTGCGGCTCCGTTAGCGCACTGTTGGCGTCGATCTGCTGGCGGATCAGCTCGCCATACCATTCCACCGATTTATAAGATGAACTGAAAACATAATTGTCGCTGCTGCTGATGTTCGGATTGCTGCTGGCGGCGGCCGCCGCCGTCCCCGGACGCGGGGTATTGATAATTGTCTGCAGCGTCTTGGTCAGGCCGCTCGACAGGGATTCCGGTTCGCTCGCGCTGAAGTAGGAACCGCGCCCGTTGATCGCCGCATGCCACAAGTCATCGATATTGGCGATCGAGTCGGACGATGGGGTCGGCCAGTTGCATGCGCCGCCGGTTTGCCAGGAGCAGATGCCGGCGGTGGAATTGGCGGTGGTGCCCATCTTGATATCGTAAAAATCCCCGCTGCTGTCGGTAGCATGGGTAGGCGAATACACCATTTGGCCCTGCGCGCCCAGACCCAGCGTGAACGTGGTCATATGCTGGGTGGTGGCCACGTCAAGTCCGTTGGACGGCACGTTATTCGTGCACAGATCATTCGGCGTGGTCGAAGGCGAAATAATCGGACCGGTGCAGGTG
>JAQGMO010000310.1 GCA_028292315.1 Herminiimonas sp. | reverse complement strand
TTCGCCCCCGGCGGCGGCACCGACAGTATTGCGCGCGAACTGGCGAGAAACCTGTCTGAAAAACTTGGCCAGTCTGTCGTTATTGAAAACCGCGGCGGCGGCGGCGGCGCGATTGCTTCGCGGTTCGTGGCGAAGTCGGAACCAGACGGCCATACGCTGCTGTTCGTCACTTCGACGTTCGTTACCCATGCGTCGGTGGACACCAAGAATTCCTATGACGTGAACAAGGACTATGCGCCGATCGCCATGATCGGGCGCGGCCCGCTGATGGTGGTGACGCACAAGAACGTCGGGGCAAAAAATCTTCAGCAATTGATTGCAGTCCTGAAGGCAAAGCCCGATGGACTGGATTTCGGCACATCGGGCACCGGCAGCGTGACCCACCTGGCGGGCGAACTCTTTAAACAGCGCACCGGCACCAATCTTACCCACGTGCCTTACAAGGGCAGCGGGCCGGCGACCGTCGACTTCCTGGCCGGACGCACCACGGTCTCCTTTGCCACGCTGCCGACCATGCTGCAGCATGTAAAAGCCGGCAGCGTGGAACTGCTGGCCATGACCGGCGCGACCCGTTCGCCGCTATTCCCCAACATGCCCACGGTGGCGGAATCGGGTATCCCGAATTACAACATCACGACATGGTGGGGAGTCGTCGCGCCGGCCGGAACGCCGGAACCCATCGTTAAAAAGCTCAATGAGCTGATCAATGAAGTCTCCGCCAAGGAACCACTGAAAGGTCGCCTGGTCAGTGAAGGGGCGGAAGCGTATCGTACGACGCCGGCCGAATTTGGCAAGATCCTGTCCAGCGAGCTGACGATGTGGAAGGAAGTCGCCAAGGCAGCCAACCTGAAGCTCGACTGACCGTCGCAATTTCAATTTGCGAAAGCGAACCATGAAAATGGTCATGCTGCCGGGCGATGGCGCCGGCCATGAACTTATGCATCTTTTCGTTCCGATACAGGTTTCAGCTCACAGTTATCGGCTGCTCGAATATCATGGACTTGAAACAGCTTCGTTATTTTGTCACGGTCGCGGAAGAGCTTAGCTTTGTCGGAGCGGCGAACCGGCTTCACATGTCCCAGCCGCCGCTGCTAGCGCAGCTCAGAAATTCGCGATGATCGGCGGCGGCGCCAATTTTTCGCTTGGGCGCGGTCGCCGGCGACGCACATTGCTGCCGGTGCCGCCGGCATGATCGTTCTTGACAGTTTCCGTAGCCGGTGTCTGGTTAGAATACCGCCTCAAGTAATTCCGACGCATCGCGCATCTCCTCAAGATTGTCGACCAGACTGATCACACGGTCAATTTTCCCGTCAGGCAGGAGCCCCGACACTACATTCCGGAATTTTGCCGTGATTTCCTCCGGGGCGAGGGGATATTCGGGGCTGCCCCGGCGATGAAGCCCTAACCGTTCGTGACGGTTGCCGGAACGATCGATCACCGTTACGCGCGCTGCGTGCCGGAACGGCGCTCCCATCGCTTCGATTTCGCCGTCGACAGCAGCGTCGATTTTCTGGATGAACGCCATGATGCGCGGATCGTTGAGCCGTTGTTCTTCGAACTGTGCCGTAAATACTCTGCCGTCCAGCGCGATAGCCGACATGCAGTAAAAAAGATTCATCTGCGCCGCTGTAACCCCTTGTGCCTTGTATTCCCATGCACAGTGGGTATAGGTCATCTGGCTTAGGCCCACACTGACCGATGCCACGTCGTCCGCAGACAGACCGTTCTCGTTCATGATAGCCAGCATACCGTCGAGCGCCGCGTGGATGCTGGTCACGCTCGCGTGCGGCTTGTATCCGACGTTCAGTATTTCCCAGCTCACGCCCAGTCCGGCGGTCAGGCGTTCCATATTCGCGCTGCCGGACATTGTGGACAGAAATCCGCCGTAAGGCGCCTCGAGGACATTGGTAATTCCGGTGAATCCCGATGCGGCGAGAGAAGCAGCATAAACGCCGCTTTGCGCCGCGCGGCCGCAATGCAATCGTTTCACCATGGCGCCTTCCTGCGCAGCCATCAGCCCCGATCCTTGCGATGCAGCAATTCCAAGCGTGTGCAGAAACTGATTGGCGTCGAGCCCGAGCATTTTTGCTGCCGATCCGGCCGCGACGAAGACGCCAGTGGTGCCCTGGGGATGCAAGCCCCGGAAGAAGAGCGCCATTGTCGCCGCGTTACCGATTCGGACACCCAGTTCGTAGCCTGTCGCGAGGGCGGTAATGAGGTCCGGGCCACTGTATGCCTTCCTTGCCTGCGCATACGCGAGCACGACAGGGGTTGCAAGGCTGCCGGGATGAATGATCGATTCCTTGTGAATGTCGTCCATTTCGAACGCATGGCCGGCGGTTCCATTCACCAGAGCCGCGAGCGACACCGATGTCTTCAGGCCGGAGCCGAATAGTGACGCGACCGGCGCCGCGCCTTCCGCCATGGCCAGGCTGGCGACTTTCTGCGTCCACGGCAGCGAGGCGCCATGTATACAGCATGCAAGGCTGTCGAGTAGGCTCAGCTTGATCCTTGCGACCACCTGTTCGGGAATGGTATCGAAGGCGAGATCGGCAAAGAACCGGGACAGGATTGCCGTCGGGCCTTCATGCGACAGGGACGTATTGTCGTTCATGCGCCATACCCCATTCGCACCCTGGAAATCGAATTCATTTCTGTCTCCTGTCATATCAAGATTTTCTGCCGCCGAAGCTGGACCTGCCTGTTGCTCCGTCATCGTTGCGGCAGTTGCCGGGAGTCCGGCAATACAGTTCATTTTAACGTCGACGTCCGATAGCGGCCAATACCGATTTACTTGTAAAACAATGCTGGATAATAACGGATATCAAGCATTTTCTGTAAGTCGAAATACATTCCTTCCGTTTGATTTACCGCCGTTTATTACAAGCCAACCTACGATTCGAACGGCCCGGCGTTGTGAATCGATTGCTCGACATCGCAGTTTTGACACAGTAGAAATAAAAAGGGGCTAGCTGACGCTAGCCCCTCGAACTCCGGGTGCTGATGACCCGGAACCAACCTGCGACCGAATGACCAGGAATCAGCCGGCTTTCCTGAACACCAGTTCACCAAGCTCGACATCGATCACGATAGTATCCTTCGGACCGAACTTGCCTTGCAAGATCGCTTTCGACAACGGGTTTTCGATCTCATGCTGGATCGCGCGCTTCAGCGGACGCGCGCCGTACACCGGATCGAAGCCGGCTTCCGCAATTTTTTGCAAGGCGCCGTCGCTCACCTGCAAACCCATCTCCATACGGGCCAGTCGCTTCTCCAATACCTGCAGCTGGATTCGCGCGATCGAACCGATCTGCTTCTCATCGAGCGGCTGAAACACGACGATTTCATCGACCCGGTTGATGAACTCGGGACGGAAATGCGAGCGCACTTCAGCCATCACGGCAATCTTCACCAGCCCCGGATCGGCTTCTTCCATCGACTGGATCTTGTGCGAACCAAGATTGGAAGTCATGACGATCACGGTGTTCTTGAAGTCTACCGTACGGCCCTGGCCATCGGTCAGCCGGCCATCATCGAGCACCTGCAGCAATACGTTGAAGACATCATGATGCGCCTTCTCGACTTCATCGAGCAGGATCACGCTGTATGGCTTGCGCCGCACCGCCTCGGTCAGGTAACCGCCCTCTTCATATCCGACATAGCCCGGCGGCGCGCCGATCAGGCGCGCAACGGAATGCTTTTCCATGAATTCGCTCATATCGACCCGGATCATCGACTCTTCGGTGTCGAACAGGAACGAGGCCAAGGCCTTGCACAACTCGGTCTTGCCGACGCCGGTCGGGCCGAGGAACATGAACGAACCGTAAGGACGGTTGGGATCGCCCAGGCCCGCGCGCGAGCGCCGGATCGCATCCGACACCGCGGTAATCGCCTCATCCTGGCCGACCACGCGCCTGTGTAATTCATCTTCCATGTGCACCAGCTTGTCGCGCTCGCCCTGCATCATCTTCGAAACCGGAATGCCGGTCGCGCGAGATACCACTTCGGCGATTTCTTCCGCCCCGACCTGGGTTCGCAACAGTCGCGGCTTGCCACTCTTGGCTTCGCCGCTGACCGCCTGCTTCAACTGCGCTTCAAGTCCGGGCAGAAGGCCATACTGCAGTTCCGACATCTTTTGCCAGTCGCCCTTGCGGCGGGCTTCTTCCATCTGAAGCCTGGCCTTTTCAATTTCTTCCTTGATGTGCTGGCTGCCCTGCACCGCCGCCTTTTCCGCCTTCCAGATTTCTTCGAGGTCCGCATATTCGCGTTCGAGCCGGGCGATTTCCTCCTCGATCAGCGCCAGCCGCTTTTGCGACGCTTCATCCGCTTCCTTGCGCACCGCTTCACGCTCGATCTTGAGCTGGATCAGGCGCCGCTCGAGCTTGTCCAGCGCTTCCGGCTTGGAATCGATCTCGATCTTGATCTTTGACGCGGCTTCATCGATCAGGTCGATTGCCTTGTCCGGCAAGAATCGATCGGTGATATAGCGATGCGACAGCTCAGCCGCCGCCACGATCGCCGGGTCGGTAATTTCCACACCGTGATGCACTTCATATTTTTCCGACAGGCCGCGAAGGATGGCAATGGTCGCTTCGACGCTCGGCTCGTCAACTATTATTTTCTGGAACCGCCGCTCCAGCGCCGCGTCCTTTTCAATGTATTTGCGATACTCGTCCAGGGTGGTGGCGCCGATGCAGTGCAACTCGCCGCGCGCCAGCGCCGGCTTCAGCATGTTGCCTGCATCCATGGCGCCTTCCGCCTTGCCCGCGCCCACCATCGTATGCATCTCATCGATGAACACAATGCTCTGGCCCGCATCCTGCGCCAGTTCGTTCAACACAGCCTTGAGGCGCTCCTCGAATTCGCCACGGTATTTTGCGCCGGCTACCAGCGCCGCCATATCGAGCGCCAATACGCGCTTGTTCCTGAGTGTGTCAGGCACCTCGCCATTGACGATACGTTGCGCCAGCCCTTCCACGATCGCGGTCTTGCCGACGCCGGGTTCACCGATCAATACCGGGTTATTCTTGGTGCGCCTTTGCAATACCTGGATCGCGCGGCGGATTTCATCATCGCGCCCGATTACCGGGTCCAGCTTGCCGAGGCGAGCCCGCTCGGTCAGGTCGAGCGTGAATTTCTTGAGCGCTTCGCGCTGGCCTTCGGCCTCCTGCGAATTCACCGCGGCACCGCCGCGCACCGCGTCGATAGCGGCTTCCAGCGCCTTGCGGGTCAGGCCGTTTTCACGGGCCAGCCGGCCGGCGTCCGTCTTGTCGTCTGTCAGGGCCAACAGCACCATCTCGCTCGCAATGAACTGGTCGCCGCGCTTCTGCGCTTCCTTCTCGGTCAGGTTCAACAGGTTGACCAGGTCGCGGCCAATCTGCACTTCGCCACCGGTGCCCGTCACTTTAGGCAGCCGCTCGAGCGCGCTCTTCAACGCATTCGCAAGGCCGTTGACATTCACACCGGCGCGTTGCATCAAGGAACGTGCGCTGGAGTCGTCCTGGTTCAACAAAGCAAGCAACAGGTGCACCGGCTCTATGTATTGGTTATCATTGCGCACTGCGATGCTTTGGGCATCTGACAGGGCTTCCTGCAATTTGGTGGTTAATTTATCGAGGCGCATACCATGCTCCAAAAAAATCGGTCTGCGAATAAAATTGGGGTAAATGGTCCGGTTTCAAGGACCGGCACCAGAAAGGTGCCTGACCGGAGCGACGACCTATGGATTTACGCCAGCTGCAGTTGACTTATCACTGGGAACAGGATCGCATCCTGTTCCGGACTTCCTTTACCGGCGAGGATGGCTCGATCCAGGAAATCCGCACCTGGCTTACGCGCCGGGTAGTAAAGCAGTTGTGGCCCGGCATCGTGAAGGCCTTGCAGACCAAGGTTGCCCTGGAACAGCCTCAGGCCGCGCATGCGAGCGGGGAGATCGTCGGCATGGCGCACCAGGCGTCAGTGAGCGAGACCGCCGCGCGCGGTAATTTTGCCAGCGCGTTCGAGAACGGCGCAACGGTATATCCGATGGGGAAACAACCGCTGCTGGTTACCGATACACAATGCACCGCAAACGCGGGACAGCCACTGCATATCCGCTTCAAGGCGCCGCGCGGCGCAACCCTCGAACTGGCGTTTTCATCGTCGGTATTGCATGCGTTTTGCAAGCTGCTGCAAGATGCGGCCCGGGTCGCCGCGTGGGATAT
>JAQGMO010000120.1 GCA_028292315.1 Herminiimonas sp. | reverse complement strand
TGACCGGCCGCGAGAAAGCCGCCATCAGACCAAGGAAGGCAACCAGCATTCCGATTGTGAAGTCACCTGTCATTACATGGACGCCGCCTAGCCCAAGTATGACGGCGGTGACGAGCGCGGACAACAGTAACGGAAGCGCCGCCAGCAGGTTTGCGGTGGCATCCAGCCCGTGTTCGGTGTTGCTGACTACTGCCTTCTGCCCTGTCCAGCGCCTGAAGAAATCGTGTTCGCCGCCGCCGGCCTTGATTGTTTCGATTGCCTGAATGCCGCCGATTACTGTCGTCATCAGCCTGGCGCGGTCCAGTTGCAGCGTCATATTGCGATCCGCCCGCTGCCGGCCGATTGCCTTTAATGCGACTGCATTGACGCCGGTAAGCGCCACGCCGATCAAGGTCAACGCCCAGTCGTAGGACAGCATGACCATTACATAAAATATGAGCGTTATCATTGCGACGGCATTGGTGGCCAGTTCGCCGCACAAGATCTGGGCAATGCGGTCGTTCAGTCCGACGCGCTGGACGATATCGGCGGCATGGCGCCGGTCGAAGAATTCCACCGGGAGCCGTAACACGTGCCAAAAGAATGCGGCGGAAGCGCTCATGGACAGTCGCATTTCGAGGCGCAACAGACAACTCTGCTGCAGCCAGGTCAATGCACTTCGCAGCACCGCCGTGATTGCCATTCCCAGCAGCAGCGGCCTGATCCATCCATCGACCCGCCCTATCAGGTACTCATCCACAAAAACCTGGCCGAATACCGGGATCGCCACGCCTGGTATGACCAGCGCCAGGCTGGCCAGAAAAATAAATCCGAATGCGCTGCCGGCCCCGTCCAGGCGCGGCCCTATCGCTTGTGTCAGACCGCGCCTGCGGCCGCATTTTTGAAACCGCGGACCTGGTTCGAACCGCAGCGTAATGCCGGTATAGGACTTGCTGAAGTCTTCAGCGGTTACCGTGCGCGGACCGGACGCCGGATCGTTCAGATAGACGCATTGATCATCAAAACCATCGACGACCAGGAAATGATTGAAATTCCAAAACACAATCACTGGAAAAATTTCATTTTCCAGCAGGTTGATTTCCAGCCGCATGCCTTGCGCCGACATGCCATGGGAGCGCGCCGCCCTAAGCAGATTCCCGGCCTTGCTGCCGTTGCGCGAGACGCCGCATGCGATCCGCAATTCTTCGAGCGGAATATGGCGCCCATGCCAGGCCAGAATAATTGCCAGCGCGGCGGCGCCGCATTCCACGGCTTCCATCTGCAGGATAGTCGGTGTGCGCACGCGGGCGCGCGTGAGCAGCCTGGCAAGGTTGCCTGGCCGGCGGGATCGGTTGGCAGCTTTCAGGCGATCGGTACTCATAGGCCCAGGGCTTCCCTGAATAGCGGAATGATCAGGCTAATAGGGCGCTTGGTCTCGACAACGAAGGTGCCGGTCACCAGAGTGCCGCTCGACAGCGCAACCGACGCGCCGCTGCGGGACGACCACTTGTAACCGCTCGTGGTTGCGGTATCACGCACGAGTTCGACCTGGACCGCAACGGGTGGGCCGCTCTTGTTCATCTCGCGTATCAGTACGGCATTGTCGAATGTCGCGCGCATGCCTTTCTCGGTGGCGGGAAATTGCGCAATCGCCGACACACTGCCGATCAGGTAGCCGAAACGTTCTTTCTTCGAAGTTGCAGGGGAAATCTGCGCCACCATGCCGGGTTTGATCAATTTCGCGTTCGACTGCGGTGGCAGATAGATCATCGCTTCCAGCACGCTGTCATCGACTTCGACACTCAGGATCGATTGTCCTTTTTTGACTGCATCACCTTGCATTGCCATCATTTCAACCACGATTCCATCGTGCGTACTGACGACGTTCGCGGCAAGCTGATGTTCCAGGCGCAGTGCATTCAGCCGGTCGTGCGCCTGGGTTAACCTGGTCCGCGCTTCCCTGAGTGCGCTATCGCGCTGCATCGCGGTTTCAATCCTGTTTACCGAGAGCTTTTGCAACATGACGCGCGCCATGTTGATCTCTTCCTCGATGGCTAGAATTTGCCGCCGGGTCTGCTCGAATCGCTGTCGCGCGATCGTCCCGTTCCGAAGCAGCGCCATTTCGGCCCGCTCGACAGTGCGCAACGAGCGCAATTGCCCTTGGGTTGACTTGATTATTTTTTGTTGCGCTTCTGCTTGCAAATTCAATAATCGATCCTGAGCCGGGGCAAGCGCGGCCGCGCGGCCGGCGGCATCAATCTCTTCAAGTGCCATACGGCCGGCATTTTGTTCCTGGGATGCGACTTGCTGTTCGAGCTCAGGTTGCGGGATTTTTCCTAGCACCTGCCCTTTTCGAATGCGATCTCCCACCTTGAATCTAGGCAGTTCCGTCACGATACCGTCACCAAACGCATGAATGTCAAAGACGCCACCATTGCGGATAAGGATGCCTTGACCGCTCAAGCTGGTCGGCAAGACGCCGTACACGCTCCATACCACTGCGGCCAACAGGACCAGGCAACTTGCAATTAGCGCGACCCAAGTGCCTGGCTGCGGAATCCGGACCAACTGGTCTAGCTGCTCGGGCGAAGACAGGCTTTGCAGCGCGGATTTCCTGAACAGACCGTTGCTCATTGATTGTTCCCGGTTGGCGGATACATCAAACAGACAAAGTAATTCAGTACCGCCGATGAATGTTGTCCATTATCATGACTTGCACTGAGTAACAAGCCATAGCAACAAGTTCAAAATTGAACGTGTATTTCGATAATTGACATACGCCCACAGAATTACTTCCTGGGAACGATAGCTAGAAGCTTCTTTTGTTGGATACGGCTACAGCAAGCCGAAAATCCGGATGGGGATTGGTTTTCGGTTTTGCCGTGATTTAACGATCACCGAGCGTCGAATCACGCATGGCTATGTTAAAGACGGGTCAGTCGAACAACCTGATTGATGAACTTGGTCGAGGAAATTACTTGGGGAATTTGCTTGAAAACCGCCGATGAGTCGAACAGGCAGGGCTAACAAGGGAACAGAGAGGATTTCGATCAGTCATTTTCATCATGCCGCTTTAACTTGAAGTCCGTACCGGCTGCGGCAAGCCATTCGAGATCCTGATCTGTCAACTTCCTGTTTTCATCATGAATTTTTTTATTGATCTTTTCAATTGCTTGCGCCGGTATCGCTAGTGCCTGGTAGGCATCCGCTAATACCGCAAATAATACGTCCAGCTTTGCTTCATCGCCATCTACATTTTCTTTTGAGGGTGGGGTTATCATATTTTGCTTTCCTTTTAACTTTAGCAACCTCAGAATGAAAATTGTTCCATTATTCTTATAAATACCCGGTCATTTCCTCCAGCAACTTTTCCTTGCCACGGGAGAGCCGGCTTTTAATGGTACCTAGCGGTACATCCAGCATACTTGCTGCCTGCTCCATCGACAAGCCTTCGACTTTGATTAACAACATAACCTCGCGCATATCGGGCGGCAATCGATCAAGTGCACGGTCAAGTGCACGAATTGCCGCCATATGTTCGAATTGCACCTGCGGATCCGAGCCTGGGGAAGCAGGCATATCGAGATGGGCAGTTTCGTCCAGTTCCACCTCGCGATTGCGTGACGCGGAGCGATTGTGATGGTTTCTCGCCAGATTGAGCGCGATGCCGAGAAGCCAGGTTGAAAATTTGGAATCCGCTCGAAATCGTGACAAGCTGCGCCATGCCGCCATAAAAGTTTCCTGGGCAAGTTCTTCTGCGTCATCGCGATTCTTGACCCATTTGAAAAGGAAGCGCCAGACTTGGGCATAGTGCTCCCGTGTCAGCTTGGAGAATGCTTCAGCGTCGCCATTTCGGGCGTTGTCAAGCCAGCTCTGTGACTCGATCGTAACGATTTTGCTCATGCAAAAGCCTCCTTGCAACTCCATCGAAGTGACCAGTACTTACAATATGCTTGTATAAGCGCGGCTCGTGCCGTGCTGATTGAACCGAATTAACGCTGAGTTTCCCTGCCATCAGCCGCGTAGACGCGTCAGTACCGTTTCGACTGATTTCCTATCTGACCAGACTTTGTACAATGGTCGGAACGGAACCAATCGATTCGGACCGAATACTTACTTACAGTTACGCCATGCACTAAGTAACAAGACGATAGAGGTAGTTCCATAAACGAAATTAAATATCGTTTATCGGATACATTGATTTTAAAAAAAGGAAGTTTGGTTTGAATTGGTATCGGTGTTATATATCTTGATGACTAGAGCCATCTAATGTTGCCGGCTCTTTATACCGGCATGTTGATAACTTTTTCAGATTTTCAGATTTTGAAATTGGGATTTTTGGCGAGGCTGCATGCCGGCGCATAGAATAAAGACGTTAAATAGATAAGCTTCGGTGCCTAAAGCACAGTCTCAAGAATATAATCAATTACCGATTTTTGTCCCGCCTTGAGTTCTACGGTCACTATTGTGCCCGGAACCAGGCTCACCTGTTTGCTTTCCGCCCACGGCGGCAAACGCGAAACACTGAGGCGTACCGGATACAGCATGCCGTGCTTCGCATCGCTTATCGCCTCGCTTGACACATGCCTCACCGTGGCCGGAATGACATTGCGCCCGGCGACGTCGAATGACTCCATCTTAATGGACGTGTCCTGTCCGGGCATTACGAATTCGATATCCCTTTTTTCCAAAAATACTTCGACCTCCAGACTAGTATCCGGCGGTACGATCTGCATCAGCTGCTGGCCTGTCGTTATCACACTGCCAACCGTATGAAGGGCTAGTTGCTGTACCATGCCATCCACCGGCGCAGCCAGACTCACCGATTTTGCACGCGCAGGCCTCTCACCTTGATCCTGCCGCAGTGCCGCCACTTTCTGCTGCGCGGCGCTGAAATTATCGAGTGCATTGCGTGTTGTTTCCGCCTGGTGTAATTTTTGCTGTTCCCGGGCTTCAAATAGCAGCATCTTGATCTCAAAGCTGCGATTGCGGAGGGTGGCAAGACTCGATTCCTGCTCAATGCGCGCCTGCTCGCGCTCAAGATACTCGCTCTGCGATGTGTGATCCAATCGTTTGCGGGACCCTGACACGTTCTTGTATTCCAGGGCGCGCTGCCGCGCAATCGGCGCCGATTGTTCAAGCTTGCGTACCGATGCCATTACCGGCGGCAGTTCCGCTTCCAGCTTGGCGGCTTTCAATTCAAGCCCAGCTTGCCGTGAGCGGTATGCTGAAAACTGCCCATCGAGAAGAATTCGCGCTTCGTCCATTTGCTCGCGATCGACGCCCGCCACTGGTTCCAGCCGCGCTGGCCTGGCGCCGCCAAGGGCATCCAGCAAAGCGCGCGCGAGCGCCATCTGCAGGCGTAATGCCGCCAGATCCCCACCCATACGATTTAATTCATCCGCCGCGGGATCGATGTCGACCAGGGTCTGCCCTGCCTTGACAGCCTGGCCTTCGCTGACGTGGATTTTTCGTACCGTGGCGGTTTCAGCCGGACTGATTATCCTGGTGCGTATACCCGGCACGATCTTTCCCGGTGCAGTAATGACAATATCGATCTTGCCGAACACCGCCCATACAATGGTCAACAGCATCCCCCCCACCATCAGCCACACGAATGCATGCGGCATCGGGTTTAGCGGCATTTCCTGCTGTCCGGGCGCTGTCGGCAAAACTGCGTCTTGGTCGCTTCGCATCGCGTTGCTGCGTTGCCTGCAGTCACGAAACAAGGCTTTCGCGAGCGCGGAAATTTTTTTCCTGATCCATTGCAACATATTGCGCCTATTCTTCCAGCAACCGGTGAAACCGGGCATAGCAGGACAACGTGGTCGAAACTGAATTCATGTTGATCTGTTAGTAGTTGGTGATCGTCCTTCCGGATCATGGCTCATCCGTAGTCGAAAAAATTACCGATCCGATGAATTGGAGACGGGTAAGCAATAATCCATGTCAACAGACTGGAATCCGATTTCAACTTCCTTTCAAGTTTTTAGAAACTATCTCGGCGTCATTGACCGATCGAATTAAGACTTCTGGTAACAACGTATACTATTGGTATACGAAAGGTTACGCATCCTCTGCGAATGGGATTTGCTGAAAATGGCGTATATTCGCAACAGCTTTCGTAGCCGCAACCAAGTTTATTCAAACGCCAGTGAAACCTTGAAGGCTGGAGGGAGTTCGGACGATAGCGCAGGCACCGGTGGATCGTGAGAGAGTTCCATTTGGTACACTACAGGTCGAAAAAGCGCTGCGCGAGTCGACCAAGAATCGCAAGCGTTACGCTTCCGGTTCGAGCACCGGTTTCGCCTGGAACCTGAAATTCCTTGGCGACAGGCCGGTTCTGCGTTTAAAAAACCGCGTGAAGTATGCGGGATCGGAAAACCCCAGCGTGTAAGAGACAACGCTGATCGTCATCGATGTATAGACGAGGCTGCGCTTCGCTTCCAGCAAGACCCGTTCATGGATCAGATCGAGTGCCGACTGCCCTACCGCCTGACGGCACAGCACGTTCAGATGCGCGGCGGTGATTCCGATCTGCCGTGCGTAATCGGCCACTGAACGTTGTTGTGCGTAACCGTCCTCGATCAGGCGGCAAAAATGGCCGAAGTGTTCTTCGCCACGACTGACGCCTTGCGGCAGGCCCTGAACCGACTGCGCCGCATTCCGGTGCAGCCAAATAAGGACCGTGCTCAACATGGATTCAATCAGGCTTTCGCGATGCGGCGCCATGCGTCGATATTCACGGGTAATCGTGTCGAGCGCCATCCTGGCCAAGGCGCCATCCTCGCCATCGTCCAGGCTATAGACCTGCGGGCCGGCGAGCACGGGCAGCCCTTCCCCTAGCCCCCGGCTGATCTTGCTGATCAGAGGATAAGCCAGCGTCATCACATATCCTTCGGCATCGCGATCGAATTCGAATCCATGGATGCACATCTGCGGGACTGTCAGTAGCTGGCCCGCACCCATCTTCCGATAGCGTTCGTCGAGGCGGATACGCGCACTGCCAGCCTGCAGATAGAGTAGCTGGAACAAGCCATGATGCTGGTGCGGCCTGATCTGCCAATTGTGCAATTTGCTGCGGGCCGCTATCGTTTCGCAGTGCAGCAAGTCCGGGGTCGGCCACTGGTCGCGCTCACCATACAATTTATAGACAGGGACTTCGGTTGTCACGCGCATTTCGCACTCGCTGATAAATACTGTGTTCCGGATTTCGATAGATTGCCAAATTCTTCGAAATGTACAATTTTTTTCGGAAAAAATCCATTTCATTTGTGCTTCGCAACAGTCAACATGAACAGTCAGGGCGACGTCTGCATCGCCGTCGGCTTAGTGAGGAGAGATCAATGAAAACCCAGGTTGCGATCATCGGAGCAGGGCCGTCGGGTCTTTTGCTGGGCCAGCTGCTGCATCTGCAAGGCATCGATACCGTGATCCTGGAAGCCAGGACGCCGGAATATGTCCTGAGCCGGGTTCGCGCCGGCGTGCTCGAGCCGGGCACGGTCGAATTGTTACGGGAAGCGCGGGCCAGCAGCCGCATGGACCGCGAGGGCCATGTTCATGAGGGTTTCACTTTCTCGTTCGCCGGCAGAAGCGAACGGATCGATCTGAAATCGCTATCCGGCGGTAAAACCGTGATGGTGTACGGCCAGACCGAAGTGACAAAAGACCTGATGGAAGCGCGGGCCGCCGCCGGCGGCATCAGCATCTATGAGGCGGCCGATGTTGCGCTGCATGACATCTTTTCCGACAAGCCGCGGGTGACATTTGTCAACGCTGGCCAAACGGTCGAGCTGGAATGCGCGTATATCGCCGGATGCGATGGCTTCCACGGCATCTCCCGCAAATCCGTGCCGCCGGAAGCGATCCGGATCTTTGAACGCGCCTATCCGTTCAGCTGGCTCGGCGTGCTTTCACAGACGCCACCGGTGGCCGACGAACTGATTTATACGAATCACGAGCGCGGCTTTGCGCTGTGCAGCATGCGTTCGTCCGTTCTGAGCCGGTACTATGTGCAATGTCCGTTCGAGGACAAGCCGGACCAATGGCCGGATGAACGGTTCTGGAATGAACTCAGAACCCGCTTGCCGGATGAGGCGGCGAACAGATTGGTCACCGGTCCTTCGATTGAAAAAATTATTGCGCCGCTGCGCAGTTTCGTCGCCGAGCCGATGAAGTTCGGCCGCCTGTTTCTGGTCGGCGACGCCGCCCATATCGTACCGCCGACCGGCGCCAAGGGCTTGAACCTGGCAGCCAGCGACGTGTACACGCTGTACCACATCCTGCGTAGAACCGTGCTCGACGGCCGCACCGACCTGGTGGATAAATATTCAGAGATCTGCCTGCGGCGCATCTGGAAAGCCGAACGTTTTTCCTGGTGGATGACTTCAGTGCTGCACAAGTTTTCAGACGATCCTTTCAATCAGCGCCTGCAGTTGGCGGAACTCGAGTATTACACCGGCTCGCTGGCGGGCCGGACTACCATTGCGGAAAATTACGTCGGCTTGCCGTTTGAACCGATCGAATAGTTTCCCACCTTAGCGATATCTACCTGCTCCAACGATGCAATAACTATTAGTGCGTCTTAATGCATATTGAATGCAAGACACCGGTTCGGTACAGTCGTACTTCATGGACATTTCCGCCTTTCTTCACCATGCATACCGGCATTTGCAGGGCGGCGAACTGGAAAGCGCCGCACGGCTACTGGAAGAGCTGCTTGCCGCACAGCCCAACCATTCCGATGCGCTGCAAATGCTCGGATTGATCAATGCCCTTAGCGGTAATCCGCTGCAAGCCGCGCGCCTTTTAAAGCGGGCCAGTATTCTCGATCCCGGCAATGCCGCCCTGCTTGCCAATCTGGCCCGCGCACAATGGGATGCCGGACAGGCGCATGAAGCGGCAAGCGCGTATGAAGCCATTGATGCCCTGGGCCAGGCGAATCCGGACACCTACTCCGACCTCGGTATGGTATTGAGCGCCCTTGGGCGGCATCACGATGCGCTGGAACGCTTTGACCGCGCGATCGCCCTGCAGGCGGACCATGCCGACGCATGGTCCAACAAGGGCAATGTCCTGCATGCGCTGGGCCGTCTTGACGACGCTCTTGCCTGCCATGACAGGGCGCTATCCTTGCGGCCTGAGTCGGCGCCGGCCTGGTCCAACAAGGCTGCCACACTCGATCGCATGGATCGCGTCGACGAAGCGCTGGCATGCTATGGAAAAGCGATTGCGCTTGATCCGGCCAATGCGTCGACCTGGTCGAACCGGGGCGTGGCATTCAGGCGGGCCAACCGTTACGGCCAGGCGCTGGCCGATTTCAATCAAGCGATCGCGCTCGATCCGCATTGCGTCAACGCATGGATCAATCGCGGCGTGCTGCACCATGAACGCATGCAGCACGACAAGGCGCTGCTTGATTACGGCAAGGCCTTGCAGCTTGCACCCGGCAATGCGGATGCGATGTCGGGTGAAGCATTGAGCCAGCTTGCGATCGGCGACTTTGAGACAGGGTGGAAAAGTTACGAGTACCGCTGGAAACGGCAGGGAGCCGAGTCACCGCGCCATACCGGCACGCCGCTGTGGCTGGGGCAGCAACCATTGCGGGGCAAGCGCATTTTGCTGTGGTCGGAACAAGGGTTCGGCGACACAATACAGTTTT
The DNA here is from genome assembly GCA_028292315.1 of Herminiimonas sp. Taxonomy (GTDB): domain Bacteria; phylum Pseudomonadota; class Gammaproteobacteria; order Burkholderiales; family Burkholderiaceae_D; genus JAQGMO01. Next base: position 8,445 of record JAQGMO010000120.1, on the reverse strand, counting down.
GCCGCTATGCCCCGCTCGTCGCAGCGATGGATTGCGAAGTGATAGTCGAAGTCCCGTCAACGCTCAAGCGCCTGCTGGGCTCGCTACGAAACTGCAGGGTCGCAGGACTGGACGAAAAGCTTCCCGAATGCGACTTTCAAACCCCGTTGCTCAGCCTGCCGCTGGCATTGAACACCGGCCCGGCAACCATTCCTGCTTCAATTCCTTACCTGTGTGCCGATCCACAAAAAGTCACGTACTGGAACGAACGCATCCGCCATGGCGGGCGCACCCTGAAAATCGGCATCGCCTGTTCGGGCAATGCGGGTTATGGCAGGGACCGCAACCGCTCCATGCCGCTCGCCGCATTCGCGCCCTTGCAAAAAATCGCCGACCTCATCCTGCTTCAGAAAGGCGTGGCCAATGAAGATGACCCATTTTTGCGGGGTAATCCGGCAATACACTATGCCGGCGACGCAATTGCCGGTTTCGACGATACGGCGGCCATCGTCGCGACACTCGACCTCGTGATCAGCGTCGATACCGCCCTTGCGCACCTGGCTGGAGCGTTGGGAAAACCGGTATGGATATTATTGCCATGGACAGCAGACTGGCGCTGGCAGCTGGAACGCTGCGATAGCCCATGGTATCCAACGGCTCGCCTGTTCCGGCAGGATAAGCCCGGAGACTGGCAAGGCGTGGTGTCGAAAGTGCTCACGGCCTTGCGGGGCATATACCGCCCGCCGGCCTGAATGCACCGTGCTCTTTTAATGCCGTCGCAGCAAAGTTGATCCCTGTGACCTGCCGCGACGCGCTCCTGCTACGGTCCTGCGGCGCGCTCAGCTGATCTTTTGCACCACACTCTTCATCGTGTCGGTCAATTCCTTCATCAGCGAACTGAAGATCGATGCAGTAATCGTATATTGCGACATCTTGAACTGCAGATTGATCATGTCGGGCACACTGATGCTCGTGCCGGTTTTGACGCCATCGATCGTCGCTCGCAGGTCGACTTCCGCCTCAGTCATTCCACTTTCTACACTTACATTCAGCTCGTCAAGGGTCATTCCGTTTGGCATGATATTTCTCCTTTGGTAACTTCAATCAGATTTCGGAAAGGTTTTTAACAATTCAATACTATTCAACGACTGGCGAGCACGGTAGTCAAGCGCTCCAGGCAACTTATCTCCTGTCGACAAAAACAGTTCGCATGACGGTAATCGCGGCAGTGACCGCCTGCAGGGCTGCCTGGATTTCCAGGTAGCTTCTCCGGTCGTTCAGCAGGCGACGCCTTGTGTTCAATGCGTTTTGCAGCTTCAGCAACTGGTCCAGCATGCTTTTCCTGAGTTCGCCAGTCCTGTCTGCATATAGTCGTTCTTCAATCTCAAGCAACATCATCGGATCTGCCATTTTTTACCTCACAATCCGCACACGTTTTTTTCCTTCAAAAACCACCTCGCCGTCCCGCACCGAAACAAGCGTGAGGCCGTCAATGGCGCCGCCTTGATTCACCCGATCGCCCCGGCTCGTCACGATATATGGGACCGGTCCACTCACAATAATCTGCACACCCACCGGTAGCCTCTGTGTAACGCTGCCGATACTTGCGCGTATCGGAACCACGCTGCCATAGTCGCGGGTGAACTGGACCAGCACCATTTCCCAGCGCGCGGTTTCTTCGCTGCTCAACTTCCCGGACAGCATGACCTCCGGGCCTTCCTGCAAGTACACCAGCTGTGTCGCCAGGCCGGCAGCGGCAATCCGTTCCTTCAGGCGCTCGCGCAATTGCTCGGCGAACGCAACGTTATTTTCAACCCGCCGCAAGCCGGGCACCTCCGCCATCAGTTCCTGCGTAATGGCATTGAGTATCGCCGGATCGGAAGCCGCACCGGCCAGACGGAGCGCGCCCGCCCCGCCAGCCTCGGCGCGCAGCACTGCCTTGCCGCCGCTGGCCCTGGTTGCCAGGAACCTGTTAGCGGCGGCGACCATTTCTTCCTCCACCGTCACGTGGACGACGGAAGGCGGTGAAATCGCCGCCAATCCTTCAATCAGCGCCTGTTTCGCCGCATGGGTCGGCACATAGCCTCCGACCAGCCAGTCTCCTGTATCGTCGCGCGTCACAGTCAGCGTATTACCCGCGGCCAGCGTCTTCAGGAATTCGGTAATGGTCGCAGGCGCCTGCGGCTTGGGCGGCGGCACCGGCGCAGCGACCGCAACGACTTGTTCGGCGGGCCCGCCCTTATCGCGCGCGAACCAGCCGGCCAGTGCTACGCCGGAGATCGTGATCGCGACCAGCGCGGTCACGACCGGGACGATCCGCGATTTTTGAGGCGGCGGCACAAACGCTTCTTCGACGGTTTCCGGATCGCTCGATTCAACGGCTTCCCCGGCCTCCGCCGTCTCGGCGTCGTATGCCGCCGCAACCGCCGGCGCGCCCGGCTGCGGCACAATCGACTGCGGATCGGGCCATTCGGCTTCCGGCCGATCGACCGAGATCCAGATCCCGCCCAGCTCGACCGGTATCCCGAGCGTGAGCTCGACCGGCTCGGAATAGTCGGTGCCCTGGGCATCGGACAGGGTGCCGTCGAGCGGCTGTATGCTTGCTTCCTCGCCGTCGATTGTGAGGATCGCGTGCTCGTCCTCGACACGGGGACCGGCCAGGATAATCGTACATTGATCGGATGTGCCTAGCAGGTATTCGCCCGCGGCAAGCGTCATCCGGCTGCCGGCCTGCGGTCCGTACAGGACTCGCAGTTCAACCGAAGGAGTGGGATCAGGTGACATATGATTGCTTTCCAAGATCAGTTGCTAACAAGTGTGTCCATAAGAGAAATGAGCGGAGTACAATAGTCTGATAACAACTCCCTTCCAGCGTCCATGAACATTCAAAGCGAAATGTTTGACGAAATCCTGGTGCTGCGTCCCTACGGACGCCTCGATCGGGCGCGCGCGCCGGAACTCGAAGAACTCGTTCGCACCGCCCTGGCAGAAGGCGTACTGCGGATCGTATTCGACTTTTCCCTGATCGATTACATGTCCAGCGATGGGCTGCGGGTTGTGCTCAATACCGGGAACCGATTGCGCGCCTTGAAGGGACGAATTGCCGTCGCCGGGCTTGGCACCGACGTACGGGCGCTGTTCGATGTCAGCGGCGTGTTTTCGCTGTACAGCGGATTCGAAACACTGGATCAGGCAATCGCCTTTGTGCGCCAGGACCCGCCGGCCGCAACGACCTGACGCGGCGCGGCGCTGCCACGATATCCATCGGCGCGTCATAATTCTATCCTCGCCAGTGGCTGGATATTGATATCCGTAGTCAGCTCCTGGTAAGACAGAACCGGCAGTTCGTACAGTTCCTGCTCGATCATTTTCCTCATGTAGCGGCGTATATCCATCGAGGTCAGCAATACCGGCCGTTGCATGCCCAGTCCCAGATTCCCCACCGTGCGCTTGATGCTTTCCACCAGTTTCTTGGAAGTCGCCGGATCGAGCGCCAGGTAAGAGCCGCCGGAGGTCTGGCGGATTGCGCCGCGCACGGTATCCTCGACCGATGGCGCTAGAAGGTAAGCAGGAAGAATATTCTGTCCGCTTGAATATTTGTGGCTGATGTGACGCTTCAACGCAACACGCACATACTCGGTCAGCATCACCGAATCTTTTTCCTTCTGCCCCCACTCGATCAGTGCTTCCATCACGGCACGCACGTTTCGGATCGATACTTCCTCGCCAACCAGGCGCTGAACGATTTCGGCGATCTTGTGGATCGGCAGTACCCGCTGCACTTCCTTGGCGAGTTCCGGAAACGTGGTTTCCATCTCGGACAGGATCAGGCGTGTCTCCTGGATACCGATAAATTCAGCCGCATATTTTTTCAACACGAGAGCAATGTGATAGCTGAGCAGCTGGGTCGGCTCCAGGAAGGAAATGCCGGCCCGGCCCAACGGAATCTTGAGTTCGGCCGGCGCCCAGATGGTGTCCATATTCGGCAGAAATTTCTTATCGGTTTCAAACGGAATGGACAAGGCGGTCAGGTTATCGGTCGTCTCGCGCACGAACAGGAAATCGGGGCGCAGGCGACCTTGGGATACCGGGATCTCGGCTACCATGATTGAGTAAACTTCCCGAGGCAGGCGATCGTTGTAGCGCAATTGAATCCCGGGGAAAATAATGCCCAGGTCGGCGTACAGCGCACGCCGGATCTTGATCAGCTCGTCGTTTAGCAGCTCCGCCGAAAACGCCTTGGCCAAGCCTGCATCGATATCCACCATCAGCGGGACGGTCGCGGTAAACGCGTCGGCATCGCCGGCTTTCGCGGCCGCCTGCGATTTGCCACCGGTCTCCATGGAGGACACCGTCGTCACCTTGCCGGTTTTCGCGTCGACCACCCGTCTTTCGGTGCGAAGAAAGGTATAACCGATGAGTCCGACGGCAGCCGACAGCAGCAGGAAGGTCGTGGTCGGCATGCCCGGGATCAGCCCGAAGCCGAGCATCACTACAGAACCGATCAGGAAAGCCTTAGGCTGGGCCAGCAGTTGCGCGCCGATGTCCGAGCCGACATTGGACTGTCCGCCGTCTTCGGTCGTGACGCGTGTGACGATCATGCCGGCGCAGATCGACACGAATAGCGCCGGAATCTGTGAAATCAGGCCGTCGCCGATGGTCAGTATTGAATAAACCTTCATAGCGTCCGCAATCCCCATGCCACGCTGCAGGGTGCCGATCAGCACTCCGCCGAGCAAGTTGACCCCGACAATGATCAGTCCGGCAATCGCATCGCCCTTGACGAATTTCATCGCGCCGTCCATTGCGCCGTACAGCTGGCTTTCCTTTTCGACGTTGCTGCGCCGGCGGCGCGCTTCATCCATATCGATCACGCCGGCGCGCATGTCGCCGTCGATCGACATCTGTTTGCCGGGCATGGCATCGAGCGAGAAGCGGGCGCCGACCTCGGCGACCCGCTCGGTGCCCTTTGTAATGACCACGAACTGCACGATGGTCAGGATCAGGAACACCACGAGGCCGACCACCAGGTTGCCGCCGACGACGAAGTTTCCAAAGGTGTAAATGATATGGCCGGCATCGCCGTGCAACAGGATCAGGCGCGTGGTCGCAATGCCGATCGCCAGCCGGAACAGCGTGGTAATCAGCAGCACCGATGGAAATGCAGAAAACGCGAGCGGATTCGGCAAATACATGGCGACCATCAGCAGGATGGCGGAAAGGCCCATGTTGAATGCGATCAGTGCATCGACCAGCCAGGTCGGCAGCGGCAGGATCATCATGAAAATAATGCAGACGATCATGGTGGCCAATACCAGGTCATTGCGTTTGACGATCGCCTGGATGATGCGCTGCATGCGCTGCAGGATGATTTCCATTTATCTTCCCTCCAGCGTGCCGAGGCCGGCACGTGCCCGTATAAAGCAACGCATCGAGATCGACGATTCGTCGGGCCGCCCCATCCGTGCGAGCGCCTGCCCGCGCAGCAAGTGAGTCAGGGGCGAAGCATCGCCCCGTGCGAGCAGTGTGTCCAGCAGCGGGACCGCATCCTCGGGCTTGCCGCTGCGCAGATAGGCGCAGGCCAGCGATTTGGCGATGCCGCTGTCGTTCGGGTCCAGCACATGAATTGCGTGGAACAGGATGACTGCCTGCGATGGCCGGTCGTTTTGCAGGTAGATATAACCAAGCAGCCGGAGCAGATCGCCCTGATCGTCCGCCAGTGTCTGTGGCATTGCGGAGTCCATGGTCATCCTTGTAAAAGGGCGGTCTGATACATATGGAGAAGGTCCCGCATGCTGACTTCGTCAGCCAGCAGGCGTGCGGCGCGCCCGAGTGCACGGGCGGCGCGCGGTTTGGCTTCGGCGGCGGCCCGCAGCCCGGACAATGTCCCACCCAGCACGGCGCGAAAGCGGGCGGGCGTAAGAATGGCCGAGTCGACCAGATCGGGAAGCAATTCCGCCAGGATGAACTCATCGATATTCGGCAAGGCCAGCAAACGATCGAGCTGCGGCCGCGCATCCGCTTCGGCCGGCCGCAAGCCGGCTCGCGACGGCAGCTCGACCGGAACATGGAAATCGTGTACCACGCTATCGATTCCATGACTGATGACGAAGGGGTTTGATCTGATCGTGGTCATGTCGTCTCGGTTAAACAAATTGCAGGATCGTACTTAGCGTATGGCGAATACGTTGGATACGATGCGGTTTCAATTTTTCAACCACTTCGCCCGAATAGATTTGGCAACGCATTCGGATCATTTCATCCGCACCGTGCGAAGCACGCATGCCAGTCCGGAATAAAGATGGTCATTACGCCGCCCACCGGTTAATAAGTAACGAAACGGGACCCGTTGTTCCATCGACGGAAGAATATTGCTGGTTCCAGGCCCACACCCTGATTAGTTCGACAACGATCCGAGAATCGACTTGGAATCGGCCTTGGAACCGGCCTAAATTCGATGCCTGTAATCGGAGCGTCGCATCCCCCATTCAGCGGTTTTATCGTGGCACCGCCCGATTTTCGTGAAATCAGACCATCTATGGAACTTCGGCCCTGCACATGTTACTCACTCCTAACAAAGCAGCCTCGTGTAATCGGAAGAACGTGCGCCGCGCATAATCAGCCGCCGGATAAATTTGTGCGAAGCCGGAACAAGAAGTCCGGCGCCGTTACAAAGTGCATGTAAGCAAGGATGTGAAATACCGAAGGACGGCAGGTCGACTGAATTGAAAAGTCGCATGAAATGACCGATGAGCGCAGTCGCTGCGCGTCACAGTCCATGACGGTCGGGCCATGCGCCTGGTGATGTTCCCGTAATGCTTTCAGACTAAAGGAATCGAAAATGCCATTGACACCGCAGGAAACTGCCTTGGCGGAGGCGGGAAAAGCAGCCTTGGAAAACTGGCTGACGACCTCGGACACGGTCGACCCGCTCCATAACCTGGCGATTATCGAGGTCTTGCGGGCGATGACGCTAGGTGACTTTCTCGAGATTCAAAAAGACGGCGTCCAGCGAACTACTGAGCGCATCAAGAGAATCAATAACCTGACCGTCGAGATAAATAAATATAAACCGAAAGGCACGGACGTCAACGAAAAGAATCCGAATCTTGCAGGGAACGGAACCGACCAGGCATCGACGGATGAGGCAAACGATTTCCTCGACCGTTTGCATGCCGAAGGCGCAGGGTTGAATTTTCCGCCTGGCTATAAGGACGACCGCTCGCTCAGGTACGTAGTCGGTCAAAAAAGGGATATCCCGCAGTCGGCCTATGTCGACTGGGCGGCAGAATTAAAGGTAATTACCGACAACCTCAGCAGCACCTCGCAACAGGACCAGATCAATCTGCAAACCGTGCTTGGGCAGTACAACAAGACCTTCGAGGTCGCCACGACATTAGTAAAAAAGAATACGGATCTCAAGGAGGGTGTTACCCGAAACTTACGTACATAGCCGGGCACCGTATGGCGAGCCCGATGGCATTGGAACGCTGCGCCGTAAAAGACGATGGCGGATACCGCCGCAATCATGGCCGTGAGCCGGTGCGAGCGTGGCGGACATCCTCAAGGAGGCAATATGGCATCACCACAAGAACTGGATCAGGAAGCTGTGGCACTTGGGGTGCGGCTGGCGGAACATCTCGTCGGCGGGAATACACTGGCCAGCCTGCTGGGGATTTCCGAGGAATCGCAAGAAGCGCTATACGCTCTCGGCTACAACCTCTATAACCAGGGACGGTACGACGATGCGATGCATACGTTCGGATTTCTTTTACTGCACAACCACCGCGACCGGCGCTTTTACAAGGGATTCGGATCCTGTCTTCAGATGCAAAAACGGTATCAAGATGCGCTTAAGTATTACGGCATTGCATCGATTATGGATTTGAACGATCCAGTCCCGGTGTTTCATTCGGCGGAATGCCTGCTGGCGATGTCGAAAGTGGATGAAGCGATAGAGGCCTTGCATTTCGTCCAGCAAACCACCAAAGCTGTCGAGGCCCACGCCGAACTGGCGGCACGGGTCGAAGGGATATTACAGTTGCTGGTGGACGGGCACAGCAAGGACTTGCATAAAACCGTGGAAGAACACGCTGCAGCCAGCCGCACGGATACGGATACGCCTGCCAAGGAGATAACGCATGAGTGACATGAAAGTGGGTGGCGCATCAGGCACCGGATACATTCCAGCCCCCGGCGCAGCGCAGGTTGCCGCTGTGCCGGACAACTCATTAAATGATTTGCTGCTGACCGTCGTCTATTGGACCGGCGCCGGCACAATCCCCCCGGGAGGCATTAATTTGCACGCGCCGCTACTCGACAGTCCAGGAATGTCGCCAGAAGACCAGATCGCCGTACTGGCCAGGCTGGATATCGGCGTCAACATGGAAAGACTGAATCTCACCAAGTCGGATTTGCGCCGACTGCTGGACGTTCAGCTGCAAGCCAACCAGCAGCAGAAGGAAA
>JAQGMO010000114.1 GCA_028292315.1 Herminiimonas sp. | reverse complement strand
TAAGCAAATAGCAGGGCGCCCGAGCGGCACAACGATCCATCAAAACCGAGAAGCACAAATAATGTGCCCGATTTTTAATGTCTTACCCCATTAAAATTTTTGGAGACAAAATGAAAAAACACTGTTTAACGATAGCTCGTGCCCGTGTGCACTTAACGATGCTCTGCCTCGCCATGCTGGCCGGCCCGGCGGCGGCCCAGACTGATTCCGCCCGTACAAGTCAACCAGTCAAGCTCACCGTCGGCTTTGCGCCGGGCGGTCCAACCGACCTGATTGCGCGTGAACTCGGCAAAGGCTTGCAGGAAGTCTCCGGACGTTCCGTGATTGTCGAAAACAAGCCAGGCGCCGCATCCATCATTGCATCCGAGGCGGTGGTGCGGGCTGCGCCGGACGGATCATCGCTGCTGCTCGCCACCGATACCCCGATTGTCGTCCTCCCGTTCCTGCGGGAAAAGATGCCGTATAACCCACTTACTGACCTGAAGCCCATCGCGCTCATCGGCGGCATTCCGCTGATCCTGGTGGCGAGCCCGTCATTCAAGGGGAAAACCTTCGCGGAATTTGTCGCTGCCGCAAAGGCCAGTCCCGGAACGATTAATTATGCGTCCAACGGCATCGGCGCCGGACTGCATATTGCAATGGAACGCCTGCAGCGCGCGACGGGCATCTCGCTTAACCACATCCCGTACAAGGGTAGCGGCCCGGCGCTGGTGGATATGTTCGGCGGCCAGGTTTCGGTGATGTGGGACACCGTGCCGACGTCGCTGCAGCATATACAGTCGGGAAAGCTGATTCCGCTCGCGATTGGAAGCTATGAACGCTCGACGCTTTTGCCGAATGTGCCTACGATGGCAGAACTCGGTTATTCCGGCTTCGACGTCAGCATCTGGATGGGCATCATGGCCCCGGCCGGCCTCTCTCCCGCCATGACGCGGAAGATCGAGAGTGATGTGAAAACCGTCGTCGCCGGCCCGGCGTATCGGGAGCGCATGCTTGCCCGCGGCTTCGAAGTACGTTTCGGGTCATCCGACGAATTTTCGAAACGCATCCAGACCGAATACGCACGCAATAAAGCATTGATCGGTTCGCTCGGCGTTCAAAAAGAATAGGCTAGGGGAGGAAAGATAAATGGAGACAAGGATGGACGCACTCGCTGAGCGAATCGGTTCACTTCTTTCGGACGATCGCGCCGCAGGAAAAATGCAAATAGCCCGTGAAGCGTTTACGGACGAGGCCCTGTTCGAGCTTGAAATGAAAACCATCTTCGAGTCGAACTGGATCTACATGTGCCATGAAAGCCAGATCAGCCGTCCGAATGACTATGTGACCTCGTATATCGGCCGGCAGCCTGTGATCATCAATCGCAACAAGGCCGGCGAGCTGGGCGGCTTTATCAACGCCTGCGCCCACCGGGGTACTACTTTATGCCGCGATAAAAAGGGCAACAAGTCCGTCTTCGCTTGTTCGTTTCATGGATGGTGCTTCAATTCCTCGGGCAATCTGATAAAAGTCCGCGAGGAGGAGGGCGCCGGCTATCCGGAAAATTTCGATAAGAAGGCGTACGGCCTGACGCCGGTTCCAAAAATCGCCTCTTACAGAGGGTTTGTATTCGCCAGCCTGAACCCCGACGTTCCCGACGTGGAGGAATACCTCGGCGGATCGAAAGCGTTCATCGACATGATTGTCGACCAGGCGCCGAATGGGATCGAGCTGCTGCGCGGAAGTTCGTCCTATATTTATAACGGCAACTGGAAGCTGCAGGCCGAGAACGGCGCGGACGGCTATCACGTCGGCACTGTCCATGCGAATTATATGGCGGTCCAATCGCGGCGTGAGGCCGATGCTCCGCCGGATGCGATCAGGGCAGTCTCGCCTGGCGGAACCGGCAAACGGCCCGGCGGCTTCTATGCGTTCGAGAACGGCCATATCGTCATCTGGTCGCAACGCGCCAATCCGGAGGATAGTCCCAACTATCATCTAAGAGAAGAGCACCAAAGTAAAGTCGATCCGGAACGTCTTAAGTGGATGTTCGAGCGCTCCCGCAATTTAGGTCTGTATCCGAATCTCTTCCTGATGGATTCAATGAGCTCGCAGATCCGCCAGTGGCGTCCGATTTCCGTCGATAAGACCGAGGTCACGACCTACTGCTATGCACCGATCGGCGAATCAGCGGCGAGTCGCGTACGCCGAATTCGGCAATACGAAGATTTTTACAACGCCAGCGGCATGGCGACGCCCGACGATCTTTCGGAGTTTCAGGCCAGCCAGCAAGGCTACATGGGTAGGCTGGCAAAGTGGAACGACCTGTCTCGCGGCGCGCAACATTGGGTGACCGGTAGCGATGACCTGGCAAACCGAAGCGGTATTTCGGCGCTGATGAGCGGCCCCAAAATCGACCACGAAGGAATTTTCATGATGCAGCACAAGGCATGGAAAGAGCGCCTGCTTAATGCACTTGATGCCGTGAACAACCAGGACTGATTCGAAGATGACGAACCTAATGCAAGTGGCCGAGTTCATTCAGAAGGAAGCGTCGCTGCTGGACGATCGGAAATGGGATGAGTGGCTTGATTTGTACCATCCGCAGGCGGAATACTGGGTGCCCATGTGGGACGACGATGGAACGCCGACGACCGATCCGCAAAGCGAGCTGTCCCTTATCTATTACGACAGCCGTAAGGGACTGGAAGATCGAATATTTCGAATTAATACCGGAAAATCATCGGCAACGATGCCGCTATTTCGAACTTGCCATATCCGCAGCCTGCCGCTGGTAACGCATGAGGCAGGGCTGTTCGTCGCTGCTTTCAACTGGGTCACGCATGCGTATCGAACGAATACGCACCTGAGCTATTTCGGGAAAAAGAAGCTGTGGCTCGAGCCGGACGGTGATTCGTTCAAAATCAGGAAGGCCTATACCTTGATTGATAACGATTTGATCGATCAGGTCGTCGATGTCTATCATTTGTGAGTCGGCGTCGCAACGATGAAATGGTTTATTAATCGCGTGGACGGCGAATTGCGCGCCATGCCTATCGATGTGGCCTGAGCCCGGGTCAACAACAGGAGAATTGTTTCGATGCCAGTGAACAGATTTGAGAATAAGGTTGCCATCGTTACCGGGGCGGCGCAAGGAATCGGCCGTGCGGTAGCGCTGCGGCTGGCCGCGGAAGGCGCAACCGTCGTGCTGGTCGACCGCGCTGAAGAAGCCTGCATGAATCTGCGGACTTCTATCGAAGATGCGGGCGGGCGGGCCGCAGTGATCGCGGCCGACCTGGAGACCCAGGCGGGGGCACAGGCGATGGTAAGTCAGACGCTGGCGCTATTCGGGACGATCGATGTATCGGTCCATAACGTCGGCGGAACAATATGGGCCCGGCCTTTTTGGGAGTATTCCGGCGAACAGATCGAGAAGGAAATTTCCCGCTCGCTGTGGCCGACGCTCTGGTGTTGTCGTGAAGTGATCCCGGTAATGATGTCGCGTAAATCCGGTGCGATCGTCAATATCGGCTCGGCGGTTACGCGCGGCGGCCTCTATCGCGTTCCTTATGCGGCCGCCAAGGGTGGCGTCCACGCCATGACGCTTTGCATGGCAAATGAACTGGCGGATCATGGCATACGGGTCAATTGCGTAGCGCCTGGCGGCCTCGACAACGCAGGACGCGTCATCCCGCGTAATCCCGTGCCGCCGACCGATCAGGAGAAGCAATGGATCTCCGGCCTGTATGAACGGACTTTGCAGGATACGCCGTTGGGCCGCCTGGGCACGGCGGACGAAGTTGCGGCTGCGGTATGTTTTCTGGCGGCCGACGAATCGTCCTATATCACCGGGCAGCTCATCAGCGTGGCGGGCGGCGGAACCGCATAGATGCCGATCAACATGGATGCTTTTAGCTCGGACAATGCTGCAGTGAGGCATGACCCGGTTTCGGAATCGGCACGACGATCGCCGCCAATGGAGTCGGCCTTCCATATTAAAGGAGACAGATGATGAATCATTCAACACATACCAGGGCAGGCAGCGCGAGGAGCACGGTGAGCAGTTTGGGTTACCTCCAGATAGGGGTAACGGACCTTGCGGCCTGGCAGCAGTTTGCGAGTAAGGTGCTCGGTTGCATGGTCGTTCCGGACACTGAAAATAACCGCCTGTTATTGCGCCTGGACGACCGCAGCTTTCGCATCGTCCTGCAGGGCGGCGGGCACGACGATCTCGATGCAATCGGCTGGGAGCTGGCAAATCCGGAAGCGTTGCAGGCAATGGCGGCGCAGTTGCAAGCTGAGGGCACTGAACTCAGACAGGGCACGGCTGAAGAGGCCGCCGCGCGTAACGTGATCGATCTTTACCTGTTCACCGACGCGTCGGGGCTGAGGCATGAAATCTATTGCGGACCGGGGATTTGCCATGAAGCGCCTTTCACGCCATCCCGCGCTCACGCCGGGTTTGAGGCGGGGAACCAGGGCGTCGGCCATGTATTCCTGTCAGTGACCGATGCCGCCGCAGCCCAGTCCTTGTACAGGCAAAGCCTCGGCTTGCGTCTGACCGATATGGTCAATCTCAAACGTGGCGGCCGCGAAGTGATGTGTTCGTTTCTTCGATGTAATGAAAGACACCATAGCGTTGCATTCGGCCAGGTCGGCGGACCGAAGCGGCTGCAGCATTTGATGCTGCAGGTGCGCGATCTGGATGACGTGGGCAGGACGCTGGACATCGCCCAACAAGCCGGAATCCGCTTGCGTCGGGCCATCGGAAAACATAGCAATGACCACATGGTGTCATTCTATATGGAGACGCCATCAGGGTTTCAAATCGAGTATGGCTGGGGCGCCCTGGAAGTCGATGATGCGACGTGGCGGGTACAGACCCATCAGGTCACCAGCAAGTGGGGACATCAGCAAATGTAGCGCGCGGCCGGCGGCGGCTCGATCGAATAATAAATCGCCCTCGTGATTTCCACGCGAGGCATTGGAGAAGGAAGAAGCATGGTCATGAAGTCTGACGTAATTGGAGCGTGGGCCCTGGTTTCATGGGAACAGAAGCGGGGGGAGGTGACAGGATATCCGATGGGCGAGTCTCCGGTAGGGTCGATCGTCTATACGGACGATGGATTGTTATCGGTAAATATTATGCGGCGCGACAGACCACAAATGGTTACCGGCGACTTTGTCACTGCGACGGCCGCCGAGAAGGCGCTCGCGTTCGAGGGGTATCTCTCTTACTTCGGACGCTATGAAGTCATGGAAGACAGAATTGTCCATAGAATTCTTGCATGCAGTTATCCCAATTGGGCCGGTCAGGAACAGTTCCGGTTTCCCGCCTGGGACGGGGATCTGCTGATCCTCAATGCACCGGAACGTGATGTCAATGGCACCAAGGTTTCGGCGAGTATCACCTGGCGGCGCTGGAGGAATACGATGCCGGACGGTGACCAGGTAACCGGTGTCCGCAAGGTAACGGCAAACGCCGGCGCTAGCACGCCGGGCTGACATGGCATGGCCGGCGGGAAGTTACCATCCGTGTTTGCGATACTGTCAAAGGTTCGCAAGTCCCGGTCCCTTGCCTGAGAGGCACGTGTGAAAGACAATCATTCTAATGCGGGAACATTATGGCGATCACTCTCTCCAATCAGCATTGTTTCAAAAATTGCAAATGGAGATTCTGCATGAAAATTCCTATGTTTGTAATGATACTGGTCGGGGCATTGCTTGCCGGTTTAAGTCTGATCTTCTTTGTTTTATAACCTGTAGCAGCATCTGATCAGCGGAGCCGCGGTTCGCTGCGGCTCCTGTGTACCCAAGCTCTATTTGCTATTCGGAGAATTGGGCTTATTTTCTTTTTCACCCGACTTGCGGGCATGTGTGCCGGGGTCGATCAATTCTTCATCGCTGACTTCTCGGCTCGGAGGATCTATAGCCCGGGCAATGTTCTCTAGGATGCCGTCATCGCCGGATTGTTTGGATTGCTCATTGTTATTTGCTTGTGCAGTCATGTCTATCTCCAAATCCATTTTGACAAATCGGAACACTCCGCGTTCCATGCCGATTGCGACATGGCAAGGCTAATACGTCTTCATCCAGGATGGTTGCCAAAAGCATGCAATCGCAGGTGCTAGTCGCGGCCGACGATACGGGCTCCGTAACGAATGTCGGGCGTAACAGTGATCGTGCGTACAATTGCCTTGGCAATTTTCGCGCCGCCTATGCTCGACGGTTCAATCGGATTGGCAAAATCTTCTGGTCTATTACAAATTTGTCGAAGTTCAAGCACGGTTAAATGTTTTTCTACCGCGATGCGAATGATTGCATCATTTAATGCGCTAAGCGCAATCGCGGCCCGGGTCTGATAATTTGCATCGGCAAAATTACCGTTATAAATAGTACATACCAACAAAGGCAGGTCATACGTGAGACATGCAGTGACTACCTTTCTATAGCTTGCTTCAAATTCGCGGGCGACTTTTGCGAGCGCGAGCAAGGCATCCGCTGTGGAACGGACCGGGAAATCGAGCACTTGTGTTTGTCCTAATGCATCGTTGCCGCCGATGCTCAGCACCAGGTGCGTGGCATCGCGTGGCAAGCGGGACAGCTGGGACTCGATCCCGGCGGTCGTCGCGCCGTCGCGTGCAAGCAGGGTGGCTTTCCAGCCGGCCGGAAGGACCTCGCGCACCTGCGCAATCACATCGGGTTTCCCTCCCGTATAACTGCTATTGTCGAAAATGGAATCGCCGAGAAGAACGACGTGAGATAGCGGTGTCATGGATGGGATACCAGCAATGAAGATAAAGGATTGAGCCAGGAAACCGCGACGTGACGGGTTCATTGAGTCACTTTCTCCAGCGATCTGCCGGGCGGGCATGGGGCGCTACTTCGCGCCGACCCTTCATCTTTATACCGGCTAAAAATTCACCGGCACTTGCCCGCCAGGCATCAGGCGCACATACCCGCAATTTTTTCGTGACTTTTGCAGTGCGGTGAACATCCTGGCGGTCGCGCCATGTAGCATTGCCACGTTATGGACGTGAAGTTGATCCACCTGTTCCGGAAGTGCCACTTCCCGAGCCCGTGGAGCTGCCCGTTCCGGAAGTGCCGCTGCCGGAGCCCATTGAGCCGCCTGCTCCCGAGGTGCCGCTGCCGGAGCCCATTGAGCCGCCTGCTCCCGAGGCGCCGCTGCCGGAACCCATTGAGCCCGTTGACCCTGACGCGCCGCTCGTTCCGGCAGGGTTGCAGCCGGCACTACCCGCGCTCGCACTGCTACCGGCGGTGCCGGACGAGCCGCCAGCCGCCGACGTCGGTGGACAATCCACACTGGAACCGGTAGAGCCGCTCGTTCCGCCTGCGCCTGATGAACCGCTCATGCCGGATGAACCGCTGGCACCGGAGCTGCCAGTGGAGCCTGAAGCGCCGCTGGACCCTGATGAACCGCCGCCGAGCGTGCCGGAACCCGAAGTGCCGGTCGGGCCGGACATACTGCCACTTGGTGAAGCACTGGTGCCAGGCGAGGTGCTTGATCACGACATGCCGCTACCAGCTCCGCCGTATGTGCCGGACGGGGACGATTGAGCAAATGCAATTCCCGCAGCACCTACCAGTGCCACCAATAACGTTTAAGACAGGTTTTTCATTTCTACTCCATCAAAAACATAAGAAGGACGAAGGAAATCGCAAAAATTATGCCACGCTGTTAATGGTTTCATTTCCGCCGAATATAGATCGGCTAATTCATGAAGGCGGTGCCCTTGACACAAGCTTTGCCTGATGACGGTTCGGGAAGACAGTAAGTTTTGCATGGTCAGTGAATCTTACCGACAGAACTTACATTCAGTTTGAGACGCACTCGGACGGACAGGCCTCCGGAGTTTCCATGTAGTGCTGGTTCGATTCATGAATTTGAATGTGCGCCCTCTTGCACGGATTTCTTTACATCGCTGTATCCTTGACAGGGAACCCCGCAAAAAAAGATTTCTCTAAATCGCAACTGTTTTCAGTCGGCGCGAGATGCCTCTCAAGAAGGCTATCGAAGGCATATAGACAATCAAATATTAAATTGGCTGTCAAATCGTTATCATCTCCAGACTTTATCAGTTCACCAGAAAGGCATGCCATGAGCGACACGCGCCCGATTCTTACCAACCGTCAAGGTCACCCCATCAGCGACAATCAATCGCTGCGTTCCGTCGGAGAGCGTGGACCCGCAACGCTGGAGAATTACCAGTTTATTGAAAAAATCACGCATTTCGACCGTGAACGTATTCCGGAGCGCGTGGTACATGCGCGCGGGACTGGCGCGCACGGATATTTTGAAGCGTACGGCAAGATTGGCAACGAGCCGGCGTCGACCTACACGCGCGCCAAGGTACTGAACGAAACTGGTGTGCGCACTCCTGTATTCGTGCGCTTCTCCACCGTGATCGGCTCCAAGGATTCGCCTGAAACTGCACGCGATCCGCGCGGCTTTGCCGTGAAGCTCAAGACGGTGGACGGCAACTGGGACCTGGTCGGCAACAACCTGAAAGTGTTCTTCATCCGCGACGCGATCAAGTTTCCCGACATGATCCATGCCTTCAAGCCTGACCCTGTCACGAACCGCCAGGAACCATGGCGTTTTTATGATTTTGTATCGATGTCTCCCGAAACGCTGCATATGGTGACGTGGGTCAAGAGCCCCTGGGGCATCCCCGCCAACTATCGTGAAATGGAAGGCTCGGGCGTTAATACTTACAAGCTGGTGAATGACCAGGGCGTGGCGCAGCTCGTCAAATTCCATTGGCAACCGAAACTGGGCGTACGCAACCTGACCAGCGCGCAAGCCGCCGAGATCCAGGCACATGACATCGGCCACGCCACGAAAGACCTGCACGATGCGATCGAGCGCGGCGATTATCCGGAGTGGGAATTCTGCGTGCAGATCATGCCGGACGGCGATCATCCCGAGCTCGACTTCGATCCGCTTGATGACACCAAGCGCTGGCCCGAAGATCAGTTTCCGCTGCTTCCGGTTGGGCGCATGGTGCTCGACCGTAATCCGGACAATTTCTTTGCTGAAACGGAGCAAGCTGCATTCGGGACCGGCGTTCTGGTTGACGGCGTCGACTTTTCGGACGACAAGATGCTGCAGGGGCGCACCTTATCCTATTCCGATACCCAGCGTTACCGGGTCGGCCCCAATTATCTGCAACTGCCGATCAATGCGCCGCAGGAAAAGGCGCGCGCGCATACCAACCAGCGCGATGGACAAATGGCTTACAACGTCGACGGCGACAACGCGAACAGGCATATCAATTACGAGCCGAGCAGCCTGGGTGGACTGCGCGAAGCGCCGAAGCCGGCCAAGGACTACCACCAGTGGGTTGAAGGACATCTTGGCCGCTTCGAAACGACCCGCACGACGGACGATTACAGGCAGGCCGGCAATCGTTACCGTTCTTTCGAGGATTGGGAACGCGATGACCTGGTCGCCAATATTGGCGGCGACCTGAAACAATGTCCTGAGCCGATCCAGTTGCGCATGGTCTGGCACCTGTGGCATTGCGACGAGGACTATGGGCGCCGCGTTGCCGAGATAGCCGGCATCGATCTCGAGAAGGCCAAGGCATTGCCGCCGCTCCCCGGCCAGCCGGCGCCTCACCAGCCACGCGCGACGTCGACCTACACCGGCGGCCAAGCCGGGGAAGGCGTTCCTTCACGCGAGACCGCAGGCGCGAAATAAGCCGACAGCTGGGCAACAATGGAGTGCTGGCGATGCGTCATCCGCGTAATTGGACGACGCATCCCCGGCGTGGCAAATGCCCGCACCTGGTGGCGGCTACCGGGCAACTATTTGCTCGGTAATGAAGAGGAGAGCACCATGCACCAGAATTCCGGCAACAACGCGCCGCCGACGACGGCCGCCAAAACGATGGACCAGGAAACCCTGGAGTTTGCGCAAAAGGTATTGCAGCTTGTCAGGGCGGGGGATTCGGCAAGGCTGGAACCCTTGCTCGAGCGCGGCTTGCCGCCCAATCTTTGCAGCCATAAGGGTGACAACCTGCTGATGCTGGCAAGTTATCACGGCCATTTCGACACTGCCAGGCTTTTGCTGGAGCATGGGGCAGATCCTGAAATGCGCAATGATAGCGGACAGACTCCGATTGCCGGGGCAGCCTATAAGGGCGACCTTGCGATGGTTCAATTGCTGCTGGATCATGGCGCCAACGTGGAAGGCGCTTCCCCCGACGGCAAAACCGCCCTGATGCTGGCAGCCATGTTCAATCGTACGGAGGTGGCGGAACTGCTGCTTGCGCGCGGCGCCAATATCGATGCACGCGCCGCCAATGGCATGACCGTGCTTGATGCAGCCAACGCGATGGGCGCGGCCGATACCTCAGCGCTGCTTGCAAGACGCAGAGATTAATTTGGCGCAGGCCGTAGTTGCGGGAGCCTTGCCGGTCTTGCCTGCAAGCCTATCTGCCGGACGTGCTGTTCC
>JAQGMO010000094.1 GCA_028292315.1 Herminiimonas sp. | reverse complement strand
GACGAAGGCCATCTGCGGCCGACACTTGCCGCCTCATTGACGAAACACCGGATCGCTCCGGCACTGATTGAAATTGAAATCACGGAGTCGAGCATGATGGGCGGCGGCGAACTGGTCTCGAATCAGCTCACGGCGATACAGGCGCTCGGCATCAAGCTGCTGGTCGACGACTTCGGCACCGGCTATTCCTCGCTGTCGCAATTGCAGCGGCTCGATATGGATGTACTGAAAATAGACCGCGCTTTCACATCGCAGTTGAGCAACGACCCGAACGGCAATGTGTTGTTCAAGGCGATTGTGGTGATGGCCCATGCGCTCGGCATGCGTGTCGTGGCGGAAGGCGTCGAGACTGCCGGACAATTGCGCGCCCTCCAGGAAATGTGTTGCAATGAAATCCAGGGATTTTTGATTTCACGCGCGGTGCCAGCCAGCGCAATGCCGGCCATTATGCAGAAACGGTCTCTTTTTCCGCAATCCACTCCGCAACTTGAGTTGGCATAGCAATAACTTTTAACGTCGTTTTTACGTCGCTGTGCAATACCGCACAGAAATAAAAAAGTTTCCCAAATTCAATAATAATGTTGCCTATTATCAATAGTGCTCCTATACTGGCGCTTAATGAAGCACCTGGTTAATGGCGTTTCGCCATTACCAGTTACGTAAATAAGTGCGAATTCAGGCGGAAAATCCGGCGACACGCACTCTACACCATCGGCGACGGAGGCATGTTATGACCAGCGACTTGACTGAATCGATGTTGTACACCCATTTTGGCACGACCAGCCCGTGCTGGCGCCTCGCGGCTGACAGCGATGCGCTGCAATTGTCGGCGGAAGATGGGCCGACGATGTTCGCGATTGGGCTCACCCCGGAGCAGGCCCGGAAAATCCGCAGCTTCAATGGTGTAACGACCCATACCACGATCGACATCGAACTGTTCGGAGAACAGCAACGGTTAAACCTGATCGGCAAGAGGATCGACGTTACGGCTTGGGCTGGTACCGCGTCCGATTATTCCGACACACAGTCAGTGGCTCGCGACCTGGCGCACGGCCTCGCATTTGCCGAGCAAGTTGTTTCCGAAGTCAATTCGCTGGTCGTCGTGATCGACCATAACAGCAACATCAAGCGCTTCAATCGCCTGTGCGAAGAAGTCACCGGCTTGCGCGAAGAAGACGTCGTCGGCAGGAATGCGCACGCCTTCATGCCGACCAACGAGCAGGCGGTGTCACGCGCCCATATCAATCAATTTTTTGAAAATGCGTCTGCCTACGAGGTGGAGCGGACCATCAACACGCTCAAAGGGCCGCGCAATATTCTATGGCGTAATAAATTCGTGCAAAGCGGCAGCGGGCCGGAAGAACGCTACCTGGTTTGCTCCGGCACCGATGTCACGGAAGAGCGCCGGGCCCAGGCAAGACTGCTCGAACTGGCAAACGTCGACACGCTGACCGGGCTGCCGAATCGCCATGCAATCCATGAAAAAATCAAGACTGCGCTGCGCAGCGGCAAGCGTTTCGGCGTGCTGTTCCTCGACCTCGATAACTTCAAGAAGGTAAATGATCACTACGGCCATGTCACGGGCGACAACCTGATCCAGTCGGTAGCCCGCCTCATCAAGAGCTGTCTGCGTGAAGACGACACCGCGGCGCGGCTCGGCGGCGACGAGTTCCTGATCCTTCTCGAAGATAATTCACTGACGGCAGTGGAAGCGATTGCGCAGCGAATTCTTGACCGTCTCAAGAATCCGATCAACCTGGGCCTGATATCCGTGTACACCGGATGCTCGATCGGCATCGCCCTGTGCCCGGAGAATGGCGAGACACTGGATGACCTGATCCGTAGCGCCGATACCGCCATGTACGTGGCGAAGGATGCAGGCAAGCGCACTTACCGGGTATTCTCTTCGGAGATGAATAGCAAGGTCGCACAGTACATGTGGCTCGACACCAACTTGCGCAAGGCCCTTGACGAGCAGCAGCTGGAACTGTACTACCAGCCGAAGCTGTGCCTGAAAACCGGTGAAGTGCGCGGTGTGGAAGCCTTGGTACGCTGGAATTCGCCGGAACGCGGAAGAATCCCTCCGCTGGAATTCATTCCCTATGCCGAGGAGTCCGGACTAATCGTTCCATTAGGTAAATGGGTGCTGCAAACCGCGGCCGCACAGGCATCGTTATGGCAGTCCCAGGGACTCGACATCCGGGTTGCAGTGAACCTCTCTGCGCGACAGCTATGCGATTCGACTATCGTAAAGGATTTTTCCGACGCATTGCGCACTGCCGGACAACTCCAGTGCATGATCGACCTGGAACTGACCGAAAGCTGCCTGATCGAAGATGAAGGTCTTGCGCATGGCGTGATCGAGCAGTTCCGTGAACTGGGCGCGGAGGTGCACCTTGATGACTTTGGCACAGGGTATTCATCGCTGTCGCAACTGGCGCGCCTGCCCCTGGACGTCATCAAACTGGACCGCAGCTTCATCAGCTCGATCAATGAAAACCGGACTTCACAGGCATTGGTTCGCTCGATGGTCGCGGTTGCACAGGAATTGCAGTTTAAAGTTGTTGCGGAAGGCGTTGAGACCGAGGCCGAGGCGCAATTCCTCAATACCATCGGGGTCGACTATGCGCAGGGATATTTATATGGCAGGCCGATGCCGGTGGCCGAGTTTGAAAGCTGGTTCAGTATGCGGAAAGAAGTCAGGCTGGTTGCCTGACCGGATTTCGGGCCGGCGCGCTTTGCGGCGCACGCTTTATGGCTCACTTACCGGCTCAAGGCTCGTTCCCGATCGCACTGCCAGCCGCCAGAGCGAGGTAACCTCGGCGGCGCGCGCCGCATGCAAGGGATCGGACTGATCGGATGCGCGTGGATGCTGCGGCCGTACATCGTTGCGTCCCACAACTGTCAATCCGGCATTCTCGATTACCGCCAGCAATTCTTCCCGCGACCGCAATCCGAGGTGCTCGGCCAGGTCCGACAACACCAGCCAGCCTTCTCCGCCCGGTTCCAGGTGGGCCGCCAAGCCGTTGAGAAAACCGCGCAACATGCGACTTTCAGGATCGTATACCGCATGCTCTATCGGCGAGCTGGGCCGGGCCGGCACCCATGGCGGATTGCATACCACGAGCGGCGCGCGCCCCGGCGGAAACAGGTCCGCCTGCGTTACTTCCACCCGGCCGCCCAATCCGAGCCGGACTATATTTTCACGTGCGCAGGCCAGCGCGCGCGGATCCTGATCGGTCGCCACCACCCGCGCCACGCCGCGTTGCGCAAGCACAGCCGCCAGCACGCCGGTTCCAGTGCCGATATCGAATGCCAGTTCCAGAGACGGCAGCGGCGCTCCGGCGACCAGTCCGACATATTCACCGCGCACCGGTGAAAACACCCCGTAATGCGGATGGATGCGGCCGCCGAGCGCCGCAATCTCGACGCCTTTCCGGCGCCATTCATGTGCGCCGATCAGGCCCAGCAGTTCGCGCATCGACGCGATATAAGGTTCTTCCGCCGCGCCATAGGCTTCGGTGCAGGCCTGCGACACATCGGGCGCGCGGCGCAACGGGATGACATGGCCGGTCTCGAACGGCAGCAATAGCATTCCCAATATGCGGGCGCGCTGGGACTGCGCCTGGCGATGCTGGTTGAACGCGTCAATCGGCGTCGCCGCCGGTTTGCGCTGCTTGCGGTCAGCGCGCCGCGCCATCGCCTGCAACAGCTGCCGCGCATTGTGAAAATCGCCGCGCCACAGCAACGCGTTGCCTTCCGAAGCCAGCCGGTAGGCCGCATCGGCGGTCATGCGATCATCCGCGATGACGATGCGCTTGGGCGGTGGCGTCCCCGCTTCGGAGCGCCAGCGTGCAACCCGCTCTTCGCCGGCCTCGGTCCAGCGAACTATTGGAAAATCGCTCATGTTGTTCCCCGACCCGTCCTATTTCAGTCCGAATTCCGCCGCCAGCAATTCATAGGAGCGGCGGCGCGCCTGCGGATCATAGGTCCAGGTGTTAACCACCAGTTCATCGAGCGACAGCCGTTGCGCCAGTTCATTCATTTTCCCGGCCACCTGCTGCCCGGTCCCGACCAGCGCCTTACGCCGCATTGCGTCTAGCCGGGCGCGATCGGTTTCAGTGTAGGGATAGGCCAGAGCCTCTTCCGGCGAGACCAGCGGCAGGCGCAGGCCCAGCTCGAATCCGATCCGCCAGTACTCGCGCGTCGACGCCAGGTGCCACGCCTGCGCTTCGGTATCGGCCGCCAGGGCCCAGACGCAAATGGTCGCGATCGGAACCGGAAAGCGTTCGCTCGGACGGTAATTTTGCCGGTACAGGGCAAGCGCTTCTTCCACTCCCTGTCCATCGCTGAAAAAATAGGCATAGGCATACGGCAAGCCGAAATGCGCGGCCAGCTGCGCGCCGTAATTCGAGCTCCCGAGTATCCATAGATCGGGGCTGGTCGGGCCGCCCGGATGCGCAGTGATCCGGTGGAATGGATGGGACTCGGGCAAGGCCGTACCGGTCACCCAGTTCTGCAAGTCCAGCACCTGTTGCGGGAAATTTTCCGCGGCGCGGTCCGCGTCCGGATTCAGCGCGTAAGCATGTAGCCGGTCGGAACCGGGCGCCCGTCCGACGCCGAGATCGATGCGGCCCGGCGCGATGCCTTCAAGCACGCGGAACTGTTCCGCCACTTTGAACGCGGAATAATGCGGCAGCATGATCCCGGCGCTGCCCACACGTATGCGCGCGGTGGTCGCCGCGATTGCCGCCATCAGGACTTCCGGCGCGCTGCCGACAATGCTGCCGCTGCCATGATGTTCCGAAACCCAGTAACGGTGATATCCAAGAGTGTCGCAATAGCGCGCCAATGCGAGCGATTCACCTATGGCGGCATCTTGCGGACGGCCTTTGATAGCGGTCGACTGATCGAGAACGGAGAGCTTCAAACTGGTAACCTTCGAAGAAAATTCATGCCCGGCACGAGCGTAGGTATAAAAAGGTCCCGTTCAACAACCCCGTGACGGGTTCCCGCGCGCAACGCATTTCGCGATTTTCCTATCTATTATAGAGCGTCGCCGACGAAGCCAGGCATACGAGTTGCGTTCATCCCGTTCCAGTCCTATAGTCCTGGATAAATTGTTGTGCTCATCAACATGCTTCATGACGCTGACTCACGGGAAAGCAAAGTGCACCCTGCCCACGCGCTCGCATGTCTGATTCTCATCACGGCGGCTGGCTGTGCCGACGCGCCGGCCGGCTATTTCCCCGGATATGTCGAAGCCGAATATGTACGGCTGGCCAGTCCGATCGGCGGCACGCTGGGCAAGCTGTACCTCCAGCGCGGCGATCGCGTCGCGCGCGACGCGCCGGCATTTGTTCTGGAACAGGAAAATGAGCGCGCGGCGCTGGCCGAAGCGTCATCGCGCCTTCAGCGCGCACAGGCTCAGCTGGAAAATCTGTTAAAAGGAAAACGCCCGGACGAAGTGGCCTCGATCCAGGCCCAGCTTGCGCAGGCGGATGCGGCACGCCGGCTATCCGAGGCGGAACTGTCCCGGCAAAGACAATTGGCTGCAGCCAGGTTCATCGCGCCTGCGCGTATCGATGAAGCGCGCGCCGCCGTCGAACGCGACCAGGCCCGCCTCGATGAAATGCGGGCCCAGCTGCGCATTGCGCAACTCGGTGCGCGCGCCGATGAAATTGCCGCCGCCGAACAGGACGTCGCTGGCGCGCAGGCGCAACTGGCGCAGGCGAACTGGACGCTCGAACAGAAATCGCGGCGGGTTCCGGTCGACGCAGATGTGGCGGATGTCCTGTTTCGCGAGGGTGAATGGGTACCGGCCGGCGCCCCGGTGGTGAGTCTGCTGCCGCCGCAAAATATCAAGGCGCGTTTCTTCGTGCCCGAAACGGCCTTGGGATCGCTGCGGCTTGGGCAGGAAGTGGCGCTGCAATGCGACGGCTGCGGCAGCCCGATCGCGGCAAGGATCAGTTTTATTGCGCAGGAAGCCGAATACACCTCCCCTCTCATTTACAGCAAGGAAAACCGCGCAAACCTGGTGTTCATGATCGAGGCGCGGCCGGCTTCTGATCAGGCGCGCCGGCTGCACCCCGGACAACCGCTGGAAATCCGGCTCGCGGCGGGGACACAATAATGCATCCCGCTGCGACCCCGATCATCGACGTGCGCGGGCTGACCAAGCATTACAGCGGCCGCGCCGTGGTCGACCATCTCGATATTCGCGTGCTGCAGGGACGTATTTACGGATTCCTCGGACCGAATGGCAGCGGCAAGACCACCACGATCCGCATGCTATGCGGTTTGCTGACGCCCGATGAAGGTGAAGGCACCTGTCTCGGCCACGACATTCGCACCGAATCGCGCATGATCAAGCGCCAGGTCGGCTACATGACGCAGAAATTCGGGCTATATGAAGATTTGAGCATAGAGGAAAACCTGGACTTCATTGCCCGCGTCTACCAGGTCGCGCAGCGCAAGGAAAAGGTCGAAGAGGCGCTGGCGCGGCTCGACCTGGAGAGCCGCCGCGCACAACTGGCCGGCGCCCTGTCCGGCGGCTGGAAGCAGCGCCTGGCGCTGGCCGCCTGCCTGCTGCATTCACCGCGGCTGCTGCTGCTGGACGAACCGACCGCAGGCGTCGATCCGAAAGCCCGCCGCGATTTCTGGGACCAGCTGCACGACCTGGCAGCGGCCGGACTGACCGTGCTGGTGTCGACGCACTACATGGATGAAGCCGAACGCTGCCATGAACTGGCCTATATTTCCTTCGGGCGCCTGCTGGCGCATGGCACTGCCGATGAACTTATCGCGCACGCCGCGCTGGTAACATGCGAAATCACCGGACCCGGTCTGGACCGGCTGGCGCGCGCCCTGCGCGCCGACCGATCCATCAAGACCGTGGCTTCGTTTGGCGCGACCTTGCATCTTGGCGCCCGGTCGCAGGCGGCGCTCGATGCGGCGCTGGCGCCTTTGACCGGGCCCGGCATCCAGGTGAGGCGCGTGCAGCCGACGCTGGAAGATGTCTTCATCGCGCTGATGCAGGACGCCAAAGACAATTACTGACAGGGCATCGATGAACTGGTCTCGCTTCCTCGCCATCCTGATCAAGGAATTTCGCCAGATCCGCCGCGACCGCCTGACCTTTGCCATGATGGTCGGCGTGCCGGTCATGCAACTGATCCTGTTTGGCTATGCGATCAATACCGACCCAAGGCAGCTCCCGATGGCGGCGGTGATTGCCGACCGCAGCGAGTTTTCGCGCAGCTTTGTCAGTGCGCTGGAAAACTCCGGCTACTTCCGCATCACCGAACGGCCATCCAGCGAGGCCGACGCCAACCGCCTGCTGGCGCAGGGCCGGGTCCAGTTCGTGCTGGTGATCCCGCCCGATTTTTCGCGCCGGATGCTGCGCGGCGAACGGCCCGCGATGCTGCTGGCGGCGGACGCCACCGATCCGGCGGCATCGGGGAATGCCCTGGCCGCGCTGGACGGCATCGGCCGCCGGGCGCTGGCGCGTGACGTGACCGGGCCGCTGGCTCATCTTCAGGCGACCAAAGCGCCATTCGAAATAAGGGTGCAGCGCCGCTACAACCCGGAAGGACTGTCACGCTACAACATCGTGCCGGGGCTGATCGGCGTGATCCTGACGATGACGATGGTGATGATGACTTCACTGGCGATGACGCGCGAACGGGAACGCGGCACCATGGAAAACCTGCTGGCCACGCCGGTAACGCCGCTCGAGGTCATGACCGGCAAGATCGCGCCCTATATCGCGATCGGCTATGTCCAGGTGATCGTGATCCTGACGGCGGCACGGCTGCTGTTCGATGTGCCGATGGTGGGCAGCCTGTTGTTGCTGTCGCTAGCGCTGGTGGTATTCATCGCGGCCAACCTGGCGGTCGGGTTCACGTTTTCGACGATCGCAAAGAACCAGCTGCAGGCGATGCAGCTGACCTTTTTCTTTTTCCTGCCGTCGATGCTGCTGTCGGGATTCATGTTTCCGTTTCGCGGCATGCCGGAATGGGCGCAGCTTATTGGCGAGATGCTGCCGCTGACGCACTTTCTGCGTATCGTCCGTGGCATTCTTTTGAAAGGCAGCGCACTGCCCGCGATCGTTCCGGACCTATGGCCGATAGGGCTTTTCATGCTGATCGCGGGGGTGGTGGCGTTACGCCGCTATCGGCAAACGCTGGACTGAACAGGGTGCGGCAGCGTCTAACGCCTGGAAAGGCATGACGCAGACCGGCCTCAGGTTTGCCTGGCCTGCTTTGCCTCCGGTTCATCCCCGGGCGGATTTTCCGCGGGGCGCTTCATGGATGACGACGAACGCTCGTGCGCCGGTACCGGTATCGGTATCCGTACCGGTATCGGTATCCGTATCGGTATCGGTATCGGGATCGGTATCGGTATCGGTATCGGCGCGATCATGTCACAGGCAGCGGTGAGCTCGCTAAGCATTTTGGCTAATGTAATCTCCAGATATTCCGATGGCAACTCGGCCAATTGGCGTTTCTTGAATTCATCCTCGCTCAAAGTTGCTTGCCAATAGGCCGTGGCTGATTCGCTCAAACTACGTTCCTGAATTTCCTTCTTGAGGAAGGCACGCACTTCCATGGAATTGTGATGAGTCAAATGAAACACTGTCGATCTCTGATGCGCGAGCGATTGAACTAGCGTAGCCCCGGCTGGAGGTTCAGTTTTGAAAGCTTCAACGGTTGCCGCCCAGCTTACGCTAAGCAATTGTGCCAGGGCGCCCGGCATGCCGGTTTCGGCGACCAGCGCCTTAACCAATTGCGGGATGTCGACCTTTTTTGCCATTTGGGTGCGCGCCTCCACCCTGAGTAGAAACGCGACGGGTTCGTCGACCAATTTTACCCAGGGTGAACGCTTCCGAGATAAATCGCTTTTTTTCCTTATGTGTTTGTTCAGACCGGTTTCCATGGCGCTCAGATCCTGGCCGGCAAAACGATCGGAACTAAAATTCGCCACGATGACATGCTCCTGTGCCCTGTAAAACAGTGTATACAGAACATGAAACGGGCTGTTCGGGAACTGCAGACAACGGACCGCCGCAATGTAGCAATTTGCCACCCGCTGTGCGGCCGCCACTGGTAGTCCGCTGCCCATGATTAATTTTGATATAGCGTCGTCAGTTGAATCCGGGATCGAGAAATTTACTTCGCGAGTGGCAATTACGAGATCAACGATCGCGACGCAAAATTCGGAAAAGACCTCGGCCCACTTTGTGTGGGCCAGGGCGAATATTGCCTGAGCCTGTGCACGATGCATGCTCATCAAGCGCATGCCTTGCTCTTTTGAAAGCCCTGGGTAAGCCTCCGCCGCGACCACCGCAACGGGAAATTTCGCTCGGGTGGCCTTTTCCCCCTCCTGCAAGATAAGAAAACCAGATACAGCCAAGCGCTGAAATCTAAGTGACTTCTGATCGGGCTTGTTTTGGAAGGCATTACCTTCGCCTCTCACCACTCTGTTAAACGTTATCGTGCCTCTTGCGAAGACGGTGAAAACGCCTTGGCGCAGCAAGGCTGCTTCCGAAGGTCGCTGGTCTACCAAATCATCGAGGAAAGCATCGCCGTTCTCAAGAAGCCGTTTCGTAAAAGCCTCGGCCTGTGTGCCAGCCAGGAAGTCGAGCACGGCTTTCGAAGGAGGCTCAAGTCTTTCAGCGCACTCCCATGCGTAAGCGCCTTTTACATTTTTCGGATCGATATTCGCTCCGAGCTCGATCAGCAGCGCGATAAGTTTGAGATTCTTGGTTCGAATCGCCTCGGCAAGGCCGGGGTCGGGGCTGGCGCCATGTTCGATGAGAAGTTGTACTACTTCGACGTGCCCATATTTAACGGCAAGCATTAGAGCATTGGTGCCGGGTCCGACGTACGTCTGGACCCTGTTCCACTTATCCCATGCATCGTGGCTTTCGGAAGTCGTCGCTGCATCGATATGTTGCTGAAGGGGCATGCTTTGATTCCATCGGCGAATTTGCAACAATTCTTTCACAATGTCAACATATCCGAAACGCGCCGCAAACATCAGAGCGGTTCGCCCGGAGGGCATAGCGTGGGTGGCGTTAAGGCCGAACTGATCAAGTAGAAACTTGACCATATCGGCGCGGCCGCTAACGCACGCCAACATCAATTGCGTCGGTCCCTCATCAGGGCCAGGGGGAACTATCAAAGGGACACCTCGCGCCACCAAAGCCCGGACGGCAGAAATATTTCCGTGCAGTATGGCAGCAGTCATCGGAGTAAAACCATTGTGGACTGAGGCAGTCGAAGCCCCTTTCCTATCGATGAGGTCAAGTAAATATTGCTCGTCGAGCCCAGCAAGAATACTGTTATGCAAATTTCTGTCCGCGTCCGTAGGTTGCGCGTGCCCGGCAGGCCGAAAAAACGGCTGTGTGCTACGAGGCGGATGGTCGCCATCCGGGACCGATCGCACCGGCGGAATAACCGGTAGCGCCTGCCGAGTAACGCCTTGCATGACATGCGGAACGTTCGGACTTTGCTCCCGGGCTCCCACGGAAGCTACGCGGTCCGGTTGCGCTGCGGTGACCGGCTGGCTCTGCCTCTTGTTCTCTGTGGATTTTTCTTTGTTTACTGGAATCATGTTGTATGGTTGATCTTTACTGGAATCATGTTGTATGGTTGATATGGATTGGTAGGTTGCCCTGAGCAACGAAAGGCACCGCTTACGTTACATGGCAAGTAAGTGCCCGAATTAAATCAGCGGTTCCAGCAATCGGGCTATTTATTATTCGATCAATCCTTTCTGACGTATTTCACAACCGGTTCACTCTTCGGACTGTGGCCGGCGCCACGCTTCTTGCCCGCCGCTCGTTCAAATGCCTGATCCGGCACCGGCGGATTCACATCGCAGGCGGCTACGAGTGCACGCCACATTTTCTCCGACATCGTTTTTATGAAATCGGAGCCGCTGCCGGCGGCCGCTTTCGCTTGCATCGCATCCCGCAGTGTTGCGCGCGCATCACCGGCGTTTTGATGAGACAGTTAACGTTTGTGTAGCTCAAACTGCGCAATCCGGGTTTTTTTTAAGAATACGTTTACGGATGGGCGCAATGCTTAAGAGCGCCTAACAAAACCTTGACTTGCCCGCACAGCAACATACGCCGTACGCTGAGCCTTGGCGAAGGACCGCTTTACGGCCATAAGCGGTCTTTGGGGAAGCAACGGCGACTGACCGCTTATTGCAGACAGCCGGGTCTTAAGCGTAACAAAGCAAGCGGCATTTAGACTGAGCCATCAACTTTCTTAATATCAAGACCTTTTGCAATCCTGGAAAGTAAACTCGCCGCAAGGTATGTGATCCGCTCTTCGTGCATTGCGAGTCGGTTTTTCCGGCCGTTTCATACTGAGAGCGAGTCGGGTATGGATCAGCTTTTAGAGTTGCTGCCACATCCGCAACTACCATCGACCTGACAAGATTGGGAACGATTTATGGCTTTATGACGGCGAACCAGCAAGAAACCAACGAGCGCTATGGCGGATAAAACTACGGTTTTTAAATGCCAGCCAGTCGTTGCCATCCCAAGGCTGGACAGCCCAAACCATGCCAACAATGGGGCAACCAAAGGGGCACAGCACGCCGCACAGGCAGCTAAGGCAACTCCCGCCGCCCCTGCAGTTCCTACCTTTGCGGCGGTTGAACCACGCTTCGTTTGTGTTTCATTCATGATTTCTCCTTTTAATTGCGCACGGATGTTGTGCTTGCATCAAGTTACAACCTCAAGTAACTTGAGGAGCAAGGAATTTTTGGAGGAGAGCACAATGTCGCAACCCAACCTGACGATCGGCGCGTTAGCTATGCACACCAGCACCAATGTGCCAACCATCCGTTACTACGAAGAAATAGGTCTGCTGCCTCAGGCTCGGCGTTCGACGAACGGTCGGCGCTATTACCGGGATACTGACTTAAAGCGGCTTACCTTCATCAAGCGTTGCCGGGACTTTGGCTTCCCCATTGAGCAAGTACGGGAACTGGTCAATCTGTTGGAAGACGGAGACCGATCGTGCATTGAAGTAAGGGATCTGGCTCAAATGCGGCTTGATACCGTGCGGGCGAGGCTTCAGGAAATGCGGCAGCTCGAAGCAAGTCTCGTTTCGTTCGTGGAAAGCTGCGACGAGGCCTGCTGCAAGGGCCCTACAAGGGATTGCGCTATCATTGAAGTCTGGTCGGCTGTCGAATCTGAAAAATCAGCTACCGGCGATGGAGGATGCTGTGCCACGCCGCAAAGGCAAATGAAAAAGCTGACGCCTGTAGAATCCACCACGTTTAAACAAATCAGGCGGACAAAGGCATGGACTGGGCGGGATTTACGCGAGCCTTTGGATTATTCTTCGCTACGGCGGTTGCTGAATTAGTGGGGTGTTATCTCCCGCTACTCTGGCTCTCGGGTAAAGGAGCTATCTGGTTGCTACTACCCGCCGCACTCAGCCTGGCGATCTTCGTTTGGTTGCTGACATTGCATCCGGCGGCCAGCGGTCGGGTCTATGCCACATACGGTGCCATTTACATCGCGACGGCGCTTGGCTGGCTGTGGTTAGTCGATGGGGTTGCTCCGACGTGGACCGACGTCGCTGGTGTTGCTCTTGCCCTTTGTGGTGCCGGCGTCATCGCAATGGGACAACGACATGTTTGATATTAGAAATGACAGCTTTATAAAACATTGAATGTCCGAGAAGGGTCGAAAGCACCGGTTCACCATCAGGCCGTGTCGGCCAAAAGCGGACGTTGAGCCCTTTGCTGTACCCCCGCCATCGCTCCGCTTGGGTCGATCTTTGGTCGATCTTGGGTCAGCAAGGAGTGCCTGAATTTTTCTACTACTTAACGCGCCATGTCTGAAACGTCTGACCGATTCCGGCCGGA
>JAQGMO010000080.1 GCA_028292315.1 Herminiimonas sp. | reverse complement strand
GTTGAAGAATCCGCGGCAATCCTGCGTCGACCGCATGGCTTTCGAATACCCATCGCGTGAAACAAATCCATGCGTTGCGTATAAGAATCGATTCGAACGGCATCATCACTTCACCGTACCGATTAATAGCCATGCATGTGCTGATTATCGAAGATAACCCGGATATTATCGCCAACCTGTATGGCTTTCTCGAGCCGCTCGGCTATACGCTCGATGTGGCCCGCAATGGCCTGACGGGCATCTCCAGTGCCGTCAATGCACGTCATGACGCGATCGTGCTCGATATCGCACTTCCCGGCATCGACGGCCTGGAAGTGTGCCGCAGATTGCGTAAGGAACACCGCCTTCCCACACCGATCCTGATGCTCACCGCGCGTGACACGGTCCAGGACAAGCTCACCGGCTTCGAGGCCGGTGCGGACGATTACCTGGTAAAGCCCTATGCATTGCCGGAACTCGATGCACGCCTGAAAGCCCTGGTGCGCCGCTCCCGTCAGGAAACCGTTGAACAGGTATTGGCGTTCGATGATCTGCGACTCGACACCAGCACGGGCCAGGTAACGCGGGAAGGCCAGTTATTGGCTCTGACACCGACGGGATACAAGATATTGGCGATACTCATGCGCAACGCACCCAAGCTGATTTTGCGGGAATCGCTCGAGCGCGAAGTCTGGGGTGACAACCCGCCGGACAGCGATGCGTTGCGTACCCATATTCATGCGCTGCGCCAGGCCGTCGACAAACCGTTTTCAAAGCCCTTGCTGGTGACCGTGGCAGGCAGCGGATATCGATTGAATGCCGCCAAATGAAAGGCAGCCGCTCGTTAAAGCAACGCATCGCGCGTGCCTTTGTTTGCCTGGCGGTGCTGCTAGCCACTTTTTTTTCACTGGTTGCTTATGTTTCGGTAGAAGTGATTGAAGCACAGGTGGTCGATGCACAATTCGAAAAGACTGCCGATAAGCTGATTCGGCAGCATATGCGGAACGAAAACGTCGATACGCCGCCCGATATCGCGTTTTTTACCAACGACCGGATCCCAGCCGAACTGCGCCAGAAGTTGACTGGCATTTATGACCTGATGCTCGATGGCCGCGAGGTGCAGGCGTTGATCCGTGAAGAAAACGGCACCCGGTTTGCCGTTGTACAGGATGCAGGCGAGTTCGAGCATACCGAGCTCATCATCTTTTCAGCGCTTGGCGCCGGCTTTGTGTCCAGCGTACTCCTGGCCATCGTGCTAGGGCTAGCCACGGCAAGACACATCGTTGCGCCCGTTTCCGAACTGGCCAGCGCGGTCGATCGCAACACGCGTCCAACCGAACTGCCGTCACTCGATGCACAGGACGAGATCGGCGTGCTGGCCCGCGCGTTTGCCAAGCGTACTGAAGACCTCGAGCAATTCCTGCTGCGTGAACGTCTGTTCACCGGCGACGTGAGCCACGAACTGCGTACTCCGCTAACCATTATCCTGGGCGCGGCCGAAGTGCTGAAAGCGCAGCTCGCGGACCATCCAGCACAGCATGCGGTAGCGGAACGCGTACGGCGCGTGGCGGCCGAGACTGCCGAGCGCGTCAGCGCGCTGCTGTTGTTGTCCCGGTCACCCGAGCTTTTGGACACGCCGCATACCGAATTGAATCCGTTGATTCAATCGGAATTCGAGCGCTGCCAACCCTTGTTGATCGGCAAACCCGTTCAATGCCGGCTGGAGTTGTCCGGCCAGGTCTGGGTGCAGGCACGGCCGGAATTAATCGGTATTGTTGTCGGCAATTTAATCCGCAATGCCTGCCAGCATACCGATAAGGGGTCGATACTTGTGTGTTTGTCTTCAAATCAGTTGATTATTGAAGACCAGGGTCTGGGCATACCGGCAGCCGTACGCGAGCGGATGTTCGAGCGTTTTGTCCGGGGCAATGCGGACTCGGCGGATGGGACCGGCCTTGGCTTGTCGATTGTTAAACGGGTCGTCGAGCATATCGGCTGGCAAATCCGGCTTGAATTGCCGGAGGGCGGCGGCAGCCGCTTTGTGTTGTCTTTTGCCTCGTCAAAGTTCCGGCAGGAAGAACCGACCGCAGCGTGAAACGCGCGCAACAATGCCGGCATACCCGGCGCCGGCGCAAAACGCTTAGTTCGTCATCCCAAAAACATACCTTAACGCATTCTTAACGCTGCGCACATTATCCTGATGTTATTGCGGATCAAGATATGGGCATTGCGTGTACAAGCCGTTTTCCATCACCCCGGCCGATAAACCGGGCGAGACAAAGAATCGTCATTCAACTATTTTCAACCAAAAATGGCCCCTGGCACCGGTTAGTTCGGAATCGCTGATTGTCGCGGCAAGCCTGTTTTTCTCTGTTTTCAGTAACCAGGCATTTTGGTCCGCGCTATTGTCGGATCGTAGCTGGTCAGTGGCCGGCAACTGGTTGTTTGGCGGCGCGACATTCGTGATCATCACCGCGATCCATTGTGCCTTGCTCGCCTTGGTGATCAATCGCTGGACAGCCAAGCCATTACTTGTCGTCCTGTTCATTGCCAACGCCATGGCGGCGTATTACATGCGGCACTACACGGTTTTCTTCGATGCCGGCATGGTGCGTAACATCCTGCATACGGATGTAAAGGAAGCCCGCGAATTATTGTCATTTAATTTGATCATCCAGATTCTGGTCTATGGCGTTGTTCCCGGCGCATTCGTCATGGGCATTCAATTCAAGCAAAGGTCCCTGCGCCGTGCCGCCCTGGTGCGCGCGGGCTTCCTGGTCGGAAGCGCCATCCTCATTGTAGTCTGTGTGGCGTTGGTATTTCAGGATATGGCGGCAACCATGCGCAACCAGAAGGAACTGCGTTATCTCATCACCCCGGGCAATTATCTGACCTCGCTGGCCCGTGTCCTCACTGCCGACACGAATCAGGCGCGCGCCGCGCGGCTGCCGCTCGGCACTGACGCAGCGCTTGCCGCGTCCTGGGATAAACGATCCAAGCCGGCATTGTTAATCGTCGTGGTGGGGGAAACAGCCCGCGCGGCCAACTGGGGCCTGAATGGTTATGTCCGACAGACCACGCCCAGGCTGGCCGCGTCGGACGTGATCAACTATCCCCACGTCAGTTCATGCGGAACGAATACGGAAGTATCCCTGCCCTGCATGTTTTCGCCGTTCGGTCGAAAGAACTACGATGAAAAGAAAATTCGCGGACATGAGTCGCTGTTGCACGTGCTGGAACACAGTGGAATAAAGACCCTTTGGCGCGACAACCAGTCCGGCTGCAAGGGGGTTTGCGACGGACTGGAACAGCAACAACTGGAAAATAGCCGCCACGCGACCCTGTGCGACGGCGAACGCTGTCTCGACGAAATCCTGCTTGATAACCTGGAAGCGGAACTGACTCGAACAAAAGGCAACCTGGTAGTGGTTCTGCACCAGCTTGGCAACCATGGCCCCGCCTACTATCGGCGGTATCCTGCCGCGTTTCGCCGCTTTACCCCGACCTGTGAAACCGCGGACTTCGGTAAATGCTCGCAGCAGGAAATCGTCAACAGCTACGACAACGCGCTGCTTTACACCGACCACTTCCTTGACCAGGCCATTCAGCGGCTCAAAGCACAGCGCACACATGACGCTGCGATGATTTACGTATCGGACCATGGAGAATCCCTCGGTGAAAATGGCTTCTACCTGCATGGACTGCCCTATGCCATGGCGCAAAAAGAACAAACCCAGGTCCCCATGGTGATGTGGCTGTCTGACAGTTTTGCATCCAGCTTCGGGCTCGATATGGATTGCCTCAGAAAGCGCGCGTCCTTGCCGATCAGCCATGATTACCTGTTCCATTCCGTACTCGGACTGCTTCAGGTGAAAACGCAGGTTTATGACAAATCGTACGATCTCTACGCCAGCTGCCGTGCGGGGTGATCTTCGAATCCGGAATGCCCTGACATATGAACAATAAACTTTTCAAAAAGTGCCTGGCACTGCTCGGGGTCGCCGCAGTCATTCTTATCTGGCTGAGCAGATACACCGACATCGACATTGCGCTGGCGGACTGGATGTTCGATTCGTCAAATAAGGAATTCGTTTGGCGCCACAACTGGTTTGCCGTGATATTCATGCATGAATCCATGAAAATTGCATTGATTGGATTTGGCATCGCGCTCGTGGTGCTGGTGATAGTCGATCGATACATTTTTCCGCAATTTTTATCGAGCGAGGTACGCCGAGGCATGTTCGTGGTCATCGGCGCGCTTGTCCTGGTTCCGCTGGCTATAAGCGTATTGAAGGCCTCGTCAATTCATTCGTGCCCGTGGGACCTGGCACGATATGGTGGCACTGCGCCCTACCTGCGATTGTTCGATGCACTACCCGCGCATGCAGTTGCTGGCCACTGTTTCCCGGCCGGCCATGCTTCCAGTGGACTATGGCTTGCCGCGTTCGCGGTATTTTGGCTGCCGGCACGTCCACGAGTGGCTGCGGTCGTGTTTGCAATGGGACTGATCCCGGGCGCCATTCTCGGCTGGGTGCAGCAGATGCGCGGCGCGCACTTCCTGACGCATACGCTGTGGTCGATGTGGGTGGCAGGGCTGATCATCGCGGTTCTTGCCCGCTTGCTGTACTGCTCTGTCGGAGGGCAAGAAATTGGGCATGGGCGAATGCATGTTACGAACGCGCGCGCCGACTAGTAAGCGGCGCGTATCAATAGTGCCAAAGATTGTGCGCCGCTGAAGCATGTATGGCAATCGTCCGGTCTGCATTGCAGCTACGATTCGCTCTGATCCAGCTCACTTATAAATATTTTCAAAACAACTTTGACTCATCGGAATACACCTTCTATGCCTTGCGCAAGACCTCCTTGTGCGCGGCCTGCCACTAAATGCCATTGGAGCGCGCGACCCGACGCCCACCTAAACCCCGGCTGTAGTGCTAAGTGACTGACGTCTGACCGTGGCCGGACGTCATTGATCCCGACGTTCTCGTTCTCTCGACACCCAATAGCCTTGGGTCATAAGGATCTGCCTTGGTCAGGCGTGCCATTAACCTCCAACTTCTAATGGCTAGTTTGATTCCTTTAATGATACCCCCGGTGTCAGGATAGTTGGTAAGTTGCCGATTACGGCATCACAACAACTATCGGGGGCCGGAGCATCACGATGTCACGCATACCTAAAGCGCGCAAAGAAGCGGTGCTAAGCAAGATGTTATCTCCCAATCCGCCGACGATCAGCGCCTTGGCAAAGCAGGAAGGAATCTCGGAAGCGACCTTGTACAATTGGCGCAAACAGTTACGCCAAGAAGGACGTCCCGTGCCGGAACACGACCGTACCAGTGAGAACTGGTCTGCCCAAACCAAATTTGCCGTCGTCGTGGAGACAGCGGCACTAACCGAAACCGAGCTGGCGGAATATTGCCGCAGCAAGGGTCTTTATCCAGAGCAGATCAAAGCATGGCGTGATGCCGCGATCGAATCGCAAGACAGTAGCCAGCAAGCCGCCGCCGTCCAACAGCAACAGGGGCGTGACTATCGCAAGCAGATCAAACGTTTGGAGCGAGAGATCCAACGCAAAGACAAAGCGCTGGCGGAGGCGGCAGCGTTGCTGATCCTGCAAAAAAAGATGCGCGCCCTGTGGGAGGGGGGCGAGGAAGAATGACCTCCCTGGCGGAACGCGAACGCATTATTGGCAACATCGAACAGGCATGTCGCAGTGGCGCTGCGCTGCACAGGGCCTGTCGGATTGCCGGCGTCTCGCTCAACTGCTGGTACCGCTGGCAACAGGACAGCACGGTGGTGCCCGACCTGCGCCCGGAGACGCCGCGCGGGAATCCCGCGAACAAGCTCAGCGTTGAAGAGCGTAGCGAGATCCTGGCTGTATGCAACAGCGCGCGCTTTGGCAGTCTGCCGCCTAGTCAGATCGTGCCGATGCTGGCCGACGAAGGCCGATACCTGGCCTCGGAGTCAAGCTTCTATAGGGTATTAAGACAGGCTGGGCAAGCTTACCATCGGGGTCGTGCGGCAGTCCCGCGTACCGTGCCGAAACCGACCAGCCACACCGCCACGGCGCCGAATCGTGTCTGGTCCTGGGACGTCACCTGGTTGCCCAGTGCTGTTAAAGGCCAGTTCTATAAGCTGTACCTGATTGAAGACATCTTCAGCCGTTTCCCGGTGGGCTGGGAAGTGCATGAAGAGGAGACTGGCGAGTTGGCAGCAGAGCTGGTACAGCGAAGCGTTCTGGCACAGCGCTGTGCGACGACACCCTTGGTGCTGCACTCAGACAACGGTGCACCGATGAAGAGCTACAGCCTCAAAGCAAAGCTCGAAGCCATGGGTATCGTCGCGTCGCACAGCCGGCCCCGGGTTAGCAACGACAACCCGTTCTCCGAATCGCTGTTCCGTACATTGAAGTACTGGCCACAATGGCCGCGCAATGGTTTCGCGAGCCTGGAGCAAGCGCGGCAATGGGTAAAGCGGTTCATCCATTGGTACTGCCATGAACACCGCCATAGCGGCATTCGCTTCGTGACTCCGGCACAGCGACACCAGGGGCTCGACAAAAGCCTGCTGCAACGCCGTCATATGGTCTATCAGGCGGCCCGGAATGCGCATCCTGAACGCTGGAGCGGTGCTACGCGAAACTGGGATTGGATCAGCCAGGTGCAACTCAATCCGGATCGGGATCTTCCCATCAACCAGGACGAGGAGCGCTTGGCGGCTTAACTAGAAATCTTACCAACTACGTTGACAAACGCCGGATATGACCTGATGCAAACTCGATGCGGGATAAATAAGTCACCAGAATAATTGGGCAATAATTTACTGACTTAAGAAGACTAAACAACCCGATGCGCACCCTCATCTTGCTTGACTAAATGTAATTCCAAAGTCACCCCTTTCGAAGTCTTTAATAACAGACACTATGAATTTTTTATTGGGAAACATCTCCCGCAGTCTCCACGTCCACATTTCAGCCATCGATGACAAAACATATTCAGCATGCTCACTATAAAAATCCTCCGTGCTGGATTCGAACAGGGCATCGAGGACGGTAAGATTCATCCAGTACTCGATTTCCTCGTCAGAGTTAAGATCTGCCCGCAACTGCTCACACCGAGCAGGACTAAATGTCTGTTTGAGAAAAATACGATTATCGACCTCAACAAACTTTGGCCACATTAACTCTATCAGCCCGACAAAAAAGTCAGGGTGCAATTTGTGCTGCCGCCAAATTCCGTAGATGTAGTCCGTCAACGAAAATTCTTTTTTATGGTTCGCATCTCGCCATGCCTGGTAATCAGGTAGGTTCGGAAGTGGCGGCCCCTCTAAATCCGTCCTCATTGCACTTGCCTCACAAACTAATTCCTTCATCTCGGTATCTCCCATGGAGAAGGTGGACGAACCGCAGGTTTCCCAGAATAAACCGTTCCGTCCGGCGCCACATTGGTAGTCGCTTCCTTGAC
>JAQGMO010000038.1 GCA_028292315.1 Herminiimonas sp. | reverse complement strand
TTTCATCAAAGCGGGGTTTTGTCGTGGCGCTTGCGCCAATCGGATGCGCTTGATTACCGTGATCGGGCCTGGTGTTTGTAACTGAATTTGCATTATTTGCGTTTTAGCAATTTAAAACAACTTGCCTTCGTTAGCATACCTGTTTGGGCAGTACATAAGGCGATAGAGCCTGCGTACTCCCCGGCGCCTGATGAAAGGAACGCGCATGCCGGAAGGGCCATCGATCGTCATCCTCAAGGAAGAAGCCGCCCGCTTTACCGGCAAGAAGATCCTGAGGGTTGAAGGCAATACCACGATCGGAAAGGAACGGTTGCTTAATCAGCGCATCGTGGCCGTGAGGAGTTGGGGGAAACATTTTCTGATCCAGTTCCCCGGCTTCGCGCTACGCGTGCACTTCCTGTTGTTTGGCTCGTACCGAATCGACGAACGCAAAGATCGTCCCCCGCGGCTCAGCCTTGGATTCGCCCGTGGCGGTGAATTCAACCTTTACGCATGCTCTGTGCGCTTTATCGAAGACGACCTCGACGACGTCTATGACTGGAGCGCCGATGTCATGTCCGACCAGTGGGATGCCGCCGCTGCGCGCAAGAAATTGCGGGCGATGCCTGACATCCTGGTATGCGACGCCCTGTTGGAGCAAACCCTGTTTGCAGGCGTTGGCAACATCATCAAAAATGAAGTTCTGTTTCGCATTCGCGTGCATCCAATGACCACTGTCGGTGCGCTGCCTGCTCGCAAACTGAGAGAACTGGTGGAACAGGCGCGGCAGTACAGCTTTGATTTCATGGCCTGGAAAAAGGCATACGTCCTGAAAAAGCACTGGCTTGCACATGCCAGGCGCATGTGTCCCCGATGCGATACGGCGCTGACCAAGGCGCATCTCGGAAGGACGAACCGCCGAAGCTTCTTTTGCGAACGGTGCCAGCGAAAGTACGAGCCTGCCCAATAGGGTGTAACAAGTTTAAATCAAGGAACCCTTGTAACGTAAATGTATGCCATCGAGGTCAGCCCCGATTTCATCAGCGTAACCGACGTGGTCCCGAGCGAGGTCACGGCATGGCAGTCGCGACCATTCGAGCGGTAAGAAAGCTGTGGGATTGGCTGGAGCAATACCGGTTCCATTACCGGTCGATTGCCCAATTTAAACCGCCGGCATGAACCTGCCGTGGTCATCATATTTCAGGACGGAAGCCATTGAGCGGGTGAAGGGGATCGAACCATCGTCTAGAGCTTGGGAAGCTTTCGTTCTACCATTGAACTACACCCGCATGGAAAGCATTTTACGCAGTTTTCACGCGATTCGGCAAATGCTGATGATTCGAAGCGCTATCGCAACGGTGCGGCTGCTTTTGTCTGTAGCAAATGCACGCCCTTTACTGATATAAAACCAGCGCCGGGGCCCTCTCGACAAAACGCTGCGGGCGTCGGAATGCGTCAGGGTTCGCTCAGTCGAAGCGCGCGCCCGGGAATTTCACCGCTTCGCCGTATTTCCTGGCTTCCCACGCAATAAAAAATAGGTCTCTTGAAGAATTTCTCCAGTCTCCTGCGCTGCCAGGGGACTGGAGAATTGCTGATTTGCTGCGCACTCTCCTAGTCCCACTCTCCTAGTCCCGCTGTATCGCCTTGGCCATTGCGTCGGACGGGTTCGCGCCGGGTCCGGCATTCTGCGGCATCTGGCCGACACGGCGCGCCTGATCCGATTGCTGGTCGAAATTTTGTTCCTCGGCAACGCTAAATTGTCCCTCATCGGCCTTGGCATCCGGCGATTGGGATAGTGAAGCGGCGGATTGCATGCTGGCTTCCGCCTGTAATGGAGGCGACTGCGTAGGGGTCTGGGTAGTTGACTGCACGGATGACGACTGTGCGGATAACTGGCCGGGATGACCTTGCGGTGATTTGTGTTGCGCTTGCGCATCAGCTGATTCATCGCGACGCCACTCGCTGTTTTCCGAAAAGCGCGCTCTTACGATGGTCATCAAAACCACGCTGGCCTGATCCGCTTCGAGCGAGTAGGGCTCACATGCCGCAACATACACCAGTTGCCCCGGCCGCAGCGTCTGCGTCGTGCCGTGCGCATTCAGTTTTACGGCCCCCGACAGGCACTGCAGCGTGATATCGCCATTGTCTTCATGCTGCGGTACGGTCTGGCCTGGATGCAGTACCCGGCGAATCACTTCAACATCATCGGTTTTCAACAGGGCGATGGACTGGTCTTCGGGAACCTCTTGCCGCGGATGCGCCAGATCGATGATCTCGCCTGATTGTGCGTGGTGTAGTGCCATGGAAATCTTCCTTTTTTATGGAATGACATGACCTTATTGACCACGATTTGGTGTTGACGTTCAACAGGACGCTGGCTGAATCTCGCGCCGGGCGGCAAACTCTGCGGGAAGCAGGTAGCCATGCGGCGTGTTCAACTGTTTGAAATTTTTTGAAGGCCGGCAATGGCACGGCATACGGCGCAAGCCGCATGGTGTTCCCCGGTGGCGCTATCTTTCGATCGCCAAACCCTTGATCCACCGGTCATACAAGGCACGCATCGTGGCATTGATTTGCGCCGACCTGCTTTCCAGATCTTCCAGCATGGCGGGAATGTCCTGTACCGAACCCGAAGTATTCGTCTGCAATTCGCGTTCGACTTCGCGTGCGCCTTTTACCGTGCATTTCCGAACCAGTTCGGGCGTCATCTCCAGGTGGCACTGCATGCCAAGATGCCGGTCCCCGATCACGAATCCCTGGTTCTTGCAATAATCACTCGAGAGGAAAAGTTCGGCGCCGGGCGGCACGTCAAAAGTATCACCGTGCCACTGGAAGCTCGGCACAGTCACCGGGCCGTTCAAGCCCAGCCATT
The DNA here is from genome assembly GCA_028292315.1 of Herminiimonas sp. Lineage (GTDB taxonomy): Bacteria > Pseudomonadota > Gammaproteobacteria > Burkholderiales > Burkholderiaceae_D > JAQGMO01. The sequence goes on along the minus strand of JAQGMO010000038.1, from coordinate 20,491 downwards.
CGCGGGTGGTTGCGGTGTCATGCGCGGTCATCCGCCCCCAGCCGATTTCCTTGACCGGGTTGCGCATGACACTGGCGCCGAATGCCTTTGCCATCAACTGACTACCGAAGCAATGGCCAACCATGGGAACGCCGGCCGCATCGGCCTCGTGAATCAAGGCGATTTCTTCCCCGATCCAGGGAGCCGGATCATTCACGCTCATCACGCCGCCCAGAAAACAGAGCCCGGAAAAATCGCGGGCGCTGGCCGGCGTCGGATCGCCGAGATCAACCCGGAATAATTGCCAGGGCAGCCCTTTTTCATCCAGGTATTCCTGGACAAAGCCGGGCTCCGCAAATAATGAATGCTGAAATAAGGCGATCGGTTTCATTCCCTGGCACTATCCCTTTACTTACCGGTGTACTTGTCGAACTCGGTGCTGTAATACTCCTTGCCCTTTTTTTCCACACGGCGGATATAGACCGTCTGCACGATATCGCGCGTCGCCGGATCGATCGAAATCGGTCCGCGCGGGCTTTCCAGCTTCAGGCCCTTGAACGCTTCCATCGCCTTGTCGCCGTCGATCTTGCCGTTCAGCTTCTTGATCACCGCGTAGATCGCCGCCATGCCGTCATAGCCGCCGACCGCCATGAAGTTCGGCCGCATCGTGGTGCCGTACTGCGCCTGGTATGCCTTGATGAACGACTTGTTCTTGGCGGAGTCATGCGCAAACGAATAGTGACCGCCGGTCACGAGGCCTACCGCGGCATCGCCGGTCGCATTGATGAACATGTCGTCGACGGCATCAAGGGTGCCGAGAATCTTGATATTCGCCTTGTCGAGTCCGCGCTCGCGATAGGACTTGAGCACGCCGGTAGCCAGTTCGCCGGACGGGAACCAGATGAAGGCGGCGTCCGGCTTGGCATCCTTGATGCGCTGGATGTATGGGCTGAAATCCGGATTCTTGAGCGGAGCGCCCTGTTCGCCGATGATCTGACCCCCGGCGGCGATAAAGGTTTTCTTGAATCCCTCGGCGCCTTCCTTGCCCGGCGCATAATCGGCATACAGGATATAGGCGGTCTTGATGCCGTTTTTCGCGGCCCAATCAGCGATGCCGACCGCGTTTTGCACGACCGTCATCGACGTTCTGACGATGTAGGGCGAGCGTTCCGGGATCACGGCGCTGGCGGCATTCATCACGACCATCGGGGTTTTCGACTGGGTCGCGATCGGCGCCGCGGCCATGGCGTTCGGCGTGAAGCCGAATCCGGCCAGGAAGTCCACTTTCTCGCGCGACACCAGTTCCTGCGCCAGCCGCCGCGCCACATCCGGGTTCGGGCCGCCGACGTCCCTGATGATCAGTTCAATCTTCCTGCCCGCCACCGTATCGCCATTTTCCTGCATGAAAAGCTTCATGCCATTGGTGATCTGCAGCCCGTATTCGGCTTGAGTCCCGGTCATCTCGGCAATCACGCCAATCCGGATCGGCTCCTGCGCCGACGCCGCTGCCGCGGCCAGCATAACGATCGATGCCAATATTGTTTTCAGCTTCATTTCCGTCTCCTTCGGTTAATGGTTTCTACTCTCAGCGTATGCGATTCTACAGTGCTGCAACTCAAGTTGGGGCGCCGGGTATCAGGGCTTTCAGGTTTACCGTCACATCCGAAGCCTGCGCCGGGCTGAACGGAACCCGCGCCGCCAGCAGTTTGCGCGCCTGGATATGTTCGGCCGGATGATTCACCGTATCGACCGCGCAAAACTTTCCGTCGCTAAAATAAAAAACCGAAAAACGCTTGCCATCGATTTCACCGCGCACGACCATCTGGTCGGCGCCGGCCGATAGTCCGGTCATCTGCAATTTCAGCTCGCCCTGGTCGGACCAGAACCACGGCACCGCGGAATAGGGCTCGCTGAGCCCGGCCACGGTCGATGCCGCGGCCCGGGCCAGGTCATTTGCGCTCTGCACCGATTCCAGGCGGATGTCCACGGTGCCCGCAGCGCCCCATGGATTCGGATAGCGTGCGCAATCGCCGGCCGCAACAATCGCGGGATCGCTGGTGCGGGCGCAGGCATCGACCACGATGCCGTCGCTTACCGTCAGGCCGCAGGCTTCAGCCAGGCCGGTATTCGGAATCACGCCGATCGCAACCAGCACCAGGTCGCAAGGAATGACTTGAGAATCCGCCAGTTCCACCGACTCCACCTTGCCATTGCGGCCGTTAAGCCGGCCGATACGGCCGCCAAACACGAATTCGATGCCATTCGACGCGTGCACGGAATGAATAAAGCGCGAGAGCATCTCAGGAAAGGCGCGCGCCAGCAGGCGCGGCTGCGATTCGATGACGGTGACGCGCTTGTTCACGGCGCGCAGGGATGCCGCGACTTCAAGTCCGATAAAGCCGCCGCCTATGATCACCACGCGCTCCGCATCGGCGGCCGCGGCGGTCAACCGTTTCGCATCGTCTACGCCGCGCAGATAATGGACGCCGGCCAGGTCGGCGCCCTCGCACCCGAGTTCGCGGCAGCGTGCTCCCGTCGTCAGCCCCAGAAAATCGTAAGGTATCCGCTCGCCGCTTGCCAGGCTTACTTCGCGCGCGTTGCGATCGATCGCGGCCACGCGGGCCTCCGATTTGAATTCGATCCGTTCTTCGGCATAGAATGCCGGCGATCTCATCGCCAGACTGGCTTCGGTCACCTTGCCGGTTAAAAAGCCTTTCGACAATGGCGGTCTTTGATAGGGCAGGTGGGCTTCTTCGCCGACCAGCAAAATCCTGCCCTCAAAACCCTTGTCGCGGGCCGAGGCGGCCAGTTGTGCGCCGGCATAGGAAGCGCCGACGATAACGAGGTTTTTATCCATCTTACTGGCGCTCGGGAATGGCGATCACGAGTCCGGCCAGTGCGTCGGAAATCACGATCTGGCAGCCGAGCCGGCTGGTGGCGCGGCGTTCCGCTGCAACGGCTTCCAGCATTTCCTGCTCCATGTCGTCCGGCGCCGGCAGCCGGGCAAGCCAGGTTTCATCGACATAAACGTGGCAAGTAGCGCATGAACAGCAGCCTCCGCATTCGCCGTCGATGCCTCGGATGTTGTTGACGATCGCTGTTTCCATCACGTTGGCGCCGGGCGCCGCCTCGACTGTGCGGGGGGACCCGTCCTTCTGAATATAAGTGATCGTGGTCATGTCATTCCTTAAAACATTTCAAAATATTCGCGCTGTTCCCATTCGGTCACTTCCAGGTTGAAGCGGGCAATTTCAGCTTCCTTGATGGCGCAGAAATAATCGATGAAGCCGCTTCCCAGGCCTTCGCGCAGGCAGGCATCATTGCGCAGGCAGGCGAGCGCTTCCGGCAACGAGCGGGGCAGATTCTCAGCCGGCGTTTCATAGGGCGCGTCGGCCGATGCCGGCGGTTCAAGCTTGCGCCGGATGCCATCGAGGCCGGACAGGATCTGGGAACTGAAATACAGGTAGGGATTCGCGGCCGGTTCGCCGATCCGGTTTTCTATGCGTGTCGCCTGGTCGCCGTGGCCGCCCAGCACGCGCAGCATCACGCCGCGATTGTCGCGGCCCCAGTTGGCGCGGTCCGGCGCGAGCGAATAGGAGCGGTAGCGCCGGTAGCCGTTCAGCGTCGGAGTCGACAGGGCAGTCGCCCCGGCCGCGTGCGCGAGCAGCCCGGCCAGGTAGTGGCGCCCGGTGTCGGACAGTTGCTGCTCGGCCGACTGCGGCATGAATGCGTTGGCCCCGCCGTTGGTGTGGACCAGGGACTGGTGCAAATGCCATCCGCTCGACACCACGTTTGGAATGCGCGGCCGGCACATGAACGTCGCGTGATAGCCGTTGCGCCGGCAAATTTGCTTGACCGCGCTGCGGAACAGTATCATCGCATCCGCGGTCTGCAGCCCGGTAGTCGGGCCGAAGGTAAATTCGAACTGGCTCGGACCATATTCCACTTCCAGCGAACGCAAGGGCAGGTTCAGGCCCTGGATGCCGCGCCGGATCATTTCCACCACCGGTTCGATCAGGTCGTAGCGCATCTCGGTGAGATACTGGTAGCCATGCGACAGCAGGCTGACTTCGGGCGGCTGCCCCGGCTGACCGGCATCGGACGGCTGCATGTGCGGATCGGTGACCTTGAATACATGAAACTCGACTTCCAGGCCCGCCATGAACTCAAAGCCCGCGCTGCTCAACTGCTGGAGGGCATTCCGGTACAGTTGCCGGGTTGCGAACGGCACTGGATTGCCATTTGCAAAGTACACATCGCACAGCAGCCATGCGCTGTTCGGCGCCCATGGCAAGATGCGAAAGGTGGTCGGGTCGGCGACCATCAGCACGTCGGCCGCGCCTTGCATTTCCGGCATGTCGAAGCCGCCGCCGCTCGAAAATACCGGGAACACGGTCTTGTGCGAAGTGTCCTTGGCGAGCAGGGTGGAGGTCAGCGTAACGCCGATTTGCAGCACCCTGATCGCCTCCTCGACAACCAGGGTCTTGCCGCGCAAGATGCCGTGCTGGTCGGGAAAAGAAAAGCGGACCACGTCGATGGCGCCGTCACGCAGAGTCTTGATGATTTGCTCGGCGGCGGCGTGCTGCTCATCGGTCCACAGATTATATTTTTTTACGAATGTCATTGTCATGACGGGTAGACGGACGCGTGTCCAGCCTATCCCGGGTTTCTCCTTGTTGACTGTTCAGTGCGTTATTTTGTTGCGCTTGCCGGTCCGGCAGCCCATTCCGACTCGGCGCGCCGCTTCACATCGCAGCTCTTCCAGTAATCATCCCACGTGGCGGCCGGGCCGATGCCATCGATCGACGGCGGTCCCATCATCGATTGCGCCGTGGTCTCATCCAGCATCATCAGGGCCTTTTGCCCGGCCTGATTTTGCTCGATCGCCTCGACCAGCAGCTTGCGGTAGGCAATGATGCCTTTATAGGTGGTGCCGAGATGCTCACGGGTACGGTTCTGTATGCGGCCTTGCGATTCGACCGCCCACTGGTCATGAACATTGATGTCGTGGACCATTCCGGTGTAGGTGGAATCAAGCTGTTCATCGTCGTTGAATCCGTTGTTGTTAGATTTGTTTAGGCGCGGCGTATAGTCGGGCAGTTCATACAGCTCGAGCCGCTGGTCGCGCATCTGCTGCTTGTTGACCGGCGCGCCGAAGCTGGTGAATATCGCATACCAGTAACAGCTGGTGTCGTCGATCGGCACATGCCATTGCGAAATCGTCATCTCGGAACTCATCGGGATCACGAACGCCTGCGGGAAAACCAGGTTGGTGACGCGCACATGGGTTTGCGCTTCCGACAGCTTGCGCAGCGCAATCAGCTGCATGCCGAAATCGGTGCGGTCGACCTTGATTTCCGGACGGTCGTATTCACGCAATACCTGGGTGATCGGCATGTTCGAGTCGGCCGAGGCGCCGCGGAACTGCTTGCCGTAACTGGCGTCGGTGCTCTCATCTTCAAAAAAGCGATGGAGATAGGAGGCATGCGCGGGGTCGATGCCGACCTCCAGCGCCTGCAGCCAGTTGCATTCCAGCTTGCCTTTGAATGCGAAAGTATATTCGTTGGGCGCGACAAAACAGTCGAAGTGCGGAAAGGCGGGCGGTTCACCCTTGCCGACAAAGGCAAACAGCATGCCGCTGCGCTCTACCACCGGATAGGCGGTTTGCCGGACCCGCTGGCACAGTTTGCTTTCCGCCGGCTCGGCCGGTGTTTCCAGGCATTGGCCGGATACGTCGAACAGCCAGCCATGGAACGGGCAACGCAGCCCGCCGTGTTCAAGCCGTCCGAATGCCAGGTCCGCGCCGCGGTGCGGGCAATCCCGGTCGAGCAGGCCGTAACGGCCCTGCTCATCGCGAAACAGGACAAAGTCGTCGCCGAACAGCCGTACCGGCTTGACCGGGCGTTTCCCCTCCAGCTCATCCACCAGGGCCACGGGTTGCCAGTACTGGCGCAATAATGCGCCGGCCGGCGCGCCGCGCCCGACCCTGGTAATCAAATCGTTTTGTTCCGCACTAATCATGATCGACCATCTCCTAAACGCTGTTGTCCGCCGGACAAGACAGCGTGCTGACAAAAATTTCAATTCAATTCAATTTCAATTCATTCATTAACGCACGCTTTAACGCATGATTATTATGCTTTGCCTATCCTGTACCAAATAACAGAGATAACTTAAGCGATCGTCGATTATAAAATCGCCTAGGTTCATTGACAATAAAAATCGATTTGCTTTATATTATCGAAAAAATCAATCAACATAAGGCGGATTTCCCCGCTAATGTTGTCGCTCGCGGGGTCGGTAGCGGAAGGATAGCGATCATGGACGGATAGTGCGGCTAGCACGACCGGTGATGCGAATCCGAACGTCGACCCCGGTGGCTGCCTGCCGCGATAAACCGGGAATCGAACCCAGGACCGGGGACCGGGGACCGGCCTGATATCTAACAAAAACAGGAGATCCACTTTGAAAAAGCACACTATCGCCGCCTCTTTGGCCGCCATGTTATTGAGCGCGGGCGCCGCCCATGCCGACATCAAGGTCGGTTTTTCGGGCGTCTTGTCCGGTCCGCAGGCTGCGCTCGGCCAGGATCAGATTGACGGCTTCATGCTCGCCGTCGAGCAATTGGGTGGCAGCTTCGGCGGCCAGAAAGTCACCGTCGTGAGTGAAGACGACCAGCTCAAACCCGACGTCGGCGGACAGATCCTGCAAAAATTCCTCGAGCGCGACAAGGTGGATGCGGTGGTCGGACTCGGTTTTTCCAATGTGCTGATGGCGCTGACCCGCCGCATCAAGGATTCCGGCGTGGTGGCCCTGTCGACCAATGCCGGCCCGGCCCCGATCGCCGGCAAGATGTGCATGCCCAACCTGTTCGTGATGGGCTGGCAAAATGACGGCATGTCCGAAGCGATGGGACAATATGTGCAGAGCCAGGGGCACAAGCGGGTCTATCTCATGACGTCCAATTACCAGGCCGGCAAGGACAAGCTCAACGGTTTCAAGCGCTACTACAAGGGCGAGGTCGCCAATGAAGTCTATACCCAGCTCGGCCAGCTTGACTACTCGGCCGAGATCTCCACGCTGCAAACCGCGAAGCCGGACGCCTTGTTCGCCTTTTATACCGGCGGCATCGGCGTTAATTTCGTGCGCCAGCTGCGCCAGGCCGGCCTGATGGGAAAAATGCCGTTTTATTCGGAAAGTCTGATCGACGCGAATACGCTGGATGCCCTCAAGACCCAGGCGGTCGGGTCGATTTACGGCGCGAACTGGGCGCCGATCCTCGACAATCCACAAAACAGGAAATTCGTGCAGGCGTTCCAGGCCAAGTACAAGCGCACGCCGACCGAGTTCGCCGTCAGCGGCTATGATGCCGCCAACCTGCTCAACGCCGCGGTGAAAAAAGTCAACGGTAATGTGTCGGATCGCAAGGCGTTCGCGGCGGCGGTCAAGGCAGCCGGCTCTGAATTCCCGTCCGTGCGTGGCAAGTTCGCGTTCAACAAGAATAATATGCCGATCCAGAACTTTTACGCATTCCAGGTCACCGGCCAGGGTGACAATGTCGGCATCAAACAGCTTGCCCAGGTATTCACCGATCACCAGGATGCTTACGTAGGCGACTGCAAACCCTAGGGTGGTTTGCGGACGCCCGTACGGGTCAATCTCGAGCCTGCGGTGCCCGGGCCGACCTTGCCTCCGTACAGACGCCCGTAAACCAGGCTGGACGCTAAAGCCGGCAGGCGTGTCTGAAACGGGGCGCGCCTGCCTTTTCGTTTCACCTGACCTCCGCATCACCCGACCCGGGTTTATTTATGGATAGTTCGCTGTTCCTGTCGCAGTTGCTCAATGGGTTGCAACTCGGCGTGCTGCTTTTCTTGCTGTCATCCGGATTGACGCTGATCTTCGGCATCATGAATTTCATCAACCTGGCGCATGGCTCGCTCTACATGATCGGCGGGTTCATCGGCGCAGCCAGTTTCAATGCGAGCGGTTCGTTCCTGTTCGCGGTCACTGCCGCGATCATCGCCAGCGCCGTGGTCGGGCTGCTGCTCGAACACCTGGTGGCGAAGCCGCTGTATCGCCACGATCACCTGTATCAGGTGCTCGCCACCTTCGGCCTGATGATGTTCTTCAATGAACTGGCGATCGTCATATGGGGAAATCGTCCCTATTATTCAGCGTTGCCGGACAGCCTGGGCGGCGCGCTCACCGTGTTCGGAGCGCCGTATCCGGTTTACCGCATCCTGATCATCGCGGTCGGCGTGCTGGTGGCGCTCGGCGCCTGGTTCCTGATCCAGAAAACGCGCTTCGGCATGCTGATCCGCGCCGGCGCCAGCAACCCCTCCATGGTCAGTGTCCTTGGGGCCAACATCGATCTGCTGAAGAAGCTGCTGTTCATGCTGGGAGCCGGGCTGGCCGGGCTGGCCGGCGCCCTGGCCGGCCCGATCCTGTCGGTGCAGTCGGGCATGGGCGAGCCGGTCCTGATCCTGGCGCTGGTGGTCATCGTGGTCGGCGGGATCGGCTCGATCCGCGGCGCGCTCGCCGGCGCGGTGATCATCGCCATCATCGATACGCTGGGCCGCGCCTACCTGCCGCAACTGCTGGGCAAGCTGCTGGCCCCGCCGGTCGCCAACGCCGCAGGCCCGGCGCTGGCTTCCATGCTGATTTATATCCTGATGGCGCTGGTGCTCGCCTTCCGGCCGAACGGCATCATGTCTCCCGCCAAACGCTGAGACTTCTTTCATGGATCCGACTATGACTCGCAGCACATCACGGAACTGGCTGATCCCGGTCCTGTTTCTCTTCCTTGGCGTCATACCGTTCATCGCGCAGGCGGCGGGAGAGCCGTTCTATGTAACCTTCTTCGCGCGCGTGCTGGTCTATGCGCTCGCTGCCTGCGCGCTCAATGTGGTGCTTGGCTTCGCCGGACTGGTCAGTTTCGGTCACGCCCTGTTCATCGGCCTCGGCTGCTACACGGTAGGCATACTGACCCAGTACGGTATCACCAGCGGCTGGATACAGCTGGCCGCGTGCATTGTCCTGTGCGGCGTGGTGGCCGCGCTGGTTGGCTCGGTATGCCTGCGTACTTCAGGCATCGGCTTTATCATGATCACGCTTGCGTTCGCACAGATGTTTTATTTTTTGATGGTCAGTCTGACTGTGTTCGGCGGCGACGATGGACTCAATATCAATGAGCCAAGCGACTTTACCGTATTCCAGCTGTCCGGCAACGTCGAGGTGTATTGGGCGGCGTGGACCTTGCTGCTGCTCACGACAATTTTCCTGGCGCGATTCAAACGTTCGCCGTTCGGCATGGTTTTGCAGGCGACTCACATCAACCCGCGGCGGGTCGATGCATTCGGCTATTCGGTGTTCCGGATCCAGCTCGCTGCCTATGTCCTGTCCGGTATATTGACCGGTATCGCGGGATTCCTGCTGGCCAACCTTACCGCCTTCGCTTCGCCAAGTTACATGGCGTGGCAGGTATCAGGCGAGTTGATTGTCATGCTGGTCATCGGCGGCATCGGCATGGTGACCGGCCCGATTTTCGGCGCCGTCGCGTTCCTGGTCATGGAGGAATTGTTCAAGGGCCTGACCCAACACTGGATGCTGATCATGGGGCCGGTGATTGTCTTGATCGCGCTGGCCGGCAGGAATGGTTTTTCCTGGGTGGCACGCTTCGCCCGGCGCGCGCCGGCGCAGGAGCGCCAATGAATCCGCTACGCTTGCATACCAGCGGCCTGGTCAAGCGCTTCGGCGGACTGAAGGCGACCGACGGCGTAACGCTCGACATCGCGGCGGGCGAACTGCATGCCATCATCGGCCCGAATGGCGCTGGCAAGACGACGCTGGTCAATTTGCTGACCGGTGAACTGGAGACCGATGCCGGCCAGATCCTGATCGGCGAGACCGAGGTCACCGCGCAGCCGATCCAGCAGCGGGTCGCCATGGGATTGCTGCGCTCTTACCAGATTACCTCGATATTCGATCGCTTTACCGTGCTCGAAAATGTTTGCGTAGCGGCGATGCGCAAGCGCGGCGTTCGATTTGCGTTGTGGAAACCGATGGCGCGCCATGACGCCGTGGTTGACGCCGCGCGCCGCATCATCGGCCAATGCCATTTGTCCGGCGTTGAGGAGGTGCAGGCCGCCAATCTCGCTTATGGCCAGCGCCGCCAGCTTGAAATTGCGATGGCGCTCGCGGCTGAACCGCGCATCCTGTTGCTGGATGAGCCAATGGCCGGCATGAGCGCCGCGGAGGGCGCCGACGCGATAGAACTGCTGCGTTCGCTCAAGGGAAAATACACAATCCTGCTAATCGAGCATGACATGAACGCGGTATTCGCGCTGGCCGATCGCATCAGTGTGCTGGTCTATGGCAAGATCGTCGCGACCGGCACGATCGACGAGATACGGAATCATCCCGAGGTGCGCCGCGCCTACCTTGGCGACGATGCGGACGCATAAAGCAACCAGGAGCGTGATGTATGCTTACCATTAAGGGATTAGCCGCAAAGTACGGTTCGTCGCAGGCGCTGTTCAATGTCGACCTCGAGGTCGGGCCGGGCGAGGTAATAGGACTGATCGGCCGCAACGGCATGGGCCGCACCACGGTGGTCAACTGCCTGTTCGGCTTGTTGCGCCCGGAAGCCGGGTCGATCCACTTCAATGATGTTCGCCTGAACGGATTACAACCGTATCGGATCGGCCGTCTCGGCATCTCGCTGGTGCCGGAAGGCCGCCAGATATTCCCGTCGCTGACGGTCGAAGAAAACCTGATCGCGACTGCCACCGGGTCGGGCGCCGCCGGTCAGTGGACGCTCGAAAAAATTTACGGATTATTCCCCCGGTTGCGCGAACGGCGCGCCAACATGGGCAATCAGTTGTCGGGCGGTGAACAGCAAATGCTGGCGATCGGCCGCGCGCTGATGACCAATCCGAAACTGTTGGTGCTGGACGAGGCGACCGAGGGGCTTGCACCGATCGTGCGCGCTGAAATCTGGAGCGTTCTGGCACGCCTCAAAAGCGAAGGCCTGGCGATGATCGTGGTCGACAAGAATACGAAGGCGCTGCTGCGCCTGGCGGATAGTAATTTTATCCTCGACAAGGGAACGACAGTCTGGCGGGGGAGTTCGGCCGAACTGGCTGCGCAGCCGGAACTGATCGCGCGCTACGTGGGGGTGTAAATTGGCGGCGCTTCAACGCGTGTCGCCGGCTGCGCGGCTGATCGCGACGCCGCGGCAGTCATGCCGCGAACTCCCGGAGCGGATTGCGCATCGGCGCAATCCGCCCTAGCGCACGCATTTTCCTTCGTAATCGACCACCACCTTATAGATCCGCAGGGAAGGCGAAAGCGCGCCCGCGCAGCGGCGGTAAAAGTCTTCAAACAATTTTGAAAACAACGTGATGTTCGTTGCCGATCGCGCCTCGCTGAGTTCGGTGCGCGATTGCTCGCCGCATTCCTGCAGCGTTTTTTCCTCGCTCTCGCCCGACGGCGCGGCGATGACCGTGGCGAACAAGCGCGTCTGACGCGGATAGTATTTGTTTTCCTGTACCGGTGCGCCGCTCGGCGTGTTGCGCTTCCATTCAGTGGAAGGACAGGCGGGCGCCTCGATCTCGCCGAGATCGAATCGCAATTCATCCGCTAATGCCGGCCCGGCCAGGCATGCAAACGCCAGGGCCGCAGTCATGCGTTTCATCGCTCGCCTCCTGTTTGCTTCGCAGAAGTATTGCATGCATTCCTGATCAGGTACTCATTGGCCTGTTTGCTTTGCGATCTGAGGCTTTTCAAATCGCCGTCGATGCGCCCAAGATCCGCCGCGATTTTTTCCAGGCGTTCCCTGGCAAATGTTTCCTCGATCGAGTTGGCTTTCCGGGCCGCCGTGGACTGGACTTCTATTTTTTCCCGCATCTTTTCAATTTGCTCCCGCTCGAGCGCAGCAATCGCCGAATTCGATTCGGCAACCGTGATGCGATTTCCGAGCCGGCATTCACGTTCTGCATTCAGCAATTCTATCTGTGCCTTTGCTTCTTCGAGCGCGCTATTGGTTGCAAAGTAGTTGGCAATAAAGAATGCGAAAAAAATTATTGAGGCCACCATTGCGACCAGCTCCTTGTACTGCTTGAGCTGTTCAATGAATTCTTTCATATGCAGTGGTATCCGATAAACATGCTGGTCTTTCTTGCCGGCGCGGACGCCGCGGGCATGCGCGACAGTGGTCGCTTAGAGTGTATGAACGGAATAAGGCAATATCTAATTCGCCAACCGGGACGATTGAGCGGAATCAACCGCGATGTCCCGGTGAAATGGCGGGGCGGGAATACTACCTACCGGAACCGTAACATGGTCTTTGTTTCCACCATTTCCTGGAGCCGGGCCTGCGGTATCGGCGCGCTAAAGTAATTGCCCTGGATTTGATCGCATTGATAGGCGCGCAGGAATTCGAGTTGCTCGATTGTTTCCACGCCTTCGGCGATCACCTTCAAATTCAAGCTATGGCCAAGCGAGATAACGGCTCGCGTGATTGTCGCTTCATCGCCGCCGCTGGTCAAACCATGGACAAATGAGCGGTCGATCTTGATCTGGTCGACAGGGAATTCCTTCAGGGTCCGCAGGCTGGAGTAGCCGCTGCCGAAGTCGTCTACCGATATGCCGATGCCGGCTTCCTTCAGTTGCGACAAAACCTTGATCGCACAGGCTGGATTATTCATCAGTTGCGTCTCCGTCACTTCCAGCGCGAGGCGTGATATCGGCAAACCGGCCCGGCCTAACTTTTCCGCTATGTGCCCGACAAAGTTTTTTTGCCGAAACTGGCGTGATGACAGGTTGATCGATACGGTGAAATCCGCCAAGCCCAGTTGATTGAAATGTTTCAGCAATGCGCATGCATCACTGAGCACCCGTTCTCCAAGAGCGACAATCAAACCGCTTTCTTCCGCGACCGGGATGAACGATTGCGGAAAAAGAATGCCGCGGGTGGGATGCTTCCAGCGCACCAGCGCTTCAGCCCCGATGATTCTTGCCGATTTCAGGTCTACAGTAGGGAGGTAAGCCAGGAATAGTTCGCCCTGCTCGATTGCCTGCCGCAGACTTGCCTCCAGGTCGAGGCGATCGCGCGCCGCGGCATTCAGGTCCGCCGAATAGAACTGGCAGTTATTGCGCCCGGCAGTCTTGGCATGGTACATCGCCACATCGGCGGCGTGCATCAGTGCTGTCGGGTTATCGCCATCGAGCGGGAAAACGCTGACGCCGATGCTCGCGCTGACGGCGAGTTCGTGGTCGTTGACCAGGATAGGCTGCGCAATACTTTCGCGCACCCGTTCAACCAGGTCGGCGACGTTTTCACTGCCGGGCTCATCGACCAGAATCAGCACAAATTCGTCGCCGCCGATCCGGGCCACCGTGTCGCTCCCGCGAATGCATGATTTAAGTCGCGCCGCGACCGCCTTCAATACCGTGTCACCCATCGCATGGCCGAGCGCGTCGTTGATAGGCTTGAAATTATCAAGATCGATAAATGCGGTGGCGACAATGCGCTGATGCCGCCTTGCAAATGAGACTGCCTGCTCCAGCCGGTCACGCAAAAGCGTCCGGTTGGCCAGCTTTGTCAACGGGTCATGGTTGGCCTCGTGTTCGAGTTGGGCCTGATAATCCCGCCTCTTGGTTACGTCGGTTATGACGCCGATGAAATGCGTTATGCTTCCGTCGGCGACGGATAACGGCGCAATCCTCAACTCGTTCCAGAACAGTTCGCCGCTTTTTTTTCGATTGCGGAAAACCACCTGGATTCCATGACGCTCACGGAGCGCCTCCCGTAGCTTCGTTCGCACATCGTCATCGGCTTCCAGTACGTGCATGAAACGCGGGTCGCGTCCAGCGACCTCTTGCTGCCGGTATCCGGTGACTTCTTCAAAAGCCGGATTGACATACACGATCGGGTTTTCCGACCCTTCGCAACGCGTAATCACAATCGCATCCGAGCTGGCGTGCAAGGCGCGTTCGTAGAGGGTCAACGTTTCTTCGTACTTCCTGCGTTCCGAAATATCCAGCCCCATGCCGCAGATGCAAACGCTGCCGTCCAGCACCATGCGCGTATCGTGGAACAGATAGGGGATGCGGGTGCCGTCCCGGAGAAGCAAATCTGCTTCCAGCGTGGAGTAACCGCTGTCGAATGCCAGACGTAGCTTTTGCTCGACCGCGGGCTTGTCGCGCTGATCAAAGAAATCTGCGACATGGGTAGCCTTCACGTCCGCGTGCGTCATTTGCGTAACAAGTTCGAGCCGCCGGTTCCATAACAGGAAATGGCCGGCTTGATCGATCACATAGAACATGCCGGGCAGCGCCTCGGCAAACTCTTGAATGCTTTCTCCATGCATGTTCGCATTCCGCAGTGCGACCGGGCCGACGAGCAGCAAGTACCCATTGAAATGGTGCGTTGAAGTAAAACGCGGAATGAATGTGACGGCCGTGCGGAAGATGCTGCCGTCTTGCCGCCGTAAATCGGTTTCCAGCGTGTCGGGAGCGATGCGGCTCACCTTTAACAGATGGTTGATTTCGTCGTGAAGCGAAGGGTCGAACAGGCGCGTTACCGGGAGTTGCGAGATCGCTTGCGCGGAATAGCCCAGTAGTGCCTTGCAATCAGGATTGCAGCTTTCAATTTTCCCCGCCGCATCTGCGGTGATTACCACAGGTAGCGAAAGTTCTCGTTGATTCATGAAATACCTGTGGCTATCGCGTTTTTTTCACATCCTTCACATCCACCTATTTACTTTAAGTCTCAATCTTCCCAGGCCCACCGGGAAGAAAGGAAAGTTTGATCTGCGTAGAAAACGGCATTGAAGCAACCAGAAATCGGGCACCGGGCGCACCCGCAATTGGCGCCAGTGTCAGGCGTTAATTGCTTCGGCGAACAGCAGGATATGGGGGACTGTTGCGTTGTAAGCCGCTTCGCCATCCTTTTCGGCAATCGCCTCCGCAATCAGCATGTGCTCATTGACGCCCTCGCGCTCGCGTTCGACGAATGGGAGAATCGCCAGCATGGTGTTGAGGTAAAAGTCCGCCTTGTCCCACAGGCTGACGGCAACCTGGTGCACCAGCGGCGCCCTGGCCATCTGGTGGATCTGCGAATGGAAGGCCCGATTGTGCAGGCGATAGCGCCGCGCCACGGCCTGATCGCTCTCGCCACTCGGCGCCACGTCAAAATAGTCGGCCGCGATTTTTTTCAGTTCGCGGCCTTCCGCCTCGCTCGCCCGCTCGGCGGCGAGCCGCGCAAAATACCCTTCGATCTGCGCCAGGAAACGGAAAAAATCCTTCACGTCGGCCGGCGAGACCGAGGCGACGATCGTCCCCACCTGCGGTATCACATTCAGCAAGCCTTCACCCTCGAGACGGCGGAAGGCATCCATTACCGGCTGCCTGCTCGAGCCTATGGTCTTGGCGATCGAGTCGACCGCGAGTCGTTCGCCTGCCCGGTATTCGCCGGACAACAGCGCATCCTTGAGCATGTGATAGGCCTGATCGGCATAGCGCATGCCGGATTTCGCCATGAAAGAAGGTTGGTGGATGGACATTGGGCTGAATGGATTAAGGACGGGATTAAGAACCTGGCTGAATCGGATCAATCGGATCTATCGGATCAATCGGATTGATCCGATAGTCGCCGGCTTGCTGGGCCAGCATTGCCCTTTCTATGGCGCCGGCGGCATCGCGCACGGGCTGTACATACCGCTGAAGCGCTTCTTCGACCGGAACCACATTGCGCAGGAAAATGATATTCAGGCTGCCGAGAACGCGCTTGCGCGAAAACACCGGCAAGGCGATGGCGCCGACTTTTTTATCCATGATCCATTCTCCGTCGTTCGTGGCGTACCCGTTGGCCCGGACTTTTTCAAGGAGTTCGCGCAGGCGCCCGGCATCGCGCAGCAGCGCCTGGTCTTCCGGCGCCGACCGCTGCGCGAGTTTATCCAGTATCTCACGCTGCGCTTCCCTGGACTCGAATGCGAAATAGGCGCGGCCGGCGGCCGTGTGCAACATCGGTATGGTCCGTCCGGCCATTGAGCGATGGAAGGACAGAGTACTGGTCCGGTGCGTGGTCTCACGGATGATCATTGCATCGCCGCGCGGAAAACACAAGTCGGTCGGCCAGGTCACCTTGGCCTGCAATGCGAGCAGAACCGGGGCCGCCGCGGCATATGCCCGCACTTCGTCCGTCACGGCCGCATTGAGCTGCGATGTGCGCACGGTAGGGAAGAAACTGTGGTCCGCCAGGCTGCGCGCCACGTAGCCTTCCCGTTCCAGCGTATCCAGTATCCGGCATACGGTAGTGCGATGGATGCCGGAGCGCGCGGCAATCTGGGAGGGCGTTGCCCGGCCATCCTCGCTCTCGTTCAGCACGCGCAGGATCTGGAGACCGCGAATCAGCGAGCGGTTTGACTTGTAGCGGCTGCGCCCTGGATCGTCATCCGTGTCGATTTCATTCATACATTCTCATCCGGCGCGGTAACCCGCGCATGCGTATCCCGTACTCCGCCGCCGCGCCCGCCGGATTCAAGCGCGTGCGCCCCTTGCGCCTGCCGAGTTGCAATCAATTTCGATTGCATGCTTGCATGACGCCTTGCCATGATTTATATTCTACTATGCTAGCATGTAACAACGAAATAAAACTGCCAAGCAGTTCCATAACATTGAAGGAGACGAACAATGGGCGTACGTACCGGGGCACAATATCTTGAAAGACTGCAGTCGCATCCGCGCGAAGTATGGATGCGCGGCAAGCGGGTCGAAGACGTCACCACGCATCCCGCATTTGAAAAGCCGGCCCGGCATGTCGCCAGGCTTTACGACATGCAGCACGATCCCCGCTACAAGGACATCCTGACATTTCCAAGTCCGACCACCGGCAATCCGGTAGGCACCTCGTTCATGATGTCGAAAAGCCTGGACGACCTGCGCAAGCGGCACAAGGCCTTTCAACTCTGGGCCGAGGCATCGTTCGGCTTGCTCGGGCGCTCGCCGGATTTCGTCAATACCACGGTCATGGCGTTCGCCGAGTCTCCCGCCGTTTTCGAGCGCATGGGTCCGCGCTACAAGGAAAATGTCGATCGCTACCTGGAATACATACGCGAGAACGACCTGTTCCTGACGCATGCGCTGGTCACGCCGCAGACTGACCGGACCAGGTCGTCCAAGGAACAGGTCGATGAATTCCTGCATATGGGTGTGGTGCGGGAAACCGGGGAAGGCCTGATCGTGCGAGGCGCGCGCATGCTGGCGACCCACGGGCCGATCGCCGACGAAGTGATTTGCTATAACCTGCCGGGTCTGAAGCCGGGCGACGACGCGTATGCGATGGTGTTCGCCATTCCGCTCGACACCAAGGGCGTGAAAATGATTTGCCGCGAGCCCTTCGACGAAGGCGGCCGGTCCTCATTCGACCATCCGCTCTCGACCCGTTTCGAAGAGCCGGATGCCTTGCTGATTTTTGATGATGTGCTGGTTCCGTGGGACCGCGTCTTCTTGCATGGCAATGTCGAGCTGGCGAATGCGATGCTGATTGAAGCATCGGTGCGCAATCACACCGGGCATCAGACCGGTGTCCGCGCCATCGCGAAAATGCAGCTGGCGGTGGGGACCGCGATGGAAGTGGCCGAGGCGGTCAAGGCCAACGGCTTCCTGCATGTCCAGCAGATGCTCGGTGAAATCATCGGCTACATCGAGCTGGCCAAGAGCTGCGTGGTGCGCGCCGAAGTCGAATTTGAAACCAGCGCCAATGGCACGGTGCGGCCGAGCTTCACGCCGCTGCAGACCTTGCGCGGACTGATGTCGCGCGCCTACCCGCGCATTATCGAAGTATTGCAGACCATCGGCGCCGGCGGCCTGCTGATGATGCCGACCGCAGAGGATTTTGCGAGTCCGATCGGGCCCGACATCGAAAAGTATTACCAGGGTGCGGGCGGCTTGCCGGCAGTCGAGCGGATCCGCCTGTTCAAGCTGGCATGGGATCTTGCCGGCGATGCGTTCGGCATGCGCGCGATGCAATATGAGCGCTACTACGCCGGCGATCCGGTGCGCCTGGTCGCAGGGAACTATCTCAGCTACGCCTATAAGCAGGAATGCAAGGATGCGGTACAACGGGCGCTGGCATTATCCGGCGATCCGGGTAAGGAATAACGCTGCGGCAGCGGGCAAGCCGGACCGCGGCAGCGCGTCCGGCTTGCCCTTTCATGCTGCCTAACCGGAGAATGTAATGGCAGATCTGCCTCAAAAATTCCGACAGGCGATGCGCCATCTGGCGGCATCGGTCTGCGTGGTGACGGCACGGGACGGACAGCGGCGCATGGGAATCACGGCAACCGCGGTCACTTCGCTGTCGATGGAGCCGCCGGCACTGCTGGTATGCATCCATCGCGCCAGTTCGCTGCATGCCGTGTTGCGGACCGGATTCCCTTTTTGCATTAATATCCTGTCAGCCGAACAGCACGAAGTGGCCGACACATTTGGCGGCCGCGCCAAGCTTGGCGAGGAGCGGTTCACGGTAGGCCAGTGGCGCGATGGCCACGACAGCGTGCCTTACTTGTCCGATGCGGAGGCTTCGGTGTTTTGCCATGTCGATCACCTGGTCGACTATGCGACGCACACCATCGTGGTCGGCCGGATTCAGCTGGTCAATGTGGCGGACCGGGTCGAGCCGCTGCTGTACGCGAACGGCGCTTACCGCGGCCTGACGACGCCGCTCACTCAGGCCGGCGCCGCCGGCCGATCAACCTGACACAGGAGACCGACCTCATGCAGCAACTTGCCGCAGACTTAATCGAGCAGCATCAAACCAGGCAGCGTTTCAGTTCGGTGCGCGACCGGATTCCGGCGGGCGCCAGTCCCTATGACGTGCAGGACTTGCTGGTGGCGCATTTTCTGGAAAAGGAGGGCGGCGCGATCGCGGGCTACAAGATCGGACTGACGTCCACTTCGATGCAAATTTTTTGCGGCATCGATCAGCCGCTGGCGGGCGTGGTGCTTGCCACGCGCGTCTGGCCATCCCCGGTGACATTGCGCTCCGCCGACTATGGACGGATCGGGATTGAATGCGAAGTGTGCATTATTGTTGACCAGGACATCGATGGCGACTGTACGCGCGAGCAGGTCCAGGAAAAAATCCGCTCGGTGCATGCGGCGTTCGAAGTCGTGGACGACCGCAATGCCGATTACACGAAGCTGGATGCGATCTCGATCATCGCGGACAATGGCTGGAACGAGGGGGTGGTGCTGGGCGCCGCGGCCGGGCCGGGCGTGCAGCTGGCGCTGCTGGAGGGAACGGTTTCGCTGAACGGCGAAAAGCTTGCGTCCGGCTCCACCGACGATGCGATGCATCCGCTGGACGCTGTGGTCTGGACCGCGCGCCATCTTGCGGGCAGGGGACAATGTCTGCGGGCCGGCCAGCTGGTCATGACGGGCAGCCTGGTCCCGACGCGCTTTCCGAAGCCGGGCGAGCATTATCGTTTCGAGGTCGGCGGCTTGCCGGCGGTGGAACTCAAGGTTATCGACTGAGCACTTTATTCAAAGGATGGTATGACACATTTGCTTGATCTCGGTATTTCGGGGCGCAACGCGATCATATGCGGCGCCAGCAGCGGGCTGGGCCGGGCGTGCGCGATGTCGCTGGGGCGGGCCGGCGTGTCGCTTGTCATCAATGCGCGCGGCGAAGCGAAGCTGAACGCGACCGCGAAGCAGATCGTGGAAGAGACCGGCGTGTCGGTGATCGCGGTGCCCGGCGATATTTCAACCGAGGAAGGCCGCAAGGCGCTGGTGCGGGCATGCCCGGCGCCGGACATCCTGGTCACCAATGCCGGCGGCCCGCCGTCCGGCGATTTCCGCGGATGGGGCGAGGAGGAATGGTTCGGCGCGTTGCGGACCAATATGGTGTCGCCGATCCTGCTGATCCGCGAAGTCATCGACGGCATGATGGCGCGCGGCTGGGGGCGGGTGATCAACCTCACTTCGTATTCGGTGAAGATGCCCTTGCCGCTGCTCGGTATGTCGAACGGGGCGCGCTCGGGCCTGGTCGGATTCGCTTCGGGGCTGGCGCGCGAGGTGGCGCCGCATGGCGTGACCATCAATAATCTGTTGCCGGGGAATTTCGCGACCGAGCGGCTGCGCGATTATGCCGGGAAGCTGGGCAAGGAGCGCAACATGAGCGCGGATGAGGTGCTGGCCGAGATGGCGGCGAAGACGCCGGTCAGGAGGGTGGGGCGGCCGGAAGAGTTCGGGACCTGGTGTGCGTTTCTGGCCAGTGCGCATACGGGATATGTGACGGGGCAGAACTTTGTGCTGGATGGCGGGACGTATCCGGGGACGTTTTAACAGGATGTGATTTTCAGGCCTGGCTGCAATCCCCTTGGCGCCAGGGATTTTTTCGGAGGCGTTGTTCTGTCGGTGGAAAGGCCGCCTCGACATATTAGTTCATTGTATTCATAGAGCGCTCGTCAAATAAAATCGCGAACTGATTGGTTGCCCGCTTCCA
>JAQGMO010000035.1 GCA_028292315.1 Herminiimonas sp. | reverse complement strand
TGTTTGGCGGTCGTATCGCGGAAGAAATCTTCATGGGCCAGAAATCAACTGGTGCGTCGAACGATTTCGAGCGTGCCACCAAGCTGGCGCGCGCGATGGTAACCCGTTATGGCATGTCCGAGGCTCTGGGTACCATGGTGTATGAAGAGGATAGCCAGGGTGGTTTCGGACTGTCGGCAAAAACGGTATCCGAAGAGACGCAGCAAAAAGTCGACATCGAGATACGCAGTATCCTGGACCGGCAGTATGCGCTTGCGCGCCGCCTGCTGGAAGAAAACCGGGACAAGGTTGAAGCCATGACGAAGACGCTGCTCGAATGGGAAACCGTGGATGCGGACCAGATCAACGACATCATGGCCGGTGTCGAGCCGCGTCAGCCGAAGTATGGCGTGCCGGAAAAAAGAACGTCCCGGTCCGACACCATTGCGCCGAACGCGACTGCGCCGGTCTGATTTTCCGGACTTGGGTCGCCCACGCCCCGCATGCCTGGCTGGCATGCGGGGTTTTTTTTCAGTGGACGATATTAGAGCGGATTGCGCCGCGCGGGCTGTTCAGAGCCGGGCCTCAATCCAGTTCCCGGACTGCTTCAGGTCAGCGGGAAGCTCTTCAACCTTTTCACGCCTGATTTGCCGTGCTCCGTACTGAGAATTGTCTTTCAGCGAGCAGCGAGCGCAATGAGAAGCTGTAACGGTTTCATGCGCAATTTGCTCATCAATAAATCGATCGTGTTTCTCATATGAGTCGTATGAGTCGTATGAGTCGTAAAAGTGATCACAGCATGGAAATATTTCAATATACAACATGCTGGCGGCGGCCTATAGTGGGATCCATAACAAATCGACCCGGCGCCCAATGTTCAATCCGGCGCCGCATATTCAAGGCGGAGACAATGGCGAACAATAGAAAACCCTTCCGTGGCGTTTTCCCGGTGGTCCCGACTATTTTCGATGAGCGCGGCGGGCTCGACCTCGACGGTCAGCGCCGCTGTCTCGATTTCATGATAGACGCCGGTTCGCATGGCATTTGCATCCTGGCGAATTTTTCAGAACAGTTTGTCCTTGCCGACGAAGAGCGCACGGTCCTGATGCATACGATACTGGAGCATGTCGCCGGAAGAGTGCCGGTCATCGTGACCACTACGCACTTCAGTTCCCGCATCTGCGCGCAGCGCAGCAGCAGCGCCCAGGATGCCGGCGCGGCAATGGTCATGATCATGCCGCCCTATCACGGCGCCACGATCCGGATCGGCGAGCGCGGCATTTACGAATTTTTCAAAACCGTTTCCGATGCCATTACGATTCCCATCATGATCCAGGATGCCCCGGTTAGCGGGACCGCGCTGTCGGCGCCGTTCCTGGCAAAAATGGCGAAGGAAATCGACAACGTCTCCTACTTCAAGATCGAAGTGCCGCAGGCCGCGGCCAAGCTGCGTGAATTGATCGAACTGGGCGGAGACGCCATTATCGGTCCATGGGATGGCGAAGAAGCCATCACGCTGATGGCCGACCTGGAAGCCGGCGCGACCGGCGCCATGACCGGCGGCGGCTATCCGGACGGGATACGCGCGATCATGGATGCCTATGCGACCGGCGATGCCGAGCGCGCGGCGCGGCACTATCAGCAATGGCTGCCGCTGATTAATTATGAAAACCGGCAGGGCGGAATCGCCACCAGCAAGGCGCTCATGAAAGAGGGCGGCATTATCGGATCGGATGCGGTACGGCATCCGCAACAGCCGCTGCATCCGGCGACACGGGATGGCTTGATGCGGATTGCGCGCCGGCTCGACCCGCTGGTACTGCGCTGGGCCAGGTAACCGCCGCTCATGCGGCGGTTCAGATTCAATTATTCGGGCTTGTCATGTTAGCCCTGCGTTCAACCAAGCGAGGAATTACAAATGCATATTGCGGGTGACTTATTGATCGGCGGCGAGGTTGTGCGCGGCGCCAACGGCTTCATCAAGGCGGTTAATCCCGCCAACGGCGAAACGCTGGAGCCGGCCTTCGGCGGCGCCACGCTCGACCAGCTTGAGCAAGCCTGTGCGCTGGCATGGCAAGCGTTCGATGGTTACCGCGAAACCTCGCTTGAAGCGCGCGCCGCATTTCTCGAAAGGATTGCCCAGAACATCCTCGAACTTGGCGATGAACTGATCGAGCGCTGCATTAGCGAAAGCGGCTTGCCGCGCGCGCGCATTGAAGGCGAGCGCGGCCGCACGGTCGGCCAGCTCCGCATGTTCGCCGGTGTAGTGCGCAACGGAGATTTTTTGGAAGCGCGCATCGATCCGGCGCAGCCGGAGCGCAAGCCCTTGCCGCGCGTGGATCTGCGGCTGCGCAACGTCGCGGTCGGTCCAGTCGCCGTGTTCGGCGCCAGTAACTTCCCGCTCGCTTTTTCAGTCGCCGGCGGCGATACCGCATCGGCGCTGGCCGCCGGTTGCCCCGTTATCGTCAAGGCGCATTCAGCCCATCCCGGCACTTCGGCGCTGGTCGGCCGCGCCGTGCAAATGGCTGTCCGGGATTGCGCCATGCCGGAAGGGACATTCTCCCTGTTGTTCGACAGCGGACGCCAGATCGGCCAGGGACTGGTTTCAGACCATCGCATCAAGGCCGTGGGTTTCACCGGATCGCGCGGCGGCGGCACGGCGCTAATGAAACTCGCTGCAGCCAGAAAGGAACCGATTCCCGTCTATGCGGAAATGAGCAGCATCAATCCAGTCCTGCTGTTTTCGCATGCGCTGGCCCAGCGCGCGGACGCGATCGGCAAGGCATTCGCCGCTTCGCTGACAATGGGTGCGGGCCAGTTTTGCACCAATCCCGGCCTGGTCCTGGCGGTCGACGGCCCCGGCCTCGATGCATTCATTGCAAGCGCGCGTACCGCGCTATCCGAGTTGCCAGCCGCGACCATGCTGACGCCCGGCATTCATAAAGCCTATGACTCGGCGGTCCAGCACTTTGCGGAGCACGCCGAAGTCACGACCGTGGCGCGCGGCAAGTCCGGCGAACAATATCAGGGACAGGCGGCACTGTTTTCCACCACGGCCGCAGCGTTTCGCAAGCACCTGGAATTGCAGGAAGAAATCTTCGGCGCGTCCTCGCTGGTGGTGCGCTGCCCGAACCAGGAGGCGATGCTCGGGATTGTCGAGGCGCTCGAAGGCCAGTTGACGGCCACTCTGCATATTGACGACGCGGATCACGCCGATGCGCGCAGGCTGCTGCCGGCACTGGAACGCCGCGTCGGCCGCATCCTGGTGAACGGCTTCGGCACCGGCGTCGAGGTCGGCCACGCGATGGTGCATGGCGGGCCTTATCCGGCCACCGCCGACGGCCGCTCGACCTCGGTGGGCAGCATGGCAATCATGCGTTTCCTGCGGCCGGTCTCTTACCAGGACATGCCAGACGCATTGTTGCCGGATGCCTTGAAGACCAACAATCCGCTCGGCCTGACACGCCGGCTGGATGGCACATTGAAGGTCGCCGGATAAGTTTGAAGGACGGCAATGGCGCTACTGCAAATTCCGCAGCAGCGTCTGCCACCTGATGGAAGGATGGGTGCCGGCGCCGGCAACCTGACCATTGTTGCCTGCTGCTTCTGACGCCCGCACGCGTTTCCGGGCGTGGCGCGCTTGCCGCTATGCGGTATTCCTCACTTTGGCGACCGGACTGAAGCGCAGCCGGAATGCATCCGGCATGCCGGAGCCCAGCAATGGCCGCAGGTAGTTCCTGAACGCATCGGTGATGTCGGTGCCGCTCGCGCTGATGAATTCATCTTCCATCACGCGGGTCTTGCCCGCGACCGCATCCAGCGGCAGCAATTCATAGCCGACCGAATAAGCCCCTGTGCGTTTGATCGCTACCGAGCCATCGGTATCGCCCCACATGGCAAACTGGACCGCCTTTTCACCGACTTCCCGCGCTTCGCGTTGGTCGACATCCGAAACGCAACCGATGAACGAGCGCTGCAGGTAGCCGAAGGTATCGCCGCGCACGCGCTTGATCTTCAGCGCCGACTTGATTTCCTCGCATAACAAATCGGCCAGGGCGCCATTGCCCGATAACTGCACGTTGCCATGGGCATCGTGCTCCAGGTTCTTTACCAGCCGGCTGGCCATCGGCGCGCCCGACGCGTCGCGCGCGCCTTCGGAAACGGCAATCACGCAACGTCCGAGACGATCATGGACGCCTTTCACATCGGCCAGGAAACTGTCGAGGGAAACAGTACGCTCGGGCAGATAAATCAGGTGTGGACCATCTTCGGGGAATTTCCGGCCGAGCGCCGATGCAGCGGTCAGAAACCCGGCATGCCGCCCCATCACGACGCCGACATAGACGCCGGGCAGCGATGCGTTATCAAGGTTGGCGCCCGCGAACGCCTGCGTCACGAAACGCGCGGCCGATGGAAATCCGGGTGTGTGGTCATTCCCGACCAGGTCGTTGTCGATGGTCTTCGGAATATGAATGCAGCGCAACGGATAACCGGCCTTTTGCGCTTCAAGGCTGACGATACGGACGGTGTCCGATGAGTCGTTGCCGCCGATATAGAAAAAATGTTCGATTTCGTGCGCGCGCAATACCTCGAAAATTTCCTGGCAATACTTGACATCCGGCTTGTCGCGCGTAGAGCCGAGAGCGGAGGAGGGCGTGTTGGCGACCAGTTCCAGGTTGTGGCTGGTTTCCTGCGTCAGGTCGACGAAGTCTTCATTGATGATGCCGCGCACGCCGTAGCGCGCGCCATAAATCCGTTCAACATTGCGAAAGCGGCGTGCTTCCAGCACGACACCTACCAGCGACTGGTTGATTACGGCAGTCGGACCGCCGCCCTGGGCGACCAGAATTTTTCCAGATCCCATTTCCTTCCTCCTTCATGCAGGGTTGAACACCGGATGCAATGCGGATGCTTGAGCCAGACAAGGCGTCGCGAGGCATGTGCCGATTCTACATTGATCGCAGGGAGAATTTGCCGCTTTACCTCAGGCATCCTGCGCCGGTTGTGGTACGCCAGGCGCTAATTACTTCACGGATATCATTCCGGAGCCCGGTCAGCGGCAATCTGATGCTTCCGCTTTTATCGGTCGCTCGAAGGTAATTGCCGCGCTGCCGGTGCGCGGCAGGAATATCAGTAGCCGCCCGAATCCTGAGCCGCCTTGATCGCAATGCCGACGGTAACCAGCACCGGGATGGCGGATAGCGCGACCGCGATCAGAGACGGGCCGGCACCGCTTGCCGCGGCCCGCCTGCGCCGCATGGCTTGCACCAGCAAATCGGCCAGCAGTCCGCTAGCGAGCAAGGCCACATATCCCGCTGAAAATCCGGCAAAGATGAAGGCGTTGGCGAGCAACGCACCTAACAGCAGTACAGCGACGCCGGCTGCGGTGGCGGAAAACGCCCCGTCCGGACGGCCGAGCCGCCCTGCCGCGCATGCGGCAAACGTGACGGCAAGAGCGCCACTGAGTTGGCCGAGCAATTGACTCGAATCGATCATCATCACGAGCCCGGCGCCGCCGGCAACTACGGTCAATAGCAGGGCCGGGGTGTGCCGGCTTCGGGCGGCGCCCGCCAGATAGGTCCATGCCGCGCATGTCAGCGCGCCGGCCACGGCGATGGTGAGTGCGGTTTTCGGCAGTCCGGCGCTGGCCATGGCAGGCCATGCCACCAATGCGACGGTGACAATCGATACCAGCAGACGCACGAACAGCCGACTCCCGGCATGCGCGACACGTTCGGAAACGGCGGCCCCGGCAACCGATAGCACGACGATCCATGGCAGCCAGTCGAGCGCCTGGCGCGGCGGGAATGCCCACTGGGTGTGATAAACCGCGAAGTAAGACGCCAGGAAGCCGATCGCGACTGCCAGTGCGCTGGCAAGAGCGCCCGCGCCCGCCTTGCGCAATATGAACAGCGCCGCCAGCGCGGCGGCAAACGGAATGACAACGCTGTGCAAAATAAGCGGCAAGACGAACGAAGGATCAGGCATGACAGGTTCCCTGTGATTAAACGGGTGGCAACGGGTGGCGCCGTGGGGCGACACCGTGCATTAATGCGCAATCCGCTTATTGCTTGATCGCTTCGATATTGATGTTCAGGTCGAGCTCATCGGTGGCGGCCTTCGGAATGCCATATCCCATGCCGAAATCGCTGCGCTTGATCGTCGATGTCGCAACATAACCGACCCGCGTGTCACCCGATGGACCATTGCCGGCGCCGATCTGCTTGAGCTTGAACGTTACCGGCCTGGTTACGCCGCGCAGCGTCAGGTTGCCTGCGACAGTACCTTCCCCCGCTGGATTCAGCGTGACCGCGGTAGAGACGAAACTCAAGGTCGGGAACTGGACCGCGTTAAAGAAGTCCGGGCTTTTCAGGTGCTTCTCGAGCCCGGCATGTTTCACATCCACGCTATCCGTCTTGATATCGACCTTGATCTTGCTTTTCTCCGGCGTATCGACGACCAGTTCGCCGGTCATGTCGTTAAAACGGCCCATGAAGCGGCTGATGCCGCCGGCATGTCCGATTTCAAAATAGGCCACGGAATGGGCCGGGTCGATCCTGTAGTTGCCGGCTACCGGCGCAGCGGCAAAAGCGGCAGCGGACAGGGACAGGCCTGCAATGGCGAAAACGCCGGCAAGGGATACGCGGGTGATGGAAATGCGGGACATGGATGAGATTCCTTTTTTTAATGGCTTGATGACGGATCGATATTGCGGTGAGATAGTACTTCGATTTGTCCATAAATTGAAGCTCGACGGCGGCTATTTGCTCATCGATGAAGCGCAGTCTATAAGGCCGTCCCCAACGCTTTCCTGTCAGGCGCCTGACAATTTTGTCATCTTCGGCGAGGCGCTTTTCGGTAATAATGGGACATCATGAAAATTCTGATCGTTGAGGACGAAGCCAAGACTGCCGACTATCTGTACAAGGGGCTCAGCGAGCAAAGCTGTGTGGTCGATGTGGCGCGCAACGGCATCGACGGCCGCCACCTGGCGGTCGAGAACGAGTACGATGCGATCGTGCTGGATGTGATGCTGCCCGGCGTCGACGGTTTCGGCGTGCTCGAAGCGTTGCGGGCGCGGCGTCAGACCCCGGTCATCATGCTGACCGCGCGCGACCGCGTGGAAGACCGGGTGCGCGGGCTGCAGTCCGGCGCCGACGATTACCTGGTCAAGCCGTTTTCCTTTCTCGAATTGCTGGCCCGTTTGCAGGCGCTGGTCCGGCGCGGCAAGCCGCAGGAAGCGGCACAGCTCCAGATCGCCGATCTGCATGTCGACCTGATCGCCCGCAAAGCCTCCCGCGGCGGCGCGCGGCTGGACCTGACTTCGAAGGAATTCCTGCTGCTGACCACGCTCGGCCGCCGCAAGGGACAGATCCTGTCGAAAACCGAACTGGCCGAACTGGTATGGGACATGAATTTCGACAGCAATACCAATGTTGTCGAAGTCGCCATCAAACGGCTGCGAGTCAAGATCGACGGCCCGTTCGAGCATAAACTGCTGCATACGATACGCGGCATGGGCTATGTGCTGGAGTCGCGGATTGCCGGGGAGGCGGCATGATGCGATCGATCGCTATACGGCTGGCGGTCACCTTCGGCATCGTTGCGCTGCTGGTGTTTTCCTTGTCCGGGTATGCGCTGTATCAGACCCTGGCACAGACGCTCGCGAAACAGCAGGAAGATGATTTGCGCAGCAAGCTGGAAATGGCGGAGCGCCTGGTCGGCGACGTGCACACGGTGGAGCGATGGGATGAGCTGCGTAACACGCTTACCACCATTACTACCACCGATGGCAACACGCGGTTCTGGATTGCCTGCGACAATACCGCATTGACCTATGGTTATCCATTTCCGGACCGGAATCATCCACGGCTCGGCAGCGACATCAAGTCGCTGGTCATGGAAGGCAGCCCGGATCCGATGAAGACCCTCGGCAGAACCTTGCGGCCATTGCCGGATTTCCCCGAAATTCACCTGGTGGTGGGGGTCAGCACCGGTCCGGCGACGCATACCTTGCGCGCATTCATGATTGCGCTGATCGCGATAACATTTTGCGGCATCGTATTCGTGGCCGGGTTCGGCTACATGGTCGCCCGTTTCGGCTTGCGTCCGCTGGCCCGGCTGTCGGCGGGAGCCCAGACCTTGAGTCCGAAAAATTTGTGCCAGCGGCTACACCTGTCGCCGCCGGTCAGCGAGCTGATGCCATTGACGGCATCATTTAACGGCGCGCTTGACCGGCTCGAAACAGCTTATTCCCAGCTGCAGGGCTTCAGTGCGGACGTCGCGCATGAGCTGCGCACGCCAATCGGCAATATCATCGGCATGAACCAGGTTGCGCTGACGCGCGAGCGTACTCCGGAAGAATTGAAGGAAACGCTGCAATCCAACCTTGAGGAACTGGAGCGCTTGCGGGCCATCGTGAACGACATGCTATTCCTGGCGCGGGCCGATCAGGGTGAAACCGCCAGTGCGTTGATCAAGGCTTCGCTGGCCGGCGAAGTGGCGAAGACCATTGATTTTCTCGAACCGCTCATGGAGGAAAAGGCCTTGTCGGTCGATACGCTGGGCGATGCAGAAGTGTCGGTCGACCGGGCGCTATTCCGGCGCGCCATGAGCAACCTGCTGCATAACGCCATCCAGTATTCGCCGGCCGGTGCGCAATTGCGCGTCGAGTTGCGGCGCCATGCCGATAGCGTCGAGGTTGCCGTCTCCAACCCGGGTGCTGCGATTCCCCCCGAGCACCTCGGGCGCCTGTTCGACCGGTTCTACCGGGCCGACCCGGCGCGTGCGCTCAGCGCCGATAACCATGGCCTCGGGCTGGCCATCGTGAAGGCAATCGCAACCATGCATGGCGGGACCGTATTCGCAATCAGCCACGCCGGTGTCAATACGATCGGGTTGACTTTGCAGGCGCGCGGCTAAGCCGCGCCTGTCCATTCTCAGTAGCGGTACGGATTGTTCGGGCGGTAGTCGTAGCGATTGGGTACGCCGTCGCCGTCACGATCACGGTCCCTGCGGTTTGGAACGCCATCGCGATCCTGGTCGCGATAACTGCGCTGCCGATCATGCCAGCGGTGCTCACGCCATTCGCGCCGATAATACCCGTCGTTGTAGACTGGCCGGGGCTGGACGTACATTGGCTGCGGCTGCACGTACATTGGCTGCGGCTGCACATAAACCGGTCGCGGCTCGACGTACACCGGCCGTGGCTGCACATATGCCGGCGCAGGTACGGCGTACATGCCCGGCGCGCCGAGGTGCACCTGGACATCAACCCGCGCCATGGCGGGCGTAGCGGCGAGCATCAACGCGCCTGATACCAGTCCGCTTGCAACGATGAGGAATTTTTTCATGCCTGCTCTCCTTGAACATGCGCATATTACACACTAAAAAAGTGCTTCCAAAAAGGATGAATCGGTAAGGATGGTTACAAAATGTATCCAGGAGCCTGCGCGGCAGAATGACAGCGGCCGCAACGCCCGAGAAAGCGGTCCACTTCCGGGTAGAATGGCTAACTGGTTATTTGGACAATTCGTGATGCCGGCATTGTCCGTTTGTTAATTTCAACCGTCTTTAATTCATCCAGGAGCGAGCCGATTCATGCCGCATGACGTACCTCTGATCACCACCATAGTCGGCGGCCTTGTCCTGGCATTCCTGTTCGGCACCATCGCCCATCGTCTCCGCATGCCTCCGCTGGTGGGATATCTGATTGCGGGCATTGCAGTGGGCCCATTTACGCCCGGCTTCGTGGCGGATACCGGCCTTGCGCAGCAACTCGCCGAAATCGGGGTCATTCTGTTGATGTTCGGGGTTGGCCTGCATTTCTCGCTGAAGGATTTGATGAAGGTCAAATCCATCGCCATTCCCGGCGCACTGGTCCAGATCGGTATCGCCACACTTATGGGAATCGGCTTGGCGTGGGCAATCGGATGGCACGTGGGGCAGGGCCTGATATTCGGGCTCGCGCTTTCAGTCGCCAGCACCGTCGTGCTGCTTACCGCATTACAGGAGCGCCACCTGGTTGAGACCAAGCGCGGACAAATTGCGATCGGCTGGCTGATCGTGGAAGATATCGCGATGGTGCTGGCGCTGGTGCTGATCCCGGCACTGAGCGGCGTGCTGGGCGGCAAAGGCGCGGCAATCTCCACCAATGAATTGCTGATCACGCTTGCCATTACCCTCGGCAAGGTTGCAGCGTTTGTCGCGGTAATGCTGATCATCGGCCGCCGCGTAATCCCATGGATTCTTGAACGGATCGCCGCTACCGGGTCGCGTGAACTGTTCCGGCTCGCGGTCTTGGCGATTGCGCTCGGCTTTGCGCTGGGAGCAGCGTATATCTTTGGCGTGTCATTCGCACTCGGCGCTTTTTTCGCCGGCATGATACTCGCCGAATCGGACCTGAGCCATCGCGCGGCGGAAGAATCGCTGCCGCTGCGCGATGCATTCGCGGTACTGTTCTTTGTATCGGTCGGCATGCTGTTCGATCCATCCATCCTGGTTCGCGAGCCTTTGCTGGTACTGGCGACGGTATTCATCATCGTGGTCGGCAAGTCGATCGCGGCGCTCCTCATCGTGCTGGCATTCGGGAACCCACTCGGTACGGCGCTGACGATCGCCGCCAGCCTGGCGCAGATCGGTGAATTTTCCTTCATTCTCGCCACCCTGGGCATGTCACTCGACCTGCTGCCGGACACCGGGCGTGACCTGATCCTCGGCGGCGCCATCCTTTCGATCCTGATCAATCCACTGCTGTTCTTCGGACTCGATCGCCTGAAACCCTGGTTGCAGCGACGCGAAGGCCGCAGTCCGGGCGTTTCCCAGGCGCCGGCCGAGCCGGATTACCGGTCCTGGCCCGCGTTGCAATCGCATACCGTGCTGGTCGGTTTCGGGCGCGTCGGACACCTGATCGCCGGTGCGCTCGCGGAGCAAAAGCAGCCATTCATCGTGATCGAGAACCAAGATGACGTCGTGCAGGCATTACGCGCCGACCACATCCCGGCGCTTTACGGCAATGCCGCCGCGCCCGGCATGCTGGAGGCTGCCAACATCGCGAGCGCGCGCTGGCTGCTGGTCGCAATTCCGGATGCGCTGGAGGCGGGGCAAATTATCGAGCATGCGCGTAAACTGAATCCCGGCCTTGACATTGCAGTACGCGCCCATTCGAGCGAAGAAGTGCTTTATCTCGAAAAACACGGCGCGACGCATACCGTCATGGGTGAACGTGAAATCGCGGAAGGCATGGCGGACCTGGTGCTCTCCGCGCGCGGACCGGATTGAAACCAGGATAATCGCAAATCCGGCCGCTTTATTTCATTTTTGAAACACACTGATATCGGTGGCCATTTCGGCTATTTTATTTAAAATGGCAAAAACGTTAATTTCGTTTATGAAGTAGCATGTCGTTTAAACAAAACGTATATATAGGCTAGTGAAGGTTCGGATATCGGACTAGGCTGCGGAGAAAGTCGTATTCTTGGTAAAATCAGCTACTTAATTCAATTTTTAAGGCGCGTATGTTGTACCCAGAACTGTTTAAATCGCTTGAGCAAGTCCGCTGGAGTATGGATAAGGATATCCCGTGGGACCAGTTTGATGCTTCAAAGCTGACCGACGAGCAGGCGCAGACGATCAAGATGAACGCGATAACCGAGTGGTCGGCATTGCCGGCCACCGAAATGTTTTTGCGGGATAATCGCGGCGACAGCGATTTTTGCGCATTCATGTCGGTGTGGTTTTTTGAAGAGCAAAAGCATTCGCTGGTGCTGATGGAATACCTTCGCCGCTTCCGGCCGGAATTTGTGCCGACCGAGAAGGAATTGGACAATGTGCGCTTCGAGTTCGACCCGGCTCCGGCCCTGGAAACCCTGATGATGCATTTTTGCGGCGAAATCCGGCTCAATCACTGGTATCGCTGCGCATCGGACTGGCATACTGAACCAGTGATCAAACATATTTATAAGGTGATCAGCCAGGACGAGGCGCGTCACGGCGGCGCCTACCTGCGCTACATGAAAAAAGCGCTGGTTGAAGTCGGCGATTCGGCGCGTGCGGCATTCGCCAAGATCGGCGTATTGATGGCGTCCGCACGCCGTACTGAAAAGCCGCTGCATCCGACCAATCTGCATGTGAATCAGGCCCTGTTCCCGAACGACACCGTGCAAAGCCGCCTGCCCGACCCGGAATGGCTGGAAGCATGGCTGGATACGCAAATCAATTTCAATGGCGATTGGGAAAAGAAGGTTGTCGAGCGCATCCTGCATAATATGTCACTGTTGTTCGACCGCACGTTCGCCACGGTGCAGGAACTGAACCGCTATCGCAAGGAAATCGTTGGCCGCATCGGGGCCGAATCTGCTCCGAAACCCGCCTAGCGCGGCTATGCCGGAATTCGAAAAAAAGATTTGCGCGCGCGCGGCACTTGCGGAGCGCGTGGCGGATTTGCCAAAACCGGTGGTTCTCACCAACGGCGTGTTTGATATCCTGCATCGGGGCCATGTCACCTATCTCGCGCAGGCGCGCGCCCTGGGCGCGTCGCTGGTGGTAGCCGTCAATACCGATGCCTCGGTGAAGCGGCTGGGCAAGGGGGACGACCGTCCGCTCAATAATTGTGAAGACCGCATGGCGCTGCTGGCAGCGCTCGAGTCGGTGAACCTGGTGGTGCCATTCGAGGAAGACACGGCGCTGGAAGTCGTGCAGCAGGCGCGGCCCGATATCTATGCGAAGGGCGGCGATTACGATATGGCTGCCATCCCCGAGGGTCGCGCGGTCGCGGCTTATGGCGGCCGTGGCGTTGCGATCGAATTTCAACATGACCGTTCGACTACGCAATTATTGTCGAAGGTAAGGAATAGTTAAGCAATCCGCGGCGGACGGCCGCAATGTGCAATGTGCGCCGCCGGTCCACCTTGCGATCCGCCTTTTTTATCAGTGATGTTTATGCGCCGCCGGTTCCGGCGCCGCGTTTCGTTCCTTGTCTTCCACGAAGACCATGACATCGACCTTGCCCGATTTTTCAAAGGTAAGGCTCAACGGAAATTTATCGCCCGTCTTCAACGGCGCTTGCAGACCGACCAGCATGATGTGATAACCGGAACCGGGATGCATTTCAATTTTGGTTGAAGGCTTCAGTTCCAGCGCAGGGGCTTCGCGCATCTTCATCACATTGCCTTCCATCGTCATCGTGTGAACTTCCACGGTTTTCGCCGCCGGGGACGCAAGTGACATGAGCCGGTCGCTTTGCGTGCCCTTGTTCTCGATCGTCAGGTACGCCGCGCCGGCCGGCTGATTTGGCACAGTGGGGCGCGCGTAGGGATGGGCAATGCGCAATTCGCCCGCCTTGTAGTCATGCGCGCCGGCCGGCCCGCATAGCGCCAGGCTGGCAGACAGAGAGATGATTGCATGAAAAAGTACGCGAAAATTCATGGTGTTCCTTGTAGCGAAATAAATGAAGGGGCGGGCGGATTATATCAAGCCGTTCAGGCGCCCCCCGCAAAGCCGTTCTGGCGCCAGGCCTCATATACAACGACTGCCACCGTGTTCGACAGGTTCAGGCTTCGGTTGTCGGGTCGCATCGGCAGGCGAATGCGTTGTGACGGCGGAAATCCGTCACGCAGCCCCGGGTCCAGCCCCCTGGTTTCCGAGCCGAACACGAACACGTCGCCGGGCCGGA
>JAQGMO010000032.1 GCA_028292315.1 Herminiimonas sp. | reverse complement strand
GCCAGCTCCACCGCGTCGATCGCGTCCACCGCGTCCCATTGGAAATCAGCCGGCAACTGCGACAATACGGCTTGCACAGCCTGGTATGCGCCCGGCACACGTATCAGCCTTTGCAAATCGGTTTTTTTGTCGGACCACAGCCTGGACACGCTGCTGGCCGCGAAGGCTTTAGCGCGTTCCGGCTGCGTCACCCGGTAATCGGGATGATCGCGAGGTTTATTCATCTTTTCCGCGTCGAACGGCTTCTGCAAAATGTCCGGCGCCGACCGCCGATTGGGATTGAGCGAACGCTTCACCGGGCTTTTCTTTTTCGCCGGTTTCTCATCCGGCGTTTGCGCGCTCACCGGCATGAATTCCAGTCGCAGATCCGGTCTCTTGAGGTTGCTGAGCTTCACGGTTCCGCCGGCTTTCCCGGGCGAAGAAGACGCCGGTTTTTCAGCGGATGAAGGCGCAACCTTATCTTTCCTGCGCGATGAAGACAGCTTTGGCCGGCCATTCTTTTCGCTGCGTCGCTTCTCGCCGCCAGACCGCTTGTCCGGACCTGCGGAGTCCACGGTCGCTGTACGCGTCAGAGAGCGCTTGGTCGATTTGGACCGCGTGCGCTCACCGCCATCAGGCGAAGCGGCAATGCCCGCATCGGGCTTTTCCTCGTGCGCTTTTTTATTCCGCGATTTTGCGTGCGGCGAAACAGCCCGCGGAAGCCGCTTGCTCGTGTCATGCTGTTCGGCGCTCGCCAGTCCCGATTTACGCCGGCTTGTTTTTTCCCCGCTGCGTTTCGCGGAATGCCCGGTCCGGGAACCAGGGCCACCGGCGACAAGCGGTAAGACCGCGGGTGACACCGTGGCTGATTCCGGGGATGGTACCGGGGAATATAGCCGTGGCGGGACCGCGGATGTAAGCGTAGTGCTCGACTCGCCCCCCGTTGGTTTCTTGGACTGCACCGCAATATCCGCATCGGAGGCAGATATAAACCTTGCCAGTCTTTCAAGATAGGATTGCCTGAGCTCCTTGAAATCAGAACCAACCTTCGGCATACCCGTCATGCTCATCACGCCAAGTACTGCAAAACATACTTCGTATGCCCCATGGCTGCGCGGATCAGGCGAGCCGTGGAGTCCCAGCAGCGCCTGCCGTAACAGGCGTGACTCTTCTGGTACAAGTTCTCCCGCCACTCGCGTTATCGCTTTATCAATCGTGTCGACTTCGTCCAGAAACCAGAAATTATCGGATAACCGGCCCAGCGCCATTCGTATCACTGATTGCTCATCAATTGAACCACCGTGAATTGCTGGCCCGACTTCATCCCACAATGCCACGAACGAGTTCGATGGCGAAACTTCTTCCTGGCTCGAGTGCGTCGATGCACGCTCCGGCGAAAGGGGTGTCCTTGGACGGGAAGTAGCACTGGTCGATGCCTCGGGACTCCGGTTGAGCCGGACCACCGGCATGTCTGATTGATTGCGAGGGAAAACGGTTGGCATGCCGACCGGGTCCGGCAAACTGTCTCGATCAGAGTCGCCGCCACCTGGATTTCCATGTCTGCTGACAGTGAAATTACTGCTCTGAGAAGGCGAACGTCTGCCTTGAATGCGATCTGTATGCATGTTGTCCTTAATTAATTATGAAAGAGAAAGCGCCAGGTACTGGCTTTATTGGTTGCCGGGAACCGCTACCTGAGTAACCTGCGCTGCCAGGCCGTTCAGCAAATCGCCAATTAATTTTTCTTGTATTGTGGGCATGGCTGAACCGCAACAGAACACTCTTGCCCTCTCTACCAAATAGATTCCACAACGTATTTCCTTTATACTGTATACCCGTACAGTAGTTAGTTGTTGAAAGAGAAATTCGGATGAAAGGCTTTGAAGGTTACAAACTACATGCAGTAAAAGAACGTCTCACCCTCGCAGTGAATTCAATCGTGGAACGTCACCGCACCGCGGGCCAGGTGCTTACATGGCGCCTGATACACGAGATTGAGCGTGAAGCATTGAAAACACTGGAACAGGCTGGCGATTTGGAAAAACAATATATCCACATGGTGCGTTCGTCGCGCTGGGGCTATGTGCCAAAGGTCGATGAACCGGCCGACCTGGAGAGTCATGAAGCTTTGCCGGTGGCGCTTACCCTGATTCAGAATGCGTACCTGACGTCGCATTAAGTCCGGGGCTGGCTCGCACGCGTTGCGGCCAATCTCTTGGCGCGCCGAGCAATTCACATCGACCCGGTCGAGCAAAACATTGCCGCGCGCCTTGGAAATATCGAGGATTCCAACGGTAAGCGGGTCCAGCGTCGCCGGCCGCGCCAACCATGCGCGATGCCAGCCGTAACAGCGCCCGACTTCACGGCCGTCTTCGATCCGGATCAGGGTCGGTACGATTTCTATATTCAGATGGAAAGAATGTTCCAGCGTCCGATCGTATATCCGGTTCGGCACGCCGTCGGCATACGCCGGATCGTCCTGAATATAGACGGTCAACGGCGTCGCGCCGTGTGCGATCTGCCGCAGCAGCGGTTCAACCAGCGTGCAAGTGGGGCACTCGCGCTTGGCGACGACGATCAGGCTGTTGGGAAAGGAGTCCATCGATACACTCGCAACAGTACATGACGCGGCACACTCATAGATGGCGATTTTGAAAGTAATGATGATATGAGCGATTTTGTGCGAAGTCGAGCGGAATGCATTGATATTCGCGCAACTAATAAACATGGCAGAGCAGGTCGAGTAATAAAGCCATGGAACCGGGCGAGGTTCCTGGTTACTCAGTGTGCGCTCGTGCGCCCCGTGCCAGGCGCGCGTATTCACTAACCAGGAGAAATGCGTTGAACGAAATCACGAAGACACAATACAGCCCACGTACCAAAATACAGTCGCCGCGGCTGGACACAAGCCGGGAAATTGCGTCCTCTACTGAAAGACTTCCCCAGCCCGGCTCACGATTACCTATCAGCAACGAGCCGGCAGTTTCCTCCAGGACGCCGACAGTCACGTCCCCAAAAACATCGCTGACAGCGCGAATTGACGGCTTGATTCAGGATATCAACTTTTTGATCCGCGCGCTCAAGCGGCGGGAAAAAGGCAAGGCATTCGCACCGGCAGCAAAGGCGGCGCAAAGGGCAAACGAGGTACTTCACGCCGCCAGCGATTTGATTGTCGAAAGAATTCGTCCCCACGCCAAACTTCTTCAGCGTGAGGCTAAACCGCTTGGTGAAGAGCGGTGGGAAGTAGATGCTACCGTCGTCAATGCCGGCAAGGATTCGCTCGAGATATACAAAGCGCACATAACCGATGCTCTCAAACATATGGCAACGGTAATTACTTTACTCAAGAAAGTGCCGCCGGCGCCCGAAGGCCAGCCGACGGTAATTGATCTTGCCAAGGAAATCCGCCACGGAATTTCGGCTTTGGACAGATCGCGGGCCGCTTCCGG
>JAQGMO010000004.1 GCA_028292315.1 Herminiimonas sp. | reverse complement strand
TGAAACCTCCCTGGCAAGGCGCAAGAACGAATGGGAGCATGCCGCACTGCATACGCCACACGGGATGCCAATCGAACTTTAAAACGATCAACGTTGCATGTTACAGTCGGTTGCAATTAATTTACTTCCCATCAACTCCTGTTTGCTGATGATCAATGTTTCCCACATGGACAGTTCTATACTGGATTGCAGGAATTTCCCATTATTAATAACGGAGGAACCATGTTAAAAACAACTCTCTCAGCAGTGATTATTACGGTAGCCGGCTTGGGCCTGACGGCGTGCGACGTGAAGAAAACCCAGGAAGGTAATGTTACCGTTCCAAAATATGAGGTCGAGAAAAAACAGGCAGGTGATGTTACGGTACCGAAATATGAAGTGACGCCACCGGATGTAAAAGTTGGGACGACCGAGAAAACCATCGACGTGCCGACGATCAAGAAGGAAGAAAAAACCATTGAGGTCCCGACCGTACAGGTCACCCCGGCTAAAGATAAATAACAGGATATTCGGCGCCCGGGCTAGCCCGGCAGTCCGGTGTCGACCTGAAATAAAAGCAACCCATGGGTTGCTTTTATTTCGTGTAACTATCAGAGAATATTGGGAACTCTGGGATAATCGGCTACGCAAGAAAGAGGCCAGCCTTCCGGCTGGCCTCTTTCCATGCTTGGAACGCTGTTACTTGCCGTCGCGATCGAAATCGCCAGGCACGGCGCGTTCGACACGATCCCATGCCGCGCGGGTGGCTAGCTTGGCCTGGTCCCAGTTCAGGCGCGATTTGCCTTTCATCCGCTCCCAGTCATTGCTCAGATCGCGTTCGGACTCGTCGAAAGAACCCTGATAACGTGAACGACCGTTATATCCAACACTATATGCCGGACCATAATCATCATAATTATTGCCGATATCATAGTACGGTTCGCGGCTGTACGACTCGCGCCAATAGGTATCTTCAGCAGCGGGGTTTACCATGGAGGCAGCGCCTTTGCCTGCCGCGCCGCCGGCCAATCCGCCAATTGCCGCGCCGGCCGCCATCCCGATCGGACCGCCGGCAATACCGATTGCAGCACCGGCCATAGCGCCGCCGCCGGCACCGACACCCTTGGCAAGATTATGGTCGCCGAGGTCGTCACCACTCTTGGGATTTACCAC
Organism: Herminiimonas sp.; assembly: GCA_028292315.1. Classification (GTDB taxonomy): domain Bacteria; phylum Pseudomonadota; class Gammaproteobacteria; order Burkholderiales; family Burkholderiaceae_D; genus JAQGMO01. The sequence continues at coordinate 2,384 of JAQGMO010000004.1, read as the reverse complement.
CTCTGCTGCACCCTTGCCGGCCAAACCGCCCGACACAGCGCCAACCGCCGCACCTGCTGCCATACCGACAGGCCCGGCGACGCTACCGACCGCTGCGCCCGCCAATGCGCCTGCGCCTGCGCCGAGACCAGTGCCCACCACGTGCTCGCCTTTGCTGTCATTCCAGTGCCGTTCGAAATGCATGGCATCTTCATCCGAGCGCGGTGTGACACCCATCAGGATGCCGCCATTCTTGATGCCCTCTTCATAATGTTTAACCCGTTCTTCCGGAATACCGGACCCGATCAGTGCACCGAGCAGTCCGCCGGTAACACCCCCCGCGCCCGCGCCGGCAATTGCGGCAGCCAGTGGACCGGCAATGACCAATCCGAGTCCAGGGACGGCAATCGTCGTTCCGACTGCTACCACGGCGGCAATGGCGGCGCCGATGCCTGCACCGATGCCTGCGCCGATGCCAGCGCCTTCAGCGGCCTTGCTGCCCAGTTCGGTTTGTGTTGCGTCGTCATCGGAAAAATACCGTTTCCGAGTTTCATCTGACATAACGAGGTTAACATCATCCTTGCTGTAGCCTCGCTCAGGGAGCGCCTGATAAGCCCGCTCTGCGCTGGCCCGGTCATTGAACAAGCCGGTAACCATTCTAGGATTGCTGTTGTAATTTAATTCCGACATGAGTACCTCCGTTGTGGGTATGAACCTTGAAGGGTAGGCCTCAACAAAAAAGATTTCTGCCAGTAATTGCCGCATACCGTTGTAGGAAAACATGAAGATGGACGAGTTCCTTGCGAAATAACAAGTCTCATGCGGACTTGCGGTATGTGAAGGCGTGTCAGCGCTAAAAGCCGACCTGGGCGGCTTCTTTACCGCCTCGTTACGGCTGGTTCATCGTTATGCACGCTTATACCCGGTGTATTTCCGTAGTCGATTCAGTTTTATTTGCAAAAAACAATAGCTGGTGAGGAACAACTTGATGAATGCAGTGTCCGAAGTGCTTCACCCTCGGACTTGAAAAAATGATTCACCCGCAAGAAGATTTAATGGCACTGCTCGCCAATGATGTATTTGCCAAACGGCTCCGCCTGATCAAGGCAATGCAGGACCGCGCAGACGTATTCGACGAGCGCAGTGCGCATGCGCTGGAAGCGCAGTACCGCGCCGCAGAAGCCGAATACCTGGACGCAAAAGGGGTATTCGCACGTGCAATGAAAGCGGACCAGCGCGCGGCTTGATCCGGTTGGCGGCGGCGTTGTAGTTGTTGAAATTTTTGCCGGACTTAAGGTCTTTGCTGCGACTTCACAATTTGCATCGCGCTGGCGATCAAGCCGCTCATGTCGCCCATATTGGCGGGAACGATAATTGAATTATTCGTCTTGGCCAATTGCGCAAACGCGTTCACATACTGTTCCGCCACTTTAAGGTTGACCGCATCCGATCCGCCCGGCTCGCGAATGGCCGCAGCCGTCTTGCGCAATGCATCGGCGGTTGCCTCAGCAATGGCAATGATCGCGGCGGCCTGACCCTGCGCGCGATTGATCGATGCCTGCATTTCGCCTTCCGATTTGGCGATCGAGGCTTCCCTTTCACCAGTGGCGATATTGATTTGTTCCTGCTTGCGCCCTTCGGACGCGGCGATCAGCGCGCGCTTTTCGCGCTCGGCCGTGATCTGGGCCTGCATCGCGTGCAGGATTTCCTTCGGCGGGGTCAGATCCTTGATTTCATAACGCAGCACCTTCACGCCCCAGTTCTGCGCAGAATCATCGATCGCATTCACGATCGTGGTGTTGATGTGATCGCGTTCCTCGAAAGTCTTGTCGAGTTCCATGCGGCCAATAATGGACCGCAAAGTGGTTTGGCAAAGCTGGGTGATCGCCGCGACATAATTTGACGAGCCATAGGAAGCGCGCATTGCATCGGTGACCTGGAAATAAATAATCCCGTCGACGCTCAGCTGCGTATTGTCCTTGGTGATGCAAATCTGCGATGCGACATCAAGCGGTATTTCTTTTAGTGAATGTTTGTAGGCGATCCGATCAATAAATGGAAGGACAATATTTAAACCGGGTCCCAGGGTTGCATGATATTTGCCGAGCCGCTCCACCACCCATGCATGTTGTTGTGGCACTACGTTGATCGTCTTGATAATGAAAACGACGGCAACGACGAGGATAATCAGCGTGAACATGCCGAATGTTCCAAACATGGGGACATCCTTTCTTATGAATGGCCTCGATGGCCGGGTTTGTTCGAGACGATGAAACGGTTTCCCCTGACTTCACGAATGATGAATATCCCCGGCTGCGCAATTTCGCCCGCCGCAAGATCGACATCCCATGCTGCGCCACGATAGATGGCGCGCGCAGTACTCGCGCCCTGCACCGTGTTCCAGT
>JAQGMO010000002.1 GCA_028292315.1 Herminiimonas sp. | reverse complement strand
CGTCCAGATCAAACAAAATCGCTTTGATGTGAGGCATACTTATATTTGTATTCACTCTGCTTGTGCTACGCAAGCTGCAAGAAATACCGAAATTATGTTCTAATCTGCAGCATGCCGTCTTTCATGCCTCTCGCCAAACCGATTTCTTTTAAAACAATTGCTATCGTCGGCAAGCATTTGGCCGTCGGCATTGCCGCGTCTCTGTCCGAACTGGCGCAGTTTCTGCATGGTACAGGACATGAAGTCGTATTCGAAGCCGAAACCGCAAAAAATACGGGCCTGACTGCTTATTCTGCCATGACGCCGGCTGAAATCGGGCAGCATGCCGATGTCGCGATCGTGGTCGGCGGCGATGGCACCATGCTTGGCATCGCGCGCCAGCTAGCGCCGTATGGCGTGCCGCTGATCGGCATCAACCAGGGCCGGCTGGGTTTCATGACTGACATCCCGATCGATCGCATGATGCCGGTATTGCAGGATATGCTGAGCGGCAAGGTTGAATCGGAGCACCGCAGCTTGCTGGAAGGTCAGGTTGTCCGCAATGGCAAAACGATCTTCAAGGCGCTGGCGTTCAATGATGTGGTGGTATCGCGCGGCGCAGGGTCGGGCATGATCGAATTGCGGGTCGAGGTCGATGGCCATTTCATGTACAACCAGCGTTCCGACGGCCTGATCGTGGCAACGCCGACCGGCTCGACCGCGTATGCGCTCTCAGCCGGCGGACCGTTGCTGCATCCCAGCCTCGGCGGCATCGGGCTGGTGCCGATCGCGCCCCACGCCTTGTCGAACCGGCCGATCGTGGTGCCTGATTCAAGCGAGATCGTGATCGAGGTGATCAGCGGGCGCGACAGCAGTGTCAATTTTGATATGCAGTCCCTGGCCAGCCTGGCGCACCATGACCGGATCTTCATCCGGCGTTCGGCGCATGCGATTGCCTTCCTCCATCCGGAAGGCTGGAGCTATTACGATACGCTGCGCGAGAAGTTGCACTGGAACGAGTATCCATCGATCGAAGGTCGGTTAAAATAATTTTCGCTCATGCCCGGCAAGCCGGCATGCCTATTTTTAAATCACTGATCCACATGCTGCGCACACTCTCCATTCACGACTTTGTCATCGTCGACGCAATCGAACTTGAGCTGGCGCCCGGTTTCTCGGTGTTTACCGGCGAAACCGGCGCCGGAAAATCGATTTTGATCGACGCGCTGGCGCTTGCGCTGGGCGGGCGCGGCGATGCCAGCGTCGTGCGCGATGGCGCCTCAAAGGCTGATATCACCGCCGAATTCGCCGCCGACCCGGGCGCCGCCGGCGCGGCCGCGGCGTGGCTTGCCGCCAATGAATTCGGCAATGAGGAGGGCAGCGTGCTGCTGCGGCGGGTGATCGATAATGCCGGACGTTCCAAGGCATTCATCAATGGCATCGCGGCGACCGCCGCGCAGCTGCGCGAACTCGGTGAAATGCTGGTCGATATTCATGGCCAGCATGCCCATCAGTCGCTGCTCAAGGCCGATGCCCAGCGCGTGCTGCTGGATAGCCAGGCCGGATTACAGGATGATGCAAAGGCGGTTGCGGGCGCCTACAAGGCATGGCGCGCGCTCGCCCGGCAGCGTGAGGAATTCGAGACCAACGCCAGGAATGTGCTGCTGGAACGCGAACGCCTGGAATGGCAGGTCGGTGAACTTGAGAAGCTCGCGGTGCAGCCCGGTGAATGGGCCGAGATCAGCAATGAACATAGCCGGCTTTCGCATGCGGCTACGCTGATCGAAGGCGCACAGGATGCGCTTAACGTGATTTCCGAATCGGACACCAGCCCGATCCTGTCGCAACTGTCGTCCTTGAATCAGAAAATCGGCAAGCTGGCCGATATCGATGAAGCGCTCAAGCCGGTGCTGGAAGCGCTGGAGCCGGCGCAGATCCAGTTGCAGGAAGCAGTCTATGCGCTGAATGATTACCTGGGCCGCGTAGAGCTCGACCCGGCCCGCTTGCGTGAAGTCGAAACGCGGCTCGAAGCGATCCACTCGACCGCCCGCAAGTTCCGGGTTACGCCCGACGACCTGCCGCAAGAGTATCAGGCGCTGTCCGCGCAGCTGCGGCAGTTGGCCGACGCCAGCGACCTGGATGCCTTGCGGGCCCAGGAAGACAAGCTTAAGGCAGTCTACCTTGGTGTTGCGCAAAAGCTGTCCAAGGCGCGCGCCAAGGCGGCGAAGGCGCTCGGCGAGGCAGTCACCGCGGCAATGCAGGAATTGAGCATGGCGGGCGGGTCCTTCGCCGTGGCGCTGAATCCGTGCGAACCGGCGGCCTGCGGCCTCGAGCAAGTGGACTTCCTGGTGGCCGGCCATGCCGGCACGACGCCCCGACCCTTGGCAAAGGTGGCATCCGGCGGCGAACTGGCCAGGATTTCGCTGGCGATCTCGGTAATTACCTCGAGCGCGACGGCGACCCCGACCCTGATCTTCGATGAAGTTGACAGCGGCATCGGCGGCGGCGTGGCGGAAGTGGTCGGCCGCCTGCTGAAACGGCTCGGCCAGGACCGCCAGGTATTATGCGTGACGCATTTGCCGCAAGTCGCCAGTCAGGCTAACCAGCATTTCCAGGTCAGCAAGGCAACCGGCGCCGGGGGGCGCACCGCGTCCCGGATAGAGCCGCTCGACAACAAGGCGCGCGTGGAAGAAGTCGCGCGCATGCTGGGCGGAATCGAGATTACGGCAATCACACGCAAGCATGCGCGCGAGTTGCTGGCGTCATAGGCGCCTGCCGGCGTCGGAATGATCGGCCGGCGCTATTTAATGGATCCACGATGCGCTTTAAACAAGAACCCCCTCATACTCATGGAACGCCGGCAAAAACGGCGGTGGTCCTGGTCAATCTCGGCACACCCGATGCGCCGACCGCCCGCGCGGTACGACCATACCTGAAAGAGTTCCTGTCGGACCCGCGCGTGGTCGAAATTCCCAAGGCGCTGTGGTGGCTGATCCTGAACGCCATTATCCTGCCTTTCCGCTCTGGCAAGTCGGCGGAAAAATATGCTTCCATCTGGACCGGCGACGGCTCGCCGCTGCAAGTGCATACCGCGCGCCAGGCCATGCTGCTGCGAGGTTACCTGGGCGAGCGCGGCCATCAGGTGGAAGTGGTCCATGCAATGCGCTATGGCATGCCGGCGCTGCCGGAGGTGCTGGATAAGCTGAAGTCCGCGGGCTGTGACCGGATTTTAATCCTGCCGGCCTATCCACAATATTCCGGTACGACGACCGCTTCTGTTTTCGATGCGGTGTTTTCGCATTACGCTTCAGTGCGCAATGTGCCGGAATTACGGCTGGTAAAGCATTACCATGACCACCCCGGCTATGTTGACGCGCTCAGGCAATCGGTGCTCGCGCACTGGGCGCAGAACGGGCGTGCCGGCAAACTGGTAATGAGCTTTCACGGCGTACCGAAGCGCACGCTGTTACTAGGGGATCCTTATCACTGCGAATGCCATAAAACGGCGCGTTTGCTGGCAACGCAGCTGGGCTTGCGGGATGGGGATTACCTCGTTACTTTCCAAAGCCGTTTCGGCAAGGCCGAATGGCTCCAGCCGTACACTGCACCAACTTTGCAAAAGCTGGCGCGGGAAGGCATTCAGCGGGTCGATGTGATTTGCCCGGGATTTACCGGCGATTGTCTCGAAACGCTGGAAGAAATCAATATCGAAGCCAGGCATGAGTTCCTGGCCGCGGGCGGCAGCGAGTTCCATTACATCGCTTGCCTGAATGAAGCACCGGCCTGGATCAGCGGGCTGGCCGGGATTGCGGAGCAACATCTGGCGGGCTGGCCTACCCGCGTAACGCCCTCCGTGCATCAGGAAGCGGCGCGCGATGCCGAGGCTGGCAAACAGCGCGCGCTGGCGCTCGGTGCCAACCGCTAGGCACGCAAACGACGAACAACGCAGCCATGCGCTCCAAAGGCCGGCGACACCGTGCACCAATGTGCAATCTGCAGCAGGCCTGGTAGCCTGGTGTCCGGCTTAATGCAATGTGACCTGAATCAGAGCAGCGGCATAAGTCCTGCGTAACAAATCCAGATCACTGCCAGCACGACGTAAGCGACTACGCCGGCGGAAATTAGGGGCAGTTTCATCTGAAATCTCCAACTGTGGTAGAGCCAGGGCGAAAAACGCCTGGAACAGGGCTTCCAATATGGAAGCGTAATACGCGGTAAAAAAAATTCAAACGCGAAGTTTGTAACAAAGCATGTCTCAAGAGGCCTCAAACCGGCTTCGCGCCTCACATCGATTTTCTGATTACATCAGGAAATGCCCCTTGAAAATACTCCGGCTATCCCCATTTGTGGCGAGTGGTTATGTTAAGTCATTGATATTGTTGGAGACTTTATGATGCAAGGCGAAGAGAAGCAATCCGAGCAGTCGCAACCAGCGGCTGCCGACCAGGGTTTTGACGGGTTCAGCGATGCACCGCAGTCAGCGCAACCGGCAC
>JAQGMO010000385.1 GCA_028292315.1 Herminiimonas sp. | reverse complement strand
GGTTTGTTCGGCAGCATGGTGCGCACGAATTTGACATAGGCTGACGGCACTTCCATGTCGACCATGAAGTAAGCGCGCGTGAAAGAAAATAATATCGTGATCAGGCCCTTGTCGAACAGTACCGTGTCGAGGTACAGGTCGCCGGCCTGGTCGTGCAGGATCGGCACCACGAACGGATATTCGCGATTGCCGTTAATCCCCTTGCCGATAATGTAAGCGCCCTTGTTTCGATAGAACAGGCTGGCCAGCACCTGGATCTGGTGGTTAGCTTCGAGCGGCGCGCCCGCGAACAGGTCGCGCATGCGCTCTTCCACCAGGGCGATATCGCGGTCAAGGTCCGCGAACCGGCCGTCCAGCTGAAAGTTGGTGACGATGCGCTTCAGGCTGTAACGCAAGCCATCCTTCGCCGGATAATACACGCGGTAAATCGGCACCGTCTCGGCATTGTCGATGTATTCGGTCGACACAGCCGGCCGCACAAAGATGAAATCATTGTGGAAATAGGTACGGTGAAGTATCTTGCAGCACACCGAATTAAAGAAGGTTTCCGCCAGTTCCGGCTGCTTGTGATCGGTCAGCAGGCCGATGTAGTGCAGCTTTACCTCGCGCCAGACCTTGTCGCTCAGGTCGTCGCTGGCATATTCGTCTTCCAGGATCTGCACGCATTCATGCACGCGCTTGTCGTAGAACGCAATCCGCTCGCGGGCTTCCTTTTGCGCAGTCAACCAGTCGCTCTGTTCGAAATGCATTTTGGCGGCCTGGCTGGCGCGGCGGAACAGGCGGTAATGCTTGTCGAAGCCGTCCAGTATCGTGCGCGCCGTATCGAAGGCAATCTGGGATGACAGGAGTTTGGGGAAAGCGGCTTGCATCATTGGTTCCCTGGGCCGGGTCGTTACCGGGTTTCGGTAAACAACTCGCGTCCGATCAGCATGCGCCGGATTTCGCTGGTGCCGGCGCCGATCTCGTACAGTTTCGCGTCGCGCCACAGCCGCCCGGCCGGATAATCGTTGATATACCCATTCCCGCCCAGGGCCTGGATCGTTTCGCCAGCCATCCAGGTCGCTTTTTCAGCGGAATACAGAATCGCTCCGGCGGCGTCCTTGCGCAAGGCGCGCACCGCTTCCGGCGTCGCGGCCCGGTCGCACGCCTGGCCGACCGCGTACACATATGCCCGGCACGCCATCATAGTCGAATACATGTCGGCGATTTTACCCTGCATCAGCTGGAATTCCCCGATCGGCTGACCGAATTGCTTGCGTTCATGGATATAAGGCATCACCAGGTCCATGCAAGCCTGCATGATGCCGAGCGGCCCGCCCGACAGCACCGTGCGTTCATAATCGAGCCCCGACATCAGGACATTGACGCCTTTGCCAAGCCCGCCGAGTACATTTTCAGCCGGCACCTCGCAATCTTCGAAAACCAGTTCACCGGTATGCGAGCCGCGCATGCCTAGCTTGTCGAGTTTTTGCGCAATCGAGAATCCCTTGAAACCCTTTTCGATCAGGAAGGCGGTCATGCCGCGCGGACCGGCTTCGATATCATTTTTGGCATAGACGACCAGCACGTCGGCATCAGGGCCGTTGGTGATCCACATCTTGGTGCCGTTCAGGACCCAGCGATCGCCTTTCCAGTCGGCCCGCAATTTCATGTTGACCACGTCCGAGCCGGCATTCGGCTCCGACATGGCGAGCGCGCCGATATAGTCGCCCGACACCAGTTTCGGCAGGTAGCGCCGCTTTTGTTCCTGCGTGCCGTTGCGGCGAATCTGGTTGACGCATAAATTGGAATGCGCGCCATAAGACAAGCCGACCGATGCCGACGCCCGCGAAATTTCCTCCATTGCGATGATATGCGCGAGATAGCCCATGGCGGTGCCGCCGTACTCATCTTCCACGGTCACGCCGAGCACGCCAAGGTCGCCCATTTTCTTCCACAAATCCATGGGAAACTGATCGGAACGATCGATCTCTGCGGCGCGCGGCGCAATTTCAGCCTGGGCGAACTGTTGCACGGCTTCGCGCAGCGCGGCAATATCCTCGCCATGGTCGAACGTCAGGCCGGGTAACTGGATCATGGCAATCTCCTTGTTTCTTTTATCACTCTTGGATGCGGTTACCGGTTGAAGCCGGTCTGGAATGCGGAGCTCATAATACGCTCGAATGACGTTAACGTAAACGTCAAGCAAGCAGGCTTCCGGTCAAGCGGCGGCGACTGGTTTTGCCCTCGCTTCAGAGGCACCGGCCGCGCGTTTTTTGGCTGGCGGCCGGGGTTTGGCTTCCTTGCCGCTTTCCAGCATGCGGCGGCAGTGCGCTTCATGCGCTGCGATTTCAGCCAGCGTCACGTCCAGGTCTTCGCGCTGCTGTTCGAGCGTATGGCGGTGCTGCGCCAGCACCACCAGGAAGCGATTCAGCTGCGCCGCCGAATCCTTGGGTGACTCGTACATGTCGACCAGGCTTTTTATTTCGGATAGCGTCAGGCCAAGCCGCTTGCCGCGCAGGGTCAGCTTGAGGCGCGTGCGCTCGCGCCCCGAGTAGACGCGGATACGGCCGGTCGCGCCTTCACGGCGCGGGCTGATCAACCCCTGGTCTTCGTAAAAACGAATGGCGCGCGGCGTGATATCGAATTCGCGCGCCAGCTCGGTGATGGTGTAGGTAGGCATGGCCGATGTGTTCAACGGGAAACAGCGTATGTGTTT
>JAQGMO010000376.1 GCA_028292315.1 Herminiimonas sp. | reverse complement strand
GCTGGAAGCGCGGAGGCCGCGCGGCAGGTGGCTGGGTTCTATCTTGTTTTACACAGTAAAACAGGTGGACCGCCAAATTGGGCAATCCCCGGAATGCTCGCCTGATAACGCAAAAGATATGCCGGTCAAGAACGCCATGACCGTGCATTTTCGCAGGGCCGGAAAGCTAGCGGCGCAGCGTAAGTTTTACTGCGCGGGGTAAAAACTACATCGAAAAACGGCGTCTCTCCAAGTCTCGTCGTTCCCGCCCGCGCATTCCGCGTGACGCCGTTATACGAGTCATTCTGGCCCAGGGCACGCCGGCCGCCTTGTAATTTCACAAGATGATGGCGAAAAGCCGCTGCCAGAGCCAATGCAAGAGACGGGCCTATCCTATTTCATGCCGGTATATTTTCTGCTTTCCCCTACCGGTACCGATGCCGCCGGCGGTTCAGGACAAGGAAATCGATTGCTTCCTGAAGCGGGGTCAATATGCGGAAAGAAAAATACGGTATGTAATCGTTATGCGAGAAAACAATACGGAATCATTGCGAAAGAAAGCACGCCAGGAAGCAAATCCCGGCGCATGCGAATCGCGCGCCGCCCGCGGCGGCAGCCCACGTGCGCACCAGCGCCACCTGCGCTTTGTCACGGATTCGCTGGCCGCGCTGATTGCCTATGTCGATGCGGAACAGCGCTTCCGGCTGGTGAACCTGGCCTATGAAACCTGGTTTGGGCGGTCGCGCACTGATATCATCGGCAAATCCGTGAGCGAACTGATGGGCGCGGCATATGCGGACATGGCGCCTTTTATTGCCAGCGTACTACGCGGCGAACGCGTGAGCCATGAGCACATCATTCCGACGGCATCCGGCGAGCGCCACGCGGTGCTGGCCTATACGCCCGATGCGGCCGCGGACGGATCGGTATGCGGTTTTTCACTGACGATCGATATCGTTATTGCCGAACGCAGGAAATTGGAACGGGATCATGACGCCTTGCTCGCACGGGAACGCACCGCCCGCATCCAGGCCGAGACCGCGGCGCGCGCCCGGGACGAGTTTCTCGCGATCGTGTCGCATGAATTGCGGGCGCCGCTGAATGGCATTCAGAGTTGGGCGCATATACTGGAAAATCATGTACGGGATTCCGCTTCCGGCCAGCTGGCGCAACGCGCGCTGAACGGGATCAGGATCGGCGTTGCGCAGCAGGTCAGGCTGATTGAAGATTTGCTCGATGTTACCCGCATGATGAGCGGCAGATTGCGCCTGGTAAGGCAACCGATCGCGCTGCTGCCGGTAATCCAGGCAGCCGTGGAAAGTGTGCGCGACATGGCGGCGGCCAGACACATCGGCATTGACTGCACTTACCAGATCACGACTGAAAAGATCGATGGCGATTCCGACCGGGTGCAGCAGGTCGTCTGGAACCTGCTCTCCAATGCAATCAAGTTTACGCCTGAAGACGGCAATATATGGCTGAGCGCAGTGTGTGCCAATGGCCAGATCGTGACTACGATACGCGACAACGGCGTCGGAATTTCGGCCGAATTCCTGCCGCACCTGTTCGACCGGTTCAGCCAGGAAGATACCTCTAGCACGCGCCGCCACAGCGGCCTCGGACTCGGACTGTTTCTGGTCCGCTATCTGATCGAGCTGCATGGCGGGTCGGTGCGCGTCGACAGCGCCGGGGAAGGCAAAGGGGCCGCTTTCTCGGTTTCCCTGCCGTTACGCTCCAGCCGCGATCGCTACCTGCCGGTGGTGCAATGCGAGCCGGACGACATTACCGGGCGCTTGCCTTCGCTTAATGCGCTACGCATCCTGCTGATCGATGATCAGGAAGAAGCGCGCGAGTCGCTGAGCGCCGTGCTTGCCGGCGCAGGCGCGAGCGTCTTTTCCGCCGCATCGGTTAAGCAAGTGTTGGCCTGGCTGGCCACTGTCGCGAAGAATGAAATGCCGGACATCCTGGTCTGCGATATTGCCATGCCGGTAGAGGATGGCTACGCAGTCTTGCGCAAGCTGCGGGCATGGGATTGCGGCGGCGTTCAACCCTTGCACCGGTTGCCCGCACTAGCCCTGACCGCGTTTGCGCAGCGCGAGGATCGCATCCGCGCATTGACCGCTGGGTTTCAGATGCATCTGACAAAGCCGGTGGCGCCGGAAGAGTTGATCGTGGTGATCGCGATGATGGCGACGCGCGTGTGACGTGCTTTAGACCAGGCCTTTCGACGCGTCTTCCCTGCTCCTTGGCGTTGCCGGGTCTTCCCTTGCCATGCCTTCGTCGGGCCCGTATTCTTCCAGGCGGTTATAAAGCGTCTTCAGGCTGATTCCCAGGATTTCCGCGGCGCGCTTCTTTACGCCGCCGCATAATTCCAGCGTCGCGAATATCAGCCTGCGATCCACGTCCGCGAGAGAGGTTCCGACCGGAATCGACAAGGTCAATCCGACCGGCGCATGGGTGCTCACGGTAGGCGCCAGGGCCGCCGCATCGATCACTTCATCGGAAAGGATAAAGGCGCGCTGCACGTAATTTCGCAACTCGCGTACGTTGCCGGGCCAGTGATAGGCATTAAGGCAAACCAGGCCATCGGCGGAAATAACCTTGCCGGTGCCGTGGGCAGCATTGAATTCGTCAAGAAAATGCTGGGCCAGCAATTCGACATCAGTGCCGCGTTCCCGCAACGGCGGTATTTTTAAAGGAAAAACATTCAGCCGGTGATACAGGTCGAGGCGCAGTTTGCCGCCAAGGATGGCATCTTCCGGATCGCGGTTGGTCGCCGCGATCACTCTCACATCGGTTTCAAGTTCCTGGTTGCTGCCGATACGCATGAACGAACCGATTTCGAGCACCCTCAATAATTTGACTTGCAATTCAACCGGCATTTCGGTGATTTCGTCGAGAAATAAAGTGCCGCCGTTGGCCCGCTCGAAATAGCCCTTATGCTGCCGGTCGGCACCGGTGAAGCTGCCCTTCTCATGCCCGAAGATTTCGCTCTCGATCAACTGTGGCGAAATCGCGCCGCAATTGACCGGCAGGAATGGCTGCCGCTGGCGCAGGCTGAGTTCATGAATGGTCTGGGCCGCCAACTCCTTGCCGGTACCGCTCTCGCCCAGCAGCAGGACTGTCGCCTCGGTCGGCGCGACCCGCCCGACATGGTTATAGAGCTTTTGCATGACCGGCGAGGTGCCGAGCATTTGTCCGAAGTGCCCCGCACGTTTCAGCTCGCCGCGCAATGCGCCGATCTCGCATTTCAAGTCGGCGGTGCGCGGCACGCGTGCAAGCAATGCTTTCAAGTGCCGAAAATTGATCGGCTTGGTCAGATAATCGGCCGCGCCGAGGCGTAAGGCTTCCACCGCTGTCTCAACACTGGCGTGCCCGGTGATCAATATGATTTCCGTGTTGGCGCGCGTGTCGATATCATTGAATAAGTCCATGCCGTTACCATCCGGCAGTATTAAATCAATCAGCACTACATCGGGCCGCTGGCGCGCAATTTGCGTCTGTGCGTTACGAATGTTTTCGGCGGTCGCGGTGGTGAATCCTTCGGCGGCTGTAATTTCGACCAGGGCTTCACGCGTGTTCGAATCATCATCGACGATGAGTACATGTGGCATCGGACTATCCTGCATGCGGTTACGACACCGCGTTACGAACTGCTGCACTGATACTCTGCAAATGTGAGTCAGTTGCGGAGCCGTGTTCGTTTTTTCTCCCCTGCATTCCCACGCCCTCCCCGGGCGGTCGAAAACCAGTGTCACCAATCTGACGGCAGAAGTGTTTGACTTGAGTCAACGCAAACTAACAATTTAGCGATTACTGATTGCCTGAAATAAATAAAACGGGGCTTTTCTTTGCATCAGGAAAGGGAAATTGCCGGGCGGCGAATACATTCGCGGAGAAAGGTGACGGCATTCGCACGAATGCCGTCTGGATAGCCAGGATAGATTCAAGCTCGCGCAACTTGATGTTGCGCGAACTTGAATCAAAGTTAGCGTGTGGAACCCGAGCCTGAGGTGCCCGAGCCTGAGGTGCCCGAACCCGACGAACCGGATCCCATGGCTCCTGACGAGCCAGCGCCTGACGAACCAGCGCCCGACGAACCAGCGCCTGACGAACCAGCTCCTGAAGAGCCTGCACCGGATGTGCCGGCGCCCGATGAACCGCCCGATGTGCTGCCCGATGTACCAGACCCAGCGCCACCGGAAGCGCCGGGAACAGATGAACTGGAACCCGACGGGCTGGCTCCCGACATGCCGGATGATCCCGAGCCGGAAGAACCAGACCCGGCCGAACCCGAACCGGAAGAGCCTGAACCGGAAGAGCCTGAACCGGAAGTGCCGGCGCCGGAAGAGCCTGCGCCCGACGAGCCCGAGCCTGTCATGCCTGAACCGGAAGCGCCGGAAGCCCCGGAACCGCCGGAAGAACTGTCAGCCCCGCGGCGATCGCATCCGGCAAACATAACTGTCAGAATACTCGCGGCAAGAACGATTTTTGAAGCTTTCATTACGGATTTCATCGCTGTTCCTTTCACTAAAGTTGTTGGTCGATCTTTTGCCTGATTTCGGCACACACAAGAAGTTTCCTGACCATCCTTGATAGTCTGACTTCCTCTGACGCAGTTTCCATGCCAACCCCATCGCTCCTCTATGTAAAATCCACTTTTGCCATTTCGGCATCACCCCTTTTATGACTTTTTTTACAGGGTAAAAATTACCTGAAAAAAGTAAGGGTTACATGGAAGCGTTGCCGCGGGAAATTAATTGAACAGCATAAATTTTCGTGCGATATACATCGCCCTCTTTACGTCACTGATTGAATTTCCGCAATCCGGATAATCCACCCTGGTGTAAAACTGGGGCCTCTCCGCGATGTCTGAGACCTTGCATGGTTCCGTGGCTTCATTTACGCGTTTCGAAAGAGCTCCCCGCGATGGCACTCGACAAGCACCTTAAACGTTTCGGATTCCTTTACGGTTCTTCGCCCGCAATGGAGCGGCTTTATCAGCAACTGGACAAGGTGTCAGTATCCGACGCAACCGTATTGCTGGCTGGCGAAAGCGGCACCGGCAAGGAACTGATTGCGCAGACGATTCACCAGATCAGTCCGCGAGCGGACAAGACCTTTATTGCCGTCAACTGTGGCGCAATTCCCGCACATCTTATCGAGGCTGCACTGTTCGGCCATGAAAAGGGAAGCTTTACCGGCGCGGCGCGGCAACACCTGGGCTATTTCGAACATGCATCACGCGGCACGTTATTCCTGGATGAAATCACAGAGATGCCGGCTGATATGCAAGTCAAATTATTGCGCGTACTGGAGTCGGGAAGCTTTTTGCGCATCGGTGGCAGTGATGAGGTCAAAGTTGATGTGCGACTGATTGCAGCCACCAATCGCGATGTCGAGGTGGCAGTCAGGCAAGGGAGCCTGCGCGAAGACCTGATGTACCGGCTGGCGGTGTTTCCGATCCGCGTACCACCGTTACGGGAACGCAATGGAGATGTTGATCTGCTGGCGCAACATTTCTTACAACTAATGAATGCAAAAGAAAATACATCGAAAACATTTTCCCGCAATTCGATGGAAATGATCCGGTCTTATACCTGGCCGGGAAATGTCAGGGAGTTGAAAAACGTCGTGCAGCGCGCATTTATCCTTTCGACCGATACCTTGGTGATTGAAGATCACTTGTCCGAATTATGGGCGCGCAAGCCGACTTTGCATGAAGGTTGCCTGAACTTCTCTGTCGGCACACCGTTGGCGGATGCGCAGCGCGAAATTATTCTGGCCACGCTGAAGCATT
Organism: Herminiimonas sp.; assembly: GCA_028292315.1. Taxonomy (GTDB): domain Bacteria; phylum Pseudomonadota; class Gammaproteobacteria; order Burkholderiales; family Burkholderiaceae_D; genus JAQGMO01. The sequence goes on along the minus strand of JAQGMO010000376.1, from coordinate 700 downwards.
TCAGCGGCAACAAGCGGCTGACCGCGGAGGCGCTTGGAATCAGTTTGAAGACTTTGTATAACCGGTTGAAGGATTACTAGGAGTTGTCAGGCGACAAGATGTCGTATTCCGACATCCTTGCCAATCTTCCCGGTGCGGCCGGCGAAACAGTCCGCTGCATAGGCGCCAGTGCTTCGAGCAACAGGGATGGATCGCCGGCTGCGAGCCGGCGCGGGTCTGACAGGGTCCGACGGAATTGGCGCGCACCCGGCAGGCCTGCCACCAGGCCGAGCATATGCCGCGTAATGCCATTCAGCTTCAAGCCAGCCGCGCCATGCAATTGAAGCTGGCGCACGATATAGGCCTGCATGTTTTCCAGGACCTCTGCGCGCGTTCTCTTGCCGCTGTCATCGCCATAATAGCGCGCATCGAAATCGGCCATCAGGTAAGGATTGTGATACGCCTCGCGTCCGAGCATGACGCCGTCGACATGCGGCAGTTGCGCATCGATTTCATCGAGCGTCTTGAAACCCCCATTGATAAGGATTTCCAATTGCGGAAAGTCGCGCTTGAGGCGGTGCGCGAACTCGTAACGCAATGGCGGGATCTCGCGATTTTCCTTCGGACTCAGACCTTTGAGTATGGCATTGCGGGCATGAACAATGAATGTGCCGCAGCCCGCCTGCGCTACGGTGCCGACGAAGTCACGCACGAAATCATA
>JAQGMO010000359.1 GCA_028292315.1 Herminiimonas sp. | reverse complement strand
TAAGCATCCTGACCGAGAGCTGCACCATTGAAATTCCTGAACCGGATGAGGTAATCACCCATCCGGCCCGCATCATCAAGGCAACCGTCGTCGCAATCGATGAAATGACGCACGATATCAGGCGTCTCCGCCTGCGGACGTCCAAGCCGATGTCGTTTTCGCCTGGCCAGTACGCCATCCTGCAATTCACTCACGAGCACATCCGGCCTTATTCGATGGCAGGCCTCTGTACGGATGACGAGATGGAGTTTCATGTTCGCCTGGTGCCTGACGGGCGCGTCACGGGCTATATTGCCAACAAGCTGCAGGTCGGCGATACCGTGCGTGTCACCGGACCTATGGGCACCGCTTACCTGCGCACCAGGCATGAGGGCTCGATGCTGTGCGTGGCTGGCGGTACCGGCCTGGCGCCGGTCTTGTCCATTGTGCGGGGCGCTCTCGCAGGCGGGATGCGCAATCCGATTCATGTGTACTTCGGGGTACGTACGCCGCAAGATATTTATGGCGCCGACTGGCTGGACGAACTATCCGGGATCCACAGTAATCTGCACGTTCATATCGCCGCAGCGTCGGAGAATAACGACCCGCAGGTGCGCAGCGGTCTGGTCACCGACGCCGTAGCGCAGGACTGGAACAGCCTGGCTGGATGGCGGGCATACCTGTGCGGCGCGCCTCCCATGGTCGATGCGGCGACTTATCTGGCGCGGCAAAAAGGGATACCTGCGGAGCACATACATGCCGACGCGTTTTATGCAAGCAGCATTTGAGCAAGGCGGGCAAAGGTATGCCGCGCCAGGCAAAAGTAGCCGGTCGCTAATCCGGATTTCGGGTCAGCGGCTGGAGGCGAGGGGTTTCAGGTCGAAACCGGTTGGATGAGTGGTTTCCGGTGACGGCCTTTTCAAGAACGGCCAGGATGAACCTGCCGCGATACGTTAACAAGAAGAGGAAGCCATCATGCATCGTCGTTTCATAGTGAAGCTTGCAGCCGCGGTATTGCCACTACTCGCTACCTGCTCGACCGCGTTCGCGCAGAACTATCCGAATAAAACAATTACGCTGGTTGCGCCGTTTGCGCCGGGCGGCGCGCTGGACCTGATTGCCCGTACCATGGCCCAGAAGCTGCAAGAAGACCTGGGGCAATCAGTGGTGGTCGACAACAAGGCCGGGGCAGCCGGCATTATCGGCACCCAGTACGTAGCAAAGGCCGCGCCGGACGGGTATACCCTCCTGCTTGGCGCCACCACCACGCATGGCATCAACCCCAGCCTTTATACCAAGCTGCCCTACAACGCCGCGACCGATTTTGCGCCGATATCGCTGATTGCGACAATTCCGCACCTTCTGGTTGTCAATCCTAATTTGCCGGTCAAAAATCTGGGCGAGTTCATCAGGTACGCCAGAACGAAGCCGCTTACCTTCGGTTCGGCGGGAATCGGCGCGCCTCACCACCTGGCAGGAGAAATCCTCAAGACCGAGGCAAAACTCGACATGCAGCATATACCGTACAAGGGCACCGGGCCCGCAATGCTCGCGGTGATGTCGGGCGAGATCGATTTCATGTCGGTCGAGATCGCGGCGGCGATGCCGCATATCAAGGCCGGCAAGCTCAGGCCGCTGGCAGTGGCCGCTCCCAAACGCGTTCCGAGTATCGATTTGGCGACCTTTGCCGAGCAGGGAATTCCCGGTTTTGAAGTGACTTCGTGGTTTGCCATTTTTGCTCCGAAGAATACACCAAGGGACATCGTGGCGAAACTGAATGCCTCCTTGGTAAAAGCAGTTGCGACGGATGACGTCAAGAGTAAATTCACGACGCTGGGCGCCTTGCCGATTGGTAGCTCCCCGGACGAATTGCGCGCCTACGTTGATACGGAAATCGTCCGCTGGGCTGCTGCGGTGAAGTCTTCCGGCACCAAGGCGGATTAAATATTTCTCCCTGATGGCGCATGGCTTGCTCGCGTGAGCGATGCGCCTTTTCGATGATTGCACGATATATCAACTGGATGGGAAGCAATGGAACTAAAAGGCGAACAACTGATACCGCTGGAACTTGCAACGGTCTGGGCCGGCTTGAATGACACTGAAATACTGAAGGCGTCAATACCTGGCTGCGAGAGCATCGAGCAAACCGGCGATACGGATTACAAGCTGGTGATGGTGGCGGCGGTAGGGCCGGTCAAGGCACGCTTTAATGGCAAGCTGGCACTCTCCGATATTTGCCCGCCGCAGTCATACACCCTGGTTTTTGAAGGATCGGGCGGAACCGCCGGCTTTGGCAAGGGCAAGGCGCAGGTTAGCCTGGCGCCGGCCGAGGGCGGCACGCTGCTGTCCTATACGGCCAGTGCGCAGATTGGCGGCAAAATCGCGCAGGTCGGATCGAGACTGATCGACGGTGTGGCGGCGAAGATGGCAGCCGAGTTCTTTACCCGCTTTAAGGCCGCGCTGACGGCGCCCGCGCAGGCTGGGGCCGATCAGCAGACGGCCGCTGCGCAACCGGAAGCCGGGTCGCGCTGGAAGATGTGGGGCAAGTAGTGTCGGCAGGCGCATGGCTGGTTTCATTGCCTGCCCCCATGCATCGGCAGGCTCGCCTGATGGCCTGGCCGGCAGGATCGGCATCAAACAAGCTCTTTTGATAAACGTTTAACAAACAGCAGCGAGTCTGTCTCCATGAAATTATCCGACTTCGAATACCAAGCCCCCTCCACGCCAAGCGAAGTGGTGCGGATACTGGCATCCCGTCCTGGCGAGGCAAAGATCCTCGCCGGAGGCCAGACGCTGCTGCCGATGATGGCATACCGGCTGGCGCAGCCAGCCCTGCTGATTGACCTTAAAAATATCCAGGGCCTGAATAAGATTGTCATCGACCAGTCCGGGGTCCGGCTCGGCGCCCGCACCCGATGGCGCGATATCGAGGATGACGATGGGTTGGTAAAGGCCCAGCCGCTGTTGAAGGAAGCGATCAGTCATGTGGCGCATTATCAGGTTCGTAACCGCGGCACCGTGGGGGGCAGCCTTGCGCACGCCGATCCTGCCTCTGAATTGCCCTGCGTCGCAGTGACCTGCGAAGCGGAAATTCGCGTACTCGGCCCGCAAGGGGAACGCCGCATAAAGGCGGAGGACTTTTTTCTCGGAGCGCTGACGACTGCGCTGGCGGAGGATGAAATCATCCTTGAAGTCCATTTTCCCGCGTGGCCATCCAACCGGCACTGGGCCTTCAAGGAATTTTCAAGACGGCCGGGCGACTTTGCGCTGGCCGGCGTGGCATTGTTCTATGACCTCGACAGCCAGCAGCGCGCCTGCAATGCGCACATCGGCGTGGTCGGCGCGTGCCAGTGTTCCCAGCGACTTTCCGCCGCCGAGCATGCGCTGAATGGCAATGCCATCGATCACGGCACGATCCTGGCCGTCGCCGCGGCGGCGGCGCAACAGGCCAACCCGCCTGGCGATCTTCATGGCGATGTGGCATATCGCAAGGCATTAGTGGCCACGCTTCTCCAACGAGCGCTGGAGGAAGCGGCAAACATCACGACGGAGAATCATAAATAATGAATATCGCCTTTGAACTCAACGGAAACAACGTCGAAGCAAACGTTCAACCCCGTATTACCCTGGCCGATCACCTGCGCCATGATCTATGCAAGACCGGCACGCATGTCGCCTGCGAACATGGTGTGTGCGGCGCTTGCACGGTGATCGTCAATGGCGACGCAGTGCGGTCCTGCCTGATGCTTGCGGTTCAGGCCGACGGCGCGCAGGTCACGACGGTCGAGGGACTGACGCCGGACCAGGGACTGTCCGCTTTGCAAGCCTCGTTTCACAAGCATCATGCGCTCCAATGCGGTTTTTGCACTCCTGGATTTTTGACTACGGCGCATGTGCTGCTGACCGAAGAACCCGACGCCAGCAAGGATCGGATCCGCGAGGTACTGTCCGGCAATCTGTGCCGCTGTACCGGGTATATCAATATCATCGAAGCGGTCTATGAGGCGCGTTCCGCCTATGCCAATCCTGAGAAAAGCGAAACGGGAATTCAGCCATGAAAGCGAAAGAGGGATTTATCGGGACCTATACCCGGCGTGTTGAGGATTTTCGCCTGTTGACCGGCACGGCCCGGTTCGCCGACGATATCCATCTTGACGGCATGCTGCATGCGGTCATCGTGCGCAGCACGGTTGCGCATGGCTTGATAAGGTCGATCGACACGGAGCAGGCCCGGGCAATGCCCGGCGTGCACGGGGTATTCACCGGTGAGGACATAGCCAGGGAGCTCAATGGCAAGGTACCAAAAATGCCGCTGCGCCTTTCGCCGATTCCCGAGCATGTGCCATTCGAGCAGACCGTCGTTGCGGTTGAAAAGGTCCGTTATGTCGGCGAACCGCTGGCTATTGTAATTGCCGACACGACCGCGCTGGCGGAAGACGCGGCCGGGCTGATCTATGCCGATATCGAGTCGCTGCCGGCAATACCTGACTGGAGAACGTCGGCCCGTAACGAGATTTTGTTGTTTGAGGCAGTCGGGACGAATATCCCGGTCACCTACACTGCCCAAAAAGGGGATGCCAAAAACGTAACCGGTCCTTACGTGCGGCGCGAGACATTCAGCACCCAGCGGCATAGCGCGGTAACAATGGAAACAAGAGGACTGGTTGCGAACTGGGACGCGGCCGGCGCAAGAATGACCGTTTATGGCGCCGCCAAGGTACCTTTCACCACTCGCCGGACGTTGGCCGCAACCATGGGCTTGCCGGTCGAGTCAGTCGACATGATCGAAGTCGATGTTGGCGGCGGCTTTGGCGTCAGAGGTGAATTTTACCCGGAGGATTTCCTGGTGCCGTTTTCTTCCCGTAAGCTGGGACGCCCTGTCAAGTGGGTGGAAGACAGACTGGAAAACCTGCTTGGATCCAACCACTCGCGCCAGATGGAATGCGAACTGGAAATCGTCTGCGAACGCAACGGCCGCATACTGGCGTTGCGCGGGGAAGTCCGCACTGATTCCGGCGCGTATATGCGTTCCAGCGGCGCGACCCCGTCGCGCAACGTCGCGCAGTTCATGTCGGGGCCTTACGACATTGCCCATATCCACATCGAGTCGACCAATTACCTCACCAATAAAGGACCGATCGGCACCTATCGCGGGCCGGGCCGGTTCGAAGCGGATTTCTTCCGTGAACGGCTGATTGAAATCGCCGCAACTGAACTGGGGATCGATCCGGTGGAGTTCCGCCGCATGAACCTGGTGCGTCCGGAACAGATTCCCTATTCGCTCGCCACCCTGGACAAACCGGTCAAGACGGAAGAACTGGACAGCGGTGATTACCAGATTACGCTCGACCGCTGCCTCAAGGAATTCGGGTGGAATGAAAAGCTGGCGTTGCAAGGCCAGCTGATCGATGGAAAATATCACGGCATTGCGATCGGCTGCTTCATCGAGGGGGGCGGAGGCGGCATCAAGGAGAGCAGCCGCATCGAGATTGAAGATGACGGGCAAATTACCGTCTACGTCGGATCCACCTCCCTTGGGCAAGGCCTGCTGACGGTACTTACCCAGATTGCCGCCGACAGCCTGAATATGCCGATGGAGCGCATCCGTATCCGGCACGGCTCGACGATCTATCTGAAGGAGGGCTTCGGCTCTTTCCACTCCCGCTCCACGGCGCTGGGGGGCTCGGCGGTCCTGACCGCCGCCGCCACGCTGAAGGACAATATCCGGGAAGCCGCCGCAACGCGATTCCACTGCGCGGCAGACCAGGTGGAGATCGGGCCCGGCCTGACCGCATCGTATCGCGGCGAAATTCTGACAGCGGCAGATCTCGGCAAAATGAAGGTGCTGGCCGAGAGTCAGTTCTCCAGCCATCACCATACCTATGCATACGGCGCCGCCGCTGCGCATGTGACGGTCGACCCGGGCACCGGAAAAGTGGATTTGATCGATTATTTCGGCGTAGAAGATATCGGGCGCATCATTAATCCGCTCACCGCGAAAGGCCAGGCCATCGGCGCCGTGGTCCAGGGACTGGGTGGGGTATTCCTCGAACATCTCGCCTACGATGAAAATGGCCAGTTCCTCGCCGGCACATTAGCAGACTATCTAATGCCCACGGCAGGCGATTTCCCGCAGATCAGGGCAATGGAACTGGAAAACTCGCCTTCCCCGCACAATCCGCTGGGGGCAAAAGGCTGTGGCGAGGGCGGTATCGTCCCGGTAGGGGGCGTAATGGCGAATGCGGTAGCCGCGGCGCTGTCATCGTTACAGGTTCAGCCTAACAACCTGCCGCTGGCGCCAGCCAGGGTGTGGGGAATGATTAATTCGCGAAAAGAGGAGCGAGCGGGGGCCGGATAAATCACCTGCCGGCCGCGCAGATGAAAACAGGAAGGGATAGCGCGGCTGTCGATGTATGTAACATGGTTTTTAACCCTGATATTTCAAAACATGCAATTGCATACGGAGACAACTTTGCAAAACCAATTCCTCAGAACGCTAGGCGACAAGGTCGCACCGGAAAATGCCGCGCTGGTCGTCGTCGACGTACAGAATGAATTCTGTGCCGATGACGGGGTTTTTGGAAAGGCCGGCAATGACCTTTCCATGGTTCAGGAAATGCTGCCGAACCTGCAGCGCTTGATCGAGGGGGCGCGCGCGGCCGGCGTTCCGGTCATATTCGTCCAGGCGATCTACGATCCGCAGTACCTTCCCCCGGCCTGGCACGAGCGCAACGCCCGCATCGGATTTGAGACGCCTCGCTGCCTGAGCGGAACCTGGGGAGCCGATTTTTACAAGGTGGCGCCAATGCCCGGGGAAGCGGTCGTCCGCAAGCATCGCTATAGCGCATTCGTCGATACGGAACTCGACCTGATACTGCGCAGCCAGCAGATTCGAACGGTAATCGTGGCTGGCGTTGCCACCAACATCTGCGTGGAGTCTACGGCCCGTGACGCCTTCATGAAAGACTACTACGTTGTCTTTATGGATGACGCATCCGCGACATACAAAAAGGAGGCGCACGAGGCGGCAGTTGCCAACGTCGCGCTCGCATTCGGCACCGCCGCCACGGTAGGAGAAGTCCTTGATGCGTGGTCTCTGCATTCCAAGAAATAACCCGTCACAATAACCAAGGAGTAAGCAATGAAACGCAACCTGGCACTACGCGACGATGGAATCGGCGCAACGATGGGACGCCGTGCCTTGATGATGCTGGCCTGCGCCGGCATTTTCTTTTCAGCCGGCCCGGCGCTTGCGGCGCAGGATGTCAAGCTAAACGAAGTTTTACGAAGCGTGTTTTATGCCCCGCAATATGTGGCGATAACGATCGGCGCGTTTGAACAGGAGGGGATCAACCTGGTAGGCCCAAAAACAACCTGGGGTACGCAAGCGTCAATCACCGAGATAGTGAGCGGCGGTTCAAATATCGCATTGCTTGGTCCTGAGGCTGCCGCATTGACACAAGATGCGGGTCCGGAGCGGCGGCTTGTCAATTTTGCGAAGCTCACCGATAGAGATGGATCGTTCATCATCTCGAAAACCCCCATGCCCAACTTTAAGATATCCGATCTGAAAGGGAAAACGATCGTCACCGGCGGCGCCGGCTCGACACCGTATCTCGCGCTGGTCCATCTCATCAAGAAGGCCGGTCTCGACCCTAAAAAGGATGTGAACATTCGCGCTATTCCAATTTCAGCGAACATCATTCCATCGTTTCTCGACGGGGGCGCGGATTTCGCCCAGGCATTTGAGCCGGGAGTCGTTAAAGCGGTGACGGAGACCGGGGCCCATCGCGTGGCGTCGGTCGGCCTTCTGATGGGTGCTCTCCCTTATACCACCTACATGGCGCCGGCCAGCTTCATCGAGAAGAATCCCGCGATTATCCAGGGCTTCACCAACGCGATTCAAAAGGGATTGATCTGGACCGATACCCATTCCCCGGCGCAGATCGCCGAGGCAATTGCGCCGTTTTTCAAGGATTTGCCGCTCGCTACAATCCAGGCCGTGGTTGCAGAATACAAGCGGACAAAGGCCTGGTCCACGGACGTATCAATTCCGCGGGAAGGGATGAACCAGATGGTCGATCTTATGGTGGATGGCGCAGTGCTGAAGCAACGCGTGCCGTATGAACAGATCGTGAACCCGACGTTTTTTCAAAAGGCCGGGCAGGGCGTGAAGCGATGACTGCTTATCACCATGCGCTGGCGGAGCGTCACGTTGCGCCGGCACTGAGCAAAATTGCGATTGAAAACCTTTCTTACACTTATGTCACCGCGAGCGGCGAAACCAGCGCGTTGCAACGCCTCGATTTCAACGTGCCCGATGGCGAGTTTTGCAGCATCGTCGGACCAAGCGGCTGCGGCAAGTCGACGCTGCTTTCGATCCTGTCGGGATTGTTGCCGCCTACCGAGGGACAAGTGCTGCTTGATGGCGCGCGCATCAGCGGAACCAATGGAAAGGTTGGATTCTTTCTCCAAAAAGACCATTTATTCGAATGGCGGACGGTATTGCAAAATGCCGAATTAGGTCTGGAAATAATTGGCCGCCTTACGCCAGAGGCACGGCGCAAGGTACGCCAGCTGCTGGACATGTACGGCCTCGGCGAATTTTATAATTCTTATCCACACCAACTGTCTGGCGGTATGCGCCAGCGCGTCGCGCTGATCAGGACCCTGGCTACCGATCCGGACATTCTGCTGCTTGACGAGCCATTCTCGGCGCTCGATTACCAGACAACATTGATCCTCGAGCGCGATGTGCATGCGATCATCCGCGCCCACAAGAAAACCGCTTTGCTAGTCACGCATGACATCGAAGAAGCGGTATGCATGTCCGACCGTGTCATCGTGCTTAGCAATCGCCCGGCGCGCATCAAGAATATCTATGACATTACACTCACGGTCAGCGGAGATCGCACGCCTATGAATTCGCGCGATGCGCCGGAATTTCGCGGCTATTGCAAATCAATCTGGGAGGATCTCGAAATTGAACAACGCACCAACTAATGGTTTCCTGATGCGCGGCGCGATATCGCCGCGTCATGGGCGCTTTTTGAAATCAATGCGCCTGCGAAAAATCTGGCTGATCTTCGCGCAATGCGCAGTGCTGGTGGCGTTCTTCGGGCTTTGGCAATTCGCCGCTGCGTCGCGCCTGGTTGATCCTTTCATTATCAGCCATCCAGTCGCAATCGCAAAAAAGATCGTTGAACTTATTCAGGATGGTTCGCTGGCGCGGCATGTCGGCATTACCCTGGTTGAAACGCTGCTCGCTTTCGGACTCGGTACCGTGATGGGGATTGTGCTCGCTGCCATGTTCTGGTGGTGGGATTTCCTCAGTGATGTGGCCGATCCCTACGTCGTGATCCTCAATGCAACGCCGAAAATTGCGCTCGGTCCTGTGTTCATCGTCTGGCTCGGGGCAAACACAGGAGCGGTCATTGCGCTTGCAGTCTCGATCACGCTGTTCGTCGCGATACTTTCAGTCTATAGCGCTTTTCGCCAGGTGGATCGGCAAAAGTTAATGCTGGTGGCGGCGCTGGGGGGCACCAAATGGCAGCAATTCCAGAAAGTGGTGTTCCCGTCGTCGATCCCGACGATCATTTCAACGCTGAAGGTCAACATCGGATTGGCGCTGACCGGGACCATCGTCGGAGAGTTTCTGGCGGCGAACGCCGGTCTTGGCTATCTCATCATCTATGGTCAGAACATCTTCAACATGACACTCGTAATGACAAGCCTGGTCATTCTTACCTTTATCGCCGCGGTAATGTACTATGCCGTGTGCCTGGTCGAGAGACAGTTTAACCCTGCGAACGGCACTTAGAGCGCCTAACAAAACCTCTTGCTAGTCCCAAGAGCAACAACCTCGTACACTGAGCCATTCTGACCGTCCGCGATCGTCCTATTCTGTTGAAAAAGATAACTGGCAATGTTTAGGACTGTTATTGCGATTCAGACCGTGGGTTGGATCGGATGTGGCGGTGCTGCCGAATGGCCTTGGTCCGGCAATCGCCGTCCACGAAGTGGCGGGATCAGTCAGGGAAATAAACTTGGGCGCCTCCGGTAGAGGATTAACCATTCCCAGCGCTGCCAGATACTCACGTACCGGGCGGCTGGCTGCTTCAGGATCGATCCGAGCGGTGGCTTGCGCGCCGGGGATGGCGCGTAATCGACGTACATCGGCCTCGATGACACTGGCATCCGTGGCAAACCCCTCTCCGCCAGCCAGGCCCTCTGCCATGCAACGCCGCAAGACTGATTCGAACAACTGGCGAAACGCATCGCTGTCACGGAAGCGGCCATGCCGATTCTTGGAGAAGATGGAATGGTCCGGCACCTTGTCACTCAGACTGAGATGACAGAACCAACGGTAAGCCAGGTTCAAATGCACCTCTTCACATAAGCGCCGCTCGGAACGAATACCGTAGCAGTACCCAATAATAAGCATGCGGATGATCAGCTCAGGATCGACCGAGGGGCGGCCGGTATGGCTGTAGAAGTCTTGCAGGTAGCTGCGTTTGATGCGGTTCGGGTTTGTTCTCAATGAATGGGTATAGACGATCAAGAACATCTACCTCAATCGGGTTTAACCGATAGATAATATATATGAAAATCGGGTATAACCATTCAAAGGTGAGAGGTTATAACGGGTAAAAACGAACAGGAACTCCACTATATATCGGGATAAACGAACGGAGACGTTTGTAATGATCGGGAAAAACCGCTAAAATTACGATAGAGCGACCGGCTATATACGGTCGATACGAGAGATAAAATTCGGGTAAACCTGTTATTTTTGAAGGTTATTACTGGTTATAGGCGAACAAATGGACGTCCAGGAATTGCGCCTTTCCCAAGTGGATCGCGCCTTAAAGCAAGTAAGCGTGCCCCCGCGGCCGCAAATTGGGTGGATTCAGGCCATTCGCACGGCCTTAGGCATGACGACGAGGCAACTCGCGTCCCGGATGGGTGTGACGCAAAGCACATTGGCCGAGCTGGAGAAGTCAGAAGCTAATTACAAAATAACGCTGCATTCACTTCGGCGAGCTGCTGATGCCTTGGATTGCGAAGTTCAGTATGTGCTGGTACCTCGCGCTTCCCTTAAGAAGCGGGTCGAGAATCAGGCGGAATCCATGGCGCGCAGCCAGGTAGCGCGTGTTTTTCACAGCATGCGGCTTGAGGACCAAGCACCAACGGCGAACGTGGATAAAAAGGAAATATCCAGGGTTCGTGCGAAGTTGTTGAATACGAATTGGAAGCGGCTATGGGAGTAGGAATTGGTGAACAGCACGCACCGGGAGCTACCCCCTTGATCCAGACGAGCGAGCCGGCTCGCGACTTTGCGCCGCTGCTTGCGTTTGTGCGTACCTGATCCGAACCGGTCTAGATAGCATAGAGCGTACTCGAGCGGCCGGTTCCCGAGCCGCTCCAAACCTTCAAACCAACGCCACCTTTGCCAGACTTACCCCCGGGTACTGTTGCTGGGAAGTTCAGCGCTTTCGGCTTGGCACTTTCCGGCAACCAAATGATTTCGGATTCTCACCCAAAGCGGTTTGGCTTCGGTATAGGTTGCATTTGCCTTGGCAAGTGCGTTAGCCGGAATTTGGCACTCCTTATCGAGGACTTTCAGCAGCCGTGGGATATTGAAAGTATCCCTGCGGGTCTCGTACATCGGGTAGAGAGCGACCAGCATCGCCACAAAATGCGCGTGAAGCGATGTGTCGAAGAACCCAAGGTATCGGTTCATCGTGTTGACGTAGACAGGGCGATACTCTTTGGACTTATACACCCACCATATGTCGTAGTTGAGACTAGCGACGTTCGCACTGTGGCGGAGTGCCTCGATATGGGGAGCAAGGTTCGTGGGCATGATGAAGGCTAACCATGAAGTTCAGGGGTGCTGCGTTGCGATTTTGAAATCGGAACGGCTGCTTTGAAGCGAAGACGCGATCGACTGCTATTGGCCGGGAGGCGCCCGCCACTGATGGGCGGAACGCGACTCGGAGCGGACTTTCGCTGACGCCGGACACGAAGCCTGAGAGCCGCGTTCGCCTCCCTACGCGCGTCCTCCTGCTTATACGCTTCACTCCTCGGTATCGTCGTTTCGTCGCAAATCGCTCGCTGCCTGGCGCCACCCAAGCAATCATGGCTCTGCGATTCACTTAAACACAA
>JAQGMO010000355.1 GCA_028292315.1 Herminiimonas sp. | reverse complement strand
CGATTGTCGGGTCAAGCATTACGGACCGCAGCGGACAGGCGGAATACCGGGCAACAGGTCTGGCCCGATATCTTACTGAACGGTATTACAGCGAATGTGGGACCGGGCGATAGGGAATATCAGCCCCGCCCGAGTTCCCGCAGTCGAACTTTCCTGTTGATCCGGGCCAGAATTTCTTGTCCGTCGTCGGAACGTCTGGCCGATGGTCACCGTGCGGGAATTTCCTCGATCGAAAACATCGCCGCCCCGTAGGAATCGGGACATGCACTGTGTTGGGCGCCTGCGCAATGCGCCTTGCCGGCATAGACCGGCGCCGGACCGCCTGCGCGGTCCGCGAGCTTGCCCCGATCGAGCGCAAACTCCGCGAACGGATCGGTCGGCTTCAATCCAGCGGCGCTGAAATCGCGTGGCGATTCCGACACGATAGCGATGAACTGATTGATGCCGGGCGGCCCGGCAGCATCCATGCGCCAGGTTGGCCGCGGCAGGTCGAGCGGCTTGTTCGCGCCGATGCGGTTGTTCTTGTCTATTGCGTTAGGAAACAATAGCCAGAACTGCGTACGGTCGGTGCCAACCATCAGCAGGTAAACATGGCCGGGCCTGGATGAGCGGAGTGAAAAACGCAGCCGGTCTTTGCCTATGCGCACTTCCGAATTTTCCAGTGAAACAGTCACGGCATGATCGCGGTTGCGGGCCTGGAATATCTGGTCCAGTATTTCAATCGGGTCAGCTAGCTTTGGCGCCGCGGCCGCTTGCGCCACTGGCGCCGGCGTCAGCGGTGCCGGCAATTGCGGCCGCTGAGCGGCGGCGGGCGGCATACGTTCCCGCTTTATTGCCGCCACCGGCGCGGCTGGGGCGGCCGGCGCACTGTCCCGCGTGACCACATAAAAACTGCCGGCTGCAACGACCCCGACTAGCACAGCGGCAAGCGCGATATAACGTGTGAGCTGATTCGCGCGGCCGGCGCTTGCGGCTTTCCCGATCGCGCCGCCGGTCGCGTCGCCGGCGCCGTGAGCGCGCATTGGATGAAGCCGCGGTTATAGCCGAAGCTTGTAAAAATGGTTGGCAGGCCGGCGCGGAGCCACTATTCTTTGCGTAGGACATTGCAGCAAATATTCTGGCGAGGCGCGTATGAATGCAAAATCATTTCTATTGATGGTTCCGCTAGCCGCGTTGTCCTGTTTGGCGGCGGCCCAGTCCGATAAAGTGTTGCGTGGGCAGGAGATCACGGAATCGGCGCTGATCCAGGCGCTTACACCGCCTGCGAGTGCGGCCGAGGAACCGATTCGCACCCGCAGCATCCGGGTAAACCGCGATGACGCGCCGCGGCCCGCGGCCGCCAAACCGGCCAAGCCTGCCAGTGCATCGCTGCTGATTACGTTTGAAACCAATTCCGCTGAATTGACGCCGCGCGCAAAGCAATCGCTCGATGTAGTCGGGCAGGCGCTCAGCTCCGACAAGCTTGCCGACTTCCGCTTTGCGATACAGGGGCACGCCGATCCGCGCGGGGATTCCGAAGCCAACTTGCGGCTTTCGCAGATGAGGGCTGAATCGGTACGCCAGTACCTGGTGCAAAACAATCGCATCGAGGACCGGCGGCTGGAGGCGATCGGCAAGGGAGACAAGGAATTGCTGAATCCTGCCAACCCGATCGCGCCTGAAAATCGGCGCGTAACCATCGTCAATCTGGCGCAATAGCAGCCCGCGCTTCCTGGTAGAAATCCGGCGCAGCCCATAGCGACCCGCTGGTGTTTCGTGCTGTCGCACCGCCAATCCCATTCCCCCTTCGGTGGTAATTACGCTGCTTCGCTTTCGCAAAACGGCGACAGACATCTGATTTCGTCTGATTTATTTGCGATCATGCTACATGTCATTTAAATTCCGTGTGGAAAGTTAAATTACATGTTAAATTAGGCTGAGCTAAAAAGTAACAACAAGGAAGTTGCGGGATGAAGCGGAAAGCAGGTTTTACTCTGATAGAAATGTTAATTGTCGTCGCCGTAATCGCAATCTTGTCCGCGGTGGCATTGCCAGCCTACCGGAACCATGTATTAGCCGGCAAAATTTCCGAAGCAACGACCAGGCTGGCAGAAATGCGCCTGCGTATGGAGCAGTGGTACGGAGATAATCGAACCTATAGCGGCGGACCGTGTACGGCGGCCGACGGCCGTTACTTTACCTACAGCTGCACAGCGCAAACCGCGAGCCTGTACACCTTGCAGGCGGCCGGCGTGAGCAGCGCAGGGATGGCCGGTTTCACTTACACGCTCGATCAATCGAATACCCGCGGTTCGGTTACTCCCTGGGGCAGCAGTACTTCTTGCTGGATCAGCAAGAAGGGCGAATCGTGCTGAAACGGAAGCATGAGCTTGGGGTATCTCTGACCGAACTCATGGTGGTTGTGGTGATTCTCGGCGTCGTGATGGGCATCGCCATTCCGAGCTACCGGACCTGGGTCGTGAACACGCAGATCAGCGTAAAGGCCCAGGCCATCCTGAACGGCCTGCAGCTGGCCCGCGCCGAAGCGCTCAAGCGCAACACCGGCATCGTTTTCGCGATGGTCGGGGGCTCTTCCTGGAGCGTCGGCTGCGAAGCCGCAGTTGCGGACCGGGATGGCGACGGCTTGGCCGATTGTCCGGCCGTGATTCATTCGAAGGCGGCAGAAGAGGGCGGCCAGGCCGTATCGGTGACAGTCACGCCGGACGGCAATACCCACCTTACCTACAATGGCATCGGCATGGTCCGCAGCGCGAATGCCGACGGCAGCGGGCCGATCGCGCAAATCGATCTTGATTCCGGGTCCGTCGAAGCGGGCGCTTCGCGCGAACTGCGGATACTGGTCACCAGCGGAGGAATGGCGCGTCTTTGCGATCCCGGAGTTGCCGCCAATGGAGATCCGCGCCGATGCTGACGCCGCACCGTCCTGGCTGCGCGCGGCCTGCTCCAGGGCAGCAGGGATCCATGCTGATCGAAGGACTGATCGCCATCCTGATTTTTTCGATCGGCGTGCTGGCCCTTACCGGCTTGCAGGCGATTTCGGTCAAGGAAACGATTCATTCGAAATACCGGACTGACGCCAGCTATTTCGCCAATCAGATCATTGGCCAGATGATGACGGACCGGGTCAATGTGGCCACCTATGCGGATAGCGCCGCCACGGCAAATGCCAATAAAACGGCCTGGAGGGCGGCGATCGCGGCGGCGCTGCCGAACGGCGCGGGCAGCGTGGCGGCGGATCCGGCCGACCCGACCCAGGTAACGGTCACCGTCACCTGGTACAACCCCGATGAAGACCCGGCTAAACCGCATCGCTACCAGGCGGTTGCGCGCGTGGTGTTTTGAAATTGAATTGCGGCAGGGCGTTCATGAGAAAAAGGTTATACAGATTACGCGGATTCAGCCTGGTCGAGCTGATGGTCGGAATGACGATCGGCATAATATGCCTGCTCGTGATGGCGCAGGTCCTGGGCAATCAAAGCGCGCAAAAGCAAACTACGGCGAGCGGCGCAAATGCGACGACGGCCGGATCGATTGCCCTTTACATGATAGAGCGCGACGCGCGCATGGCGGGATTCGGCCTCAATGGCGCGCCGTTAACCGGCTGTAAAATCAACGGCTATTACAAGGGGCCGCCGGCGATCAGTCCGCTGGCGTTTTCATTCGTGCCGATCGAGATCGTGACGGGCGCGCAAACCGACAGCCTCACGATTACCTATGGCACGTCGGAGGGAAACCTGTCGCCATCCAGGCTGAGCGCCAGCCATGACGGCGGCAATGGCGACTTCGCTATCGACAACCGCTTCGGTTTCTATCCGGGCAACCTGGTGGTGATTGCCGAAGACGGCGTCGACTCGAACGACGACGGCGTCAATGACTGCACGCTGGCCGAGGTGACCGGGCTGCCGACGGCACAGGGCCAGACCGATAAACTCAGTCACAGCAGCGCCGGCTACACCGACTCGCGCACCGGTCGCAACACGCCGTCCATGTACAACAAGCCGGGCGGTATCGGCATTGCCTATAGCAACAATGCGCTCGTCTATAACATCGGCAGACTGCCGGTCAGTCATCGCTATACGGTCGATGCCGCCAACAGCCGCATGAGCCGGCAGGACCTCACGACCGGCGCCGGCGCGACGCCGATCGGGGACGGCATCGTTGCCTTGCGGGCTCGCTACGGCAAGGATACCGACGCCGACGGATCAATCGACCTTTACGATGCGGCTACGCCGACCACGGCCGCCGGCTGGAACCAGGTCATCGCCGTGCGAGTCGCGGTGGTTGCGCGCAGCGACAAGCGCGAGGGGGCCCAGGTAAGCCCGTCCTCGATTACGCTTTGGCCCGACCTGACGCTGCCTTCAGGCGCACTGGCAAGCGGGCCATCAATGGCGCTCAGCGACGAACAGCGACATTATCGCTACCGCATTTTCCAAACGCTGGTGCCTCTGAGAAACCGGATCTGGACGATTCCGTCGAATGGCTGACACAGGATAAGTATGGCAATCGCAAATCGCTCCAAACAATGCGCTAGTCATCGCATTAGTCAACGCATCAGTCAGCGTAGTTGCCGGCGCATTGGCCAGCGCGCATATCAGCGTCCCCAGGATGGATTCGTGCTGTTCATGGTGCTCGTCATCCTGGTGGCGATGACCCTGCTCGGGGTCGGCCTGACGCGGGTCACCGATACCGCGATTCAGGTCGCCAACAACATTTCATTCAAGCAGTCGACGGTGGTCTCAGCCGATTCAGGCATTGAGCAGGCGATCGCTACGCTGCAAACCCAGGTGACGGACAAGCTGCAAGACAGCCCGGAGAACGGATACTACGCCACCGACAAGACCGGCACTGATTTCACCGGGACCAGTACGCCGGACGACAGCACTGACGATGTGGACTGGAGCGGCACGCCGGAGGCGGCAAACCGCGCGCGGGTCGGCGCCCGGGCCGGCGGCAACGCGGTCTCCTACATCATTCATCGTCTTTGTCTCAAGAACGGCGGGCTGACCACCGCCGCCGACGGCACAGCCAACAGCTGCGCCACCACGTCAGCCAATTCCACTTCCGGCGGCAGCAAGGGCGGGGCGGCCTATGGCCAATATGCGATTTCCGGCAAGCCCCAGATCTATTACCGGATCACCGTCCGCACTGAAGGTGCGCGCAATACAGTGAGCTATGTGCAAAGCATGGTGCTGGCAGAATACTGAACGGGAAAAAACATGAATGCAATCCGACGTTTTATCCGGCATATCGCCCCGCTGCTGGTGGCTGGCGCAAGCCTGGCGCAGGCGGGCAACCTGCAAATTTCCAATGAGCCGCTCGGCACCGGGAGCGGCGCCTCGGTGAAGCCGAACCTGATGTTCATCCTGGACGATTCGAGCAGCATGGCGTCGGACTATACGCCGGACTCGGTCAACGATTCGATTTGCCAGACCAATATGGCGGCATTCGGTGACACCACGGCATGCCAGTTCGGCGACCCGCCCTACAACAGCGGCGGTTTCAATCGCCAGTATTACAACCCGGCCATCAATTATTTGCCGCCGAAGAAAGCGGACGGCAGCAGCTGGAATAACAGCGCCATCGACGCCGCGTGGATCGATCCATTTACCAGTACCACGGTCAAGAACCTGAGCACCACCTATACCGATATCTACTGGTGCACCAGTCGCAACGATACCGCACCGGGGCCAAATTGCGTGCAGAATACGGGTTCCACGACCTCCTACCGATACCCGAACGCGACCTACAATTATCGCAAGGTAGTCGACAGCAAGCCTTACTATTACGTGATGGATGGCGCGCCGCGCTGGTGCTCCAATCGGGCACTGACCACTTGCCAGGCCAGGCGCACCTCAAGCTACAAATACCCGAATTTCGGGGCGACCGCAGAATCTCCGGCGGTACGCGCAGCGCTGACCATCCGGATCACCAAGGCGGGAGGCAATTCCACGTCCTATAGCGGCAGCGTGTCGAGCATTCTCTACAATGGCACGACCGAGTTCGCGGTTCCCGCCGTCCGGGTGTCGAACCAGAATTCGCGCGGCAACCGCAATAAGCTGGCCGCCGACCTGGTCACCGCGATCAATGGCAAAAACGGATTTCGCGCAATTCAGACTGTCACCGAAACATCGAACTGCAATTGCGCTCCGATGATCACGGTAACGGCGCCTGCCGGCACCTCGGCGGCGCCGGATTCGGACTACAACGGTAAGCAAATCGTACTTGTCAGATCGGACAATAACCTGACGTTCGCCAATTCTTCCGGAAATGCCGCCACCGCGTTTACCTTCGCTGGCGGCGCGGACTATGTCGCGGCGGCCCGCGGCGTGGTGTTCACAAAAATAGCGATCGATCCCGGCATCAGCTCTTATGCCAAGCATACCAATCGAACCGATTGTGCCGGGGCGACCTGCAGTTATGCCGAAGAGGCGCTTAACTTCGCTAACTGGTATTCGTTTTACCGCACCCGGATGCTGGCAATGAAATCGGCGGTAAGCCGGGTATTTTCCGGCGTGTCCGACAGCATGCCCGGGGCCGGGTTTCGAGTGGGCTTCAACGTGATTTCCGGCGGGGCCAGCGAAGCGGCGATTTCCGCGCTCCACAGTACCGCCTGCTGGACTGCGAACAAGGCGCTGGAGCTGAATATCAACGATTTCAACCCAACCCACAAGGCCGCCTTTTTTGATAGTCTGTTTGCCATCAAGACCTGCTCTTTCACTCCTTTGCGGGGCGCACTCGCCCGCGCCGGACGGATCTATGCCGGCGTGCATGGGCCAGACCCGGTGCAGTATTCATGCCAGCAAAATTTTGCGATCCTGTCCACCGACGGCTATTGGAACGAGTATATCGAAGACGCCAGCTTCGGGCCGATCCAGAAAGACGCCGCCAAGAGCCCGATCGGCAAACAGGACACCACGAATATGGTCCCGCCCTACTTCGACATATTTGACGCGGGGGATACGCTGGCCGACGTCGCCATGTATTACTACAAGGAGGACTTGCGTCCGGCCATGAATGACGACGTGCCGGTCTCGGCGCGCGACAGCAGCAAAAAGCAGCACATGACAACGTTCACGATGGGGCTGGGAGTGGACGGCACGATGATTTACTCGCCGGATTATGAGTCGGGGGGCTCGCCCGATTACAACGCTCTCCTGCAGGGAAGAGCTAACTGGCCGAATCCGAAGACCAATGCCGGCGATGCGCGCATCGATGATCTCTGGCACGCCGCCGTCAATGGCCACGGCAAATATTTCGCCGCATCCGATCCGGATGAAGTGGTCGGTTCGCTCAATGAGGCGTTGCAGGCCGTTTCGGCCATGGCCGGTTCGGGCGCGGCCGCGGCGACCAGTAATCTGGAGCCGGTAGCGGGTGACAACTTTGCCTATGTTGCCAGTTATCAAACCAGGACCTGGGACGGCAACCTCGAGGCAAAGACCATCGACCTCGGCACCGGCGCTCTGTCGGAAAAGCCGGTCTGGTCTGCGCAGGCGATGCTGGATGTCCAGACCAGGACGACCGGGCGGACGCTGTACAAATTTGATAGCACGCTGAGCACCGTGGACAAAAAGGAAACGCTGGCCTGGAACGCCCTGACGACGGCTGAAAAGGGGTACTTCAATCCGAATCAGTTGACCCAGTGCAGCCCGATGTCGAACTGTCCGGGAGCGACGCCGGAAAACCTGTTCAACTATTTGATGGGCCAGTCCGATGCCACCACCAACGGCTCCTACCGGTTGCGGGCGCATGTGCTGGGCGATATCGTTTCTTCCCATCCGGTCTATGTGAAGACGCCGCCGTTTTCCTACACCGACACCGGCTACGGCACTTTCAAGACGGCGAATAGCGCGCGGCGGGCGATGGTGTATGTCGGCAGCAACGACGGGTTTCTGCACGCCTTCGACGCGTTGAGCGGCGCTGAATCCTGGGCATTCATGCCGACTGCGGTGCTGCCACGCGTGCACGAGCTGGCCAATTCGAATTATTCGCACCGGTATTTTGTGGATGGTTCCATCACGGTGGGCGACATTGATGCCAGCGGCTGGAAAACCATACTCGTGGGCGGGCTCAGTGCCGGCGGAAACACCTATTACGCACTCGATGTGACTGATCCGGCCAATCCGAAAGCGCTATGGGAATTCAGCGATCCGCGCATGGGATACAGCTATGGCAATCCGATTATCACCAAGCTGCAGAACGGCACCTGGGTCGTGCTGGTGACTTCGGGCTATAACAATGGAACCGCGCTGCCGGATCATAATGGCCAGGGCGTGCTGTATGTGCTGAACGCAGCGACCGGCGTGGAAATATCGCGGGTGTATACCTGTACTACGCAATCCGACGACAGCACCTGCGCGGGCACCTCAGCCAGTCCGAACGGCCTGGCAAAGATCAACAATTGGGTCGATAACGGCACCAGCGACAACACGACGAAGTATGTTTACGGCGGCGATCTCGAGGGCAATCTGTGGCGCTTCGATATCAATGCCACGTCACCGGCCGCCATCAAGGTCGCCGCGCTGGCGGAGCCGATTACGACCCGTCCCGAACTGGCGGAAATTTCAGGCAAGCGCATGATATATGTCGGCACCGGCCTGTTTTTGCAGCTGCTCGACAAAAGCGACAACAGCAAACGGACCATGTATGGCATCAAGGATTGCATCGCCACGCCGTGCACCACGCTGAGCAATGTCAAATCGGCCGACAGCAATTTCGTCAAGCAGGAATTGAGCATGACCAGCGGCGACGCCGGCGCGCGCACCATGACGGCCCGCAATGCGGTGGATTGGGACGTCAAGGATGGCTGGTATGTTGAATTTCTCGATGCCGGCGAGCGCGTGAACGTCGACCCGAAACTGCAGCTCGGCACGCTGGTGTTCGCAACCAATGTGCCGCAGAACACGGATGCGGTTTCCTGCACGACCGGCGGCTACAGCTGGCTGTATTACCTCGATATCGCAACCGGTGGCTATATCCTGAATGCGCAGAGCAATCCCGGCAACATCGCCGGCCGGAAGATCGGCAATGCACTCGCGGTCGGCGCCAACGTGGTCAAGCTACCTAATGGCAAGCTGATCACGATCACGACAACCTCGGACAATAATCATCCAGTGTTCGAGGCGCCGGTCAGTTCGGGCAGCTTCGGCATCCGCCGGGTGTCGTGGCGCGAGCTGTTGACCGACTAAGTGCCATTCTGAAATTAATATGAAATTTTGGCGGCCATCGCCGGATGCACTGCAAGGCGGTGCAGCAGCGGTTTTAAAGGGGTAGTTGTGAACCGGCGGCGAGTAAAAGAACGTCTGCCTGCGCATTATTCAGGGAAACACCCTTTATCAGGCTATTCTGCCGAGCCGAGCCGAGCCGAGCCGAGCCGAGCCGAGCCGGGGTTGGGTTTCCCAAGTTTTACCGGCATGAG
>JAQGMO010000351.1 GCA_028292315.1 Herminiimonas sp. | reverse complement strand
CAGCCAGCAGCGCCCGTCCGCCGCGCCCCGACTTGATTTCACCCGCTTTGCCATACGCATTGGCGGCAAGCTGTTGCTGGTTGCGCTCGAACTCCGCCCAGCCAATGTAGCCTTCATGATGATCTTTAATGTGAATTTCCGTCGTATAGGCGCCATTTCGTTTTCGGCATAATGGCGCCACCGGATTTTCGGCGTGATGGCGCCACTTCATTTTCGGCGTAATGACGCCACCTTGACCATCGTTTCATGGGCTCGAACTTTTATTGATCGGCTAGACTCGCGGCATTTTGCCGGGAGAGGCCGTGGCCAATCGGAGGTTCGACATGTTTCAATACCGACAAGTCCTGGTGCGCATGCGCCGGGGCGATTCTGACCGGGATATTGCCCGGTCCAAGGCAATGGGCCGCAAGAAGATCGCGCAGGTGCGCCAGATGGCACATGAGCGCGGCTGGCTCGCCGCCGATTCTCCAGTCCCGGATGAACAAGTGCTGGCCAGTTTCCTGGGGCGCAGGGAGGTACTGCCGGCCAGTTGCGTTTCAACGCTAGAGCCGTGGCGCGCGCAGATTGTGACGTGGCGCGCAGCCGGGATCCAGGGAACGACCATCCACGCTACCCTTACCCGCAATCATGGCTATACCGGCAGCTATTCGTCGGTGTACCGCTTCCTCTCGCAGCTCGATGCCCAACAACTGCCTGACGTGCCGCTGCGTCTGGAGTTCAAACCGGCAGAAGCGGTCCAGGTCGATTTCGGTGCCGGCCCACTGATGACGGATGCCCTCACCGGCGAAGTCTTCAAGACCTGGTTCTTCGTCATGACCCTGTGCTGGTCGCGTCACCAGTACGCCGAATTCGTACGTGACCAGTCGGTAGCTACCTGGCTGGGATGCCACCGGCGAGCGTTCGAAGCCTTCTCGGGCGTACCGTCCAGGATCATTATCGACAATGCAAAGTGCGCCATTACCAAAGCCTGCTATTACGAGCCGCAAGTACAGCGGGCCTATTCTGAATGCGCCGAAGGATATGGCTTCAGGATTGATGCCTGCCCGCCACGGGACCCGCAAAAAAAGGGCATCGTGGAATCAGGGGTCAAATTCATCAAGCGCAGCTTCCTGCCATTACGCCAGTTCCGCAGTCTGGCCGATGCCAACCGCCAGCTGCAAGCCTGGGTATTGGACGAGGCTGGCAATCGGGTGCACGGCACCACCCGGGAGGTGCCACTCAAGCGCTTTGCCGAAGTCGAAAGGAGCCTGCTGGCGGCCTTGCCTGATGTGCCGCCAGACTTGGCAACCTGGGCCAAGGTCAAGGTGCATCGGGATGCGCATGTGCAATTCCAGCAAAGCTTTTACTCAGTCCCGTTCAAACTGGCCGGCCACGCACTTTGGCTCAAAGCCACTGACACGATGGTCACCTTATATCGCGAGCACGAACCGGTGGCGGCGCATGTACGGCTGAGCCAGCCTGGCGCACGACGTACCGTGGCGGACCATTTGCCGGACGCAGCGCAAGCCTGGCAAATGCAGGATACCCAGTGGTGCCTGTCTTACGCCGAGCAGATCGGTCCGGCTTGCCATGCGTTGGTCCACGACCTGTTTGGCGACCAGGTGCTGATCAAGTTGCGTGCCGTGCAAGCCATTCTCCGGCTCAAGCAGAAGTACGGCGCTGCCAGACTGGAGGCGGCGTGTTCACGCGCCAATCACTACGGCACGCCGCATTACAAGGCTGTCAAGACCATCCTGCAAAAAGGTCTGGACCAGCAAACGCTGCTATCGGCATTTGACGCCTTGGCGGCCACCTACACGGAAGGCGGCCGCTTCTGCCGCGATACCCAAACCATTCTTCAATAAGGCTTACCATGCATCCCATTCCTGAACTGACTCCATTATTGAAACAGCTGCGTCTTTCCGGCATCCTCGATTCGCTGGAGGCGCGCAACCGCGAAGCAATTGACCGCAAGCTGGCCTTTACAGATTTCCTGAGTCTGTTGATCCAGGATGAAGTCGCCCGCAGGGAGAACAAAAAGCTCGATCTGCGCATGCGTCGGGCGAATTTCCGTAGCCAGAAGACGATGGCAGGATTCGACTTTGACCGCTTACCCAACCTGAACCGCGCTGCCATTCATGATCTGGCAACCTGCCGGTTCATTGAAGAGAAAGTAGCCGTTTTAATTGCCGGTCCCTGCGGGACCGGCAAGAGCCATCTGGCGCAGGCATTGGGGCATGCCGCGGCGCGCCAGGGACACGATGTATTGTTCACCACGCAAAGTCAGCTGTTAAGCAGTCTGCGAAGCGCCGCGGCAGTCGGCACGTATGATCGGCGGTTTCAATATCTGGCAAAAATACCGTTGCTTATTATTGATGACTTTGGATTGAAACCGCTGCGCTCACCCGACGATGAAGATTTCCACGACTTGATCGCGGAGCGTTATGAGCGGGTCGCCACCATTTTAATCAGCAACCTCGATTTCCCCGAGTGGGGGGAAGCATTCCCTGGGAACAAGATGATTGGCGCGGCCACCCTGGACCGCTTGCGCCATGGCGCTCATAAAATCATTCTCGATGGGGAAAGCTATCGAAGTCTCAAACCGGGTGCTGAAAAAGCAAAACCGGTGGTTGCAAAAAGCGGGAAAATCACGCATTCTTGACCCCCGTTCGAATCCTTGAATCCGCTGGTTTCAGTGGCGCCATTACGCCGGAAAAGGCCGGCGCCAATATGCCGGAAAGTGACAGTCAGGAAAGTGTTCAAGAGTTGGGATGACCGTTTCCATTAGTTCGTCCAGCAGCGCATCGAATGCCTGGGGGGCATCGGCATCTAGTAAGAAAGCTTCCACCTCTTCGAGATTGCGTTCGAAATTAGCGGTCAGCTTGACGTGGTATTTGCCAGTCACTCTTAGCCCTGAGGCTTCGCGGCGCGGCGGCGTTTTATCGCGTTCAGGGTCGTTCGCGCATCTTTGGCTTTGCCCGTACTCACGTCCTCCAAGCCCTTACTGGCATCATCAATAATGAAAAGATGGATGCGCTCCCGTTCCAGTTGATGGTAATAGTCCAGTCGTTGGGCATCGATGATGGCAACGTAGCTTTCGCCATTCTTGGTGATGATCTTTTCAGCGCCCGCTTTCACCTGATCGGCAAGATCGGACAGTGTGGCCCGCGCCTGCGTGAGGGGCACTACATCGCTTGCTGAGAATGCCATAGAACACCTCCTAAAATGTACAGAATTACGTACATTATGCTCTTGGATCAGGAGTGTTGGAACTACCCTGGCGCATATTTTTTGCCGTTGAGTAGGGGCCATGTTGCCGCCCATGACAGGGCACAAACATGGGCATCATTCATTGTGAAACTACCTAGGTGCTGAGCAAGCGGCGGCGCAACATAGCTTCAAGGTCGCGGCTCGTATGACAAACGAGATGAATGTAGCATGTTTCATTTTCGCTACGTTCAAATATGATACGGTTCTGTCCAGCGAGAAGTTGACGATACTGAGGTAGGTTGAGTTCTTCAAGCTCCTTCACATAAGTACCTTTGTGCTTCGGCCACTCTTCGAGAGTCGCAACTTCATCACGGATTTCTTTCGTGATTTTGATAGCAAATTGGAGAGATTCGGAATTCTTCAAGAAGTCACGGATGTCTATCAAATCACTTTTAGCAGAATCAGTCCAAACAATTTTCATTTTTTTTAATGGCTCTCATTGTCTTCAGCTTCAAGCTGAGCAAAGAAGTCATCATGATCAGTAACCTTACCTTCTTCAACTTGCTTTCTTCCATGTGCAAGTATCCGAAGCATGGTTAACTGGTCTTGAGTCTTCTGATAGCTCAAAGGGTCTTGAACAATAGCTTGAACTTTGCCGTTCACCGTGATTGCGACAGGATCATGAGTTTCCTGAACCTGTTTCACCACGTCGCTAGTGTTTGTTTTCAAGTAGCTGATGGGTTGAATGTTAAAAAACTTCATACTGTCCTCCGACAAGTTGGTAGGAGCATCATAGCACGACATGACTAAATTAGGTGCTAAATTTAGCACTATCCTCCGTTGTTGCTTTGTGCCAGGTTCGGCCAGTGGGACGGGGGGAAGCTCGGCTCCATGCCTCGTATAGGAACAAGCTCTGCGCGTGAGCGAACTTTTTTGAGCTTAGGAACGGCCGGCGTAAAAAAACCTCCATGTAGGAGGTGATTTTTCAATGTGGAGCTCGGCACACTGCTTACTTACAGTCAATAAGGCCAAGAGAAAGCTGTCATCAGTTCCGGATATTGAGACTGCAGGCGTGTGCTGACCATAGCGGCGGCAGCTGTGACGAATTTGTGACGCGCCAGGGCGACATCGCCGTTTGATGCCCTTGGCTGAAATTGAGGACGGCACGCGGCAAGCGTTGTAAGTGTTTGATTCTAAAAATAATTGCTAAAAATCTAGCCGTCTCATAATCCGTTGATTCCGTGTTGGACTCGCGGGAGGCCCACTAGAATTTTTATGCAGTGAAAAAAAGCCCTTACGAGAAATCGTCGGGGCTTTTTTTCGTTTGCCTGCCGTGAAATTCTTTTCCAACAGTGGCCTTTGCCGGACTACTATCAGAATGCAATGATTCGCACCAAGCGTCCCTATGACGAATTGGAGAATTACTAACGGCATACATAAAAAAACGTGGCGGGTACTGGCGCGCCGAGGTCCGACGGGAAGGTCATAAGCCGACCTACCGTACATTCGACATTCAGGTAGAAGCCCAAAAATGGGCTCGCCGAATTGAAGCAGAGATCGGCCGGGTGGATAAGATTCCGAGTCACCAGTTGGCAGAGATCGCATGCGAGCTGCGCGCGACCGCGCTGTTTGCCGTCATCAGCTGGCGCTTCCCCTACATGACTTTGCTGTGCCGATTGGATGCGGATATTTCTTGTGCAGTGCTCTGCAACGTTTCGAACGGCAAGCGCTGTATTGCCGTACGCACGGCACCACCACACCGTCGCCGCAACCGCCCGCCTTGGGACAGGCGATCCTGTGGATTGCCAGGGTGGGCGGGTACTTGGGACGCAACGCGACCGCCCTCCCGGCACGGCCGTGATGTGGTGTGGCTTCCTTGCCTTGCATGAAACCTCCCAGATGTACCCGGTCTTCCGAAAAAATGAATGAAATCACGATGCGAAAAATGTGGATAGACCTCAGCCTTTTAGTAGAGGGATTGAGGGTGAGTGCCGCAGGGGCGACGTCTTGCGGGGCGGCGCGAATCGGTAACTCCTGCAGCGTAAGCGTAGTGGAAGCGACTGTTGCAAATCTGTGTGCATCGAATAGCCCGCTTGCGGGAGAAGGGAGTTGGCCGGTTCGCACTTGTCGGTAAACCTTAGCCTTGAAGGGGAGGGAATCAGCGGAGGGAATCCCAAATATTTGCGCTAGCCGTAAGCCGAAAAAATATTTTCAAATCTCATTGACAAGCCAGAATCGGCAGCCTAATCTACTTACATGTAAGTCAGTATTAACGTGCGTGTAAGTAAATCACGGTGTCAACCAATAAAGTTGAAGTATCCCGTTTTGTCTAATTCTGCAGGAGATGGAATGCTTAATACGATGCGAAAAGAGAGCAGCAGCGCCCTTACGCAAGCGGAGTATGACCGTTACCAGCGCGACGGCTATATCGTGCCGGGATATCAGTTGCCGGCGAAAACCGTGGCGCGCCTGCAGGAATTGACGCAGCAGATCGTCCGCGACAATCCTACCTTGCTGAACCAGCCCATCATCAATCCCAACTTCCGTAACAGCGGCGTGCAGGGCCTGAAGACCGAGGATCCCGATGCATGGATGGCTCTCGCAAAAGACCCCAATATCCTCGACGTCGTCGAGGGGTTGATCGGCCCCGACATCATCATGTGGGGCAGCGCGCTGTTCTACAAGGAGCCGCAAAAAGGCTTGCCGACACCTTGGCATCGCGACGGACGCTTCTTCCCGATCAAACCCCTGGAGACGACCTCGGTCTGGATTGCGATTTACGACAGCGTGATTGAAAACGGTTGCCTGCGCATTGTTCCGGGGTCGCACCGCGCCCGCGAACTTGGCAAGCATGAGACCAGGCCGACCAAGAGCGCCATCCTGCAGGAAGTCCTGTGCGAAGAGGAATACGACGAAAGCCAGGCAGTCGATGTCGAACTGAAAGCCGGCCAGATGGTGATTTTCGACGTCTATACGATCCACGGCGCGAACGGCAACAGCGGATCGAAGCAGCGCGGCGGCTATTCGCTGCGGCTGATGCCATCAACCTCGCATTACGACCACAAGGCCGCCCAGCGGACCGACCAACCAGGCGGCGGATGGGACACCCGTCCCTTGACCCTGTCGCGGGGAATCGATCGTTGCGGAAAGAACGATTTCCGCCACGGGCATCCGGCACCTGAGGTGAAAGCCTGATACGCTACGGGATTTTTAACGTGACGCCAGAAGCGCATTCGACAGTGCTCCTTCTGCGTCAACCGTAGACAGGTGAAGTGTATCGTGCGCGAACGAATCAAGGAAGCAGCGATCGAGCTTCTTATAAAAAACGGTTATCAGGGATTGAGATTCAGGGATATCGCGGAACGGCTTCAAATCACGCGTGCAAATATTCATTATCACTTCGGAAGCAAGCAACAACTGGCCGACGAAGTGATCATCGAATACGTTCAGGAAGCGCAGAAAAGCTACAAAAAAATCTGGCTGAGTAAAACGTTTTCTTTGGAAGAGAAAATTGTGCGCATGAAAGACGAGACGAAGAAGCGGTACCTCAAATACAACCCGGAAGGCAGCGCAGGATCGCCATGGAGCTTGCTGGCGCGAATGAGGCTGGAACGGGATCTGCTCGGCGATAAGACCAGGGAAGCGGTGGAGCGCTATGGCGAAAATCTCGAAAGCTTCATCGTCGAGGGACTGACGATGGCGGTGGAAAAGAAGGAGCTGACCGAGGACGCGCCCATCAACGACCTGGCCTTGCAACTGGTTGCGATTACCAACAGCGCAGGACCGATCACGCAAGACACCGGTTCCTTCGAGAGGCTGGAAGAGTTGTACCTGGCTTTCGGACGGATCGTCCGGCATGCATACGGAGCAGCGCCGGCAGCAGCAAAAGCACCGGGCGGGACATAGCGGAAAAAGCACTGAACTCCGCCAGGCCCAGCAAAAGGAATCGCGCCTAGCGCGCGACGGCAACATGGGTCTGACCGATGCCTGCCCGGGAAGAAGTCAGCTGCTTGCGGCTAACCGAAAACATCGAAACAAAAACGGAGACAGTGATGAAGAAACGTCAGAGCTTTATTCACAAGATGATGGCGGCAACAGCCGCAATGGCGCTGTTTTGCGCCGCCAATGCAAGCGCGCAGTCGGAGCCGCCGATCCGCATCGGCGTGCTGACCGACCTGTCCGGCCCGCTGGCCGACCTTAGCGGCAAGGGCAGTGTCGAAGCGATCAAAATGGCGCTGGAAGACTTCGGTCCGACGGTGCTGGGCCGGAAGATCGAGATACTCCCGGCCGATCATCAAAACAAGGCGGACATCGGGGCGCAGATCGCCGGCGACTGGTTTGACAACCGCAACGTCGAGATGATCATCGACCTGCCGAATTCCTCGGTATTGCTGGCGATCCAGGAACTCGCGCGCCGCAAGAACAAGGTGGTGATCGCTACCGCCGGCGCATCGTCCGACTTTACCGGCAAGAACTGTTCGCCGAACGGCATCCACTGGATCTACGACACGTATTCGCTGGCCGCGGGAGCCGGCCGCGCGGCGGTCAAGCAAGGCGGCGATACCTGGTATTTCCTCA
>JAQGMO010000336.1 GCA_028292315.1 Herminiimonas sp. | reverse complement strand
AGATGATGGTTTCCCGATCTTCCTGCAGCGTTTCGGTCGGGTTGCGATGCAAGGGGTGCAAAGGCATGGTGAAATAGCCGAGGCGCATTTTTGTGTCCTGTAAATAGTTAGATACTGAAGTCGGGTGCCGGGTTTGACGCGCTGCTCATCGGGGCGGCGCGGTTCACGGCGTTTTACTGCGGTTCGACGCCCGCCGCCTTTACATACTCTGCCCAGTGGTTGATTTTCTGGGCCGAAAACTTGATATAGTCTTGCCGCGACATCGGAAGCGCTTCCATCCCCAGGTCGTCGAGTTTCTGCTTGAAGGTCGGGTCGGCCAGCGCCTGGGCCATCCAGCCATGGAGCTTATTGACAATTTCGGGCGGGGTTCCGGCCGGCGCCGCGAGTCCCAGGTGGAAGCCGATTTCGTAACCTGGATAGGATTCTGCGATTGCAGGTACATTTGGCCAGCTTTTGTAGCGCTTCTCGGCGGTCACGCCCAGGGGCACTAACCGGTCACCCTTGATTTGCGCCATCGCGGGCAGGTATTCCATGAACACGACCTGGATCTGCCCACCCAACAAGTCCGAGGTGACGTTTCCGATCGCCTTGTACGCAACGCCAGTGATCGGCGCCCAGGTTCGTACCCGGAACATCTCGGCCGACATTTGCGAAGCAGAATTGTAATAGCAGTAAAATACTTTCTGCGGATTGGCTTTGCTATAAGCTACCAGCTCGGCAATCGATTTGATCCCGGATTCCTTGGTAACCAATGCCACTGACGCAGAGGTGCCGAAAGCTGCAATATGTTCGAAGTCCTTCATTGCGTCATAAGGGAGCTTCTTGTACAGGCTTACATTCGCCGCATGAGTTGTATTCGTAGTAAGTTCAAGCGTATAACCGTCTGGAGGTGCGGCCTTGACATATTGGGTGCCGATGATGCCGTTCGCACCACCCTTGTTTTCAATTACAACCGGTTGTTTTGACAGGTTCTGCAGATAGCTGCCAAAGTTGCGGGCGACAATGTCGCTGGAGCCGCCCGGTGCAAATGGAACAACCAGCTTGATCGGCTGTGACGGATAATTTGAAACATTCTGCGCGCCGGCCATTCCTGCGGTGGCCGCCAGCGCGACAGCCAGTGCGGACGGCGCGAGCGCGACGCGTGCGAGGACTTTGATAGCCGATGATTTAATATTTTTGAATTGCATTGGATCGTCTCCCTTAGTGGACTTGTCATCCGCTGCGGCAGCATCAGATGCGTGCGTCGGCAGGGCGAATGCAAATGAAATCAGCAAAGTGAATTTCTGATCCAAGTATAGAGACGGGGCCTGGCAGTGTCACTCCAACAGGTTCCATGATGCGGAATTTTTGACGCGTGGTAGCGACTGATGCTTTACGTCATCATTCTGGTATGAGGCCCCGCGCTGAACCGCGCACGGCGAGTCGCCACTTTTCCTGCTGCTGCAGTTGCAGGCGTCCGCTCTCGTACAATTTGGTAATCAGCGCGGCTTCGCGCATGAGTTTTTGCGCGAGTTCAGTCAGATAGGAACCATGCATGCTGCTGGCGTCGGATACGGCGCACAGGGAGGCGATTGGATACCGGCGGTCGTCGAATACGGGCGCCGCAACGCCGGCAAGGCCCCGGTAAGAGCGTGTAGTCCGTTTGGCGAAGCCGTTGCGCCTGGTTTTCTGGATCGAACGCCGGATGTGCTTGAAGGTCAGCGTGTCTTCTTCGCGAATGCGGCGCTGGTTGAACTCGACCACTTCATCGATTTCGGCTTCGGTGAGGAACGCCAGCATTGCCAGGCTGAAGGAGCCGATACCCAGCGGCCAGCGATCGTGCACCTCAAGCAGCAGGGCTTGCGGTTCTGAAGCGCCATTGCTCTTGTCGAGGCACAGCATATCGTAGCCGCTGCGCACGCCGAGGTAAATGGCGGCGCCGGTTTCACTCGCCAGCCGGTCAAGCGAAGGCCGCGCGACTTGCTTCAGATCGAAGGATTCGCGCACGGCAAAACCAAAGGCAAATATATCCGGACCGAGGCGGTAATGCCGGGTGCCCGCAGGTCGTTCGATGAGCCGTTCGCCTATCATTGCCGCAAGGATGCGGTGCACGGTCGCTTTGGGCAGATTGGTGAGCATGCTGATTTGCATCAGCGATGCGCCCGTCGCCCCGAACGTGGATAGGGTACGCAGCAGCAATGCGGCTCGTGCGATGCTTTGAGCGCCCTCGGTCTTGCCGGTCATGGTTCGCAATCCTCATCAGGTTGTAGAAGCACCGTGAAAAATCCCGGGTTTCACTTTTTGTCTCATTATATGGAATATTGTCCCGGAATGATTACGGTGCTGCGCATCGTCGTTGCGAAAGCAAAGCGAGTGCCGATATACTCGCCCGACAGATTCAGATGTTCAGATGTTCAGATGTTCAGATGTCCAGATGTTCAGAGGTTCAGAGGTTTGAATTAGTCACTTATTTTGAAGGATGAAACCCATGATTGGCAGTTCCGATCCACGCTGGAAAGAGGCATTTACCGAAACAGCCAAAGGCCGTGTCCATTATGCGGAGGCAGGCGCAGGCGAGCCGTTGATCCTATTGCACAGCAACGGCTGTTCGCTGTTCGAGTTTCAGTTTGTCATGGAAGACCTGGCGAAGAGCCACCGCGTGCTGGCGCTTGATTTGCCGGGACAAGGCGATTCCGATCCGCTGACTTGCCACTGGACCTATGACATGTACGCCGACGCCGTGGTCGCCTGGATGGATGCGCTCGGGATCGAACGTGCCTCAATTGCCGGAAGCTCGATCGGCGGGGTGGTGTGCCTTGCGCTCGGCCAGCGTCACGCCGGACGCGTGCGCTCGCTGCTGCTGGTCGAAACACCGATCCGTTCGGGCGTGGCATGGTCGAAGCGCTGGTTCACGGTCGAAAGCAATTTCGCGCTGCCGATTCAGCCATACGAAGCGGTAAGCTCGCGGATACGCAAGATGACGCCGGAATTCCATAAGCGCTGGAACATCGATCGCAGCAAGGCCGGCTCGCACACCATGATGGATGCGATGTGGGCGGTGCGCGAATACGATTCACTGGGCGTGCTGGCCGGGCTCAGTGTTCCGACCTTCGCAATTCTCGGCTCCGACGGCCCGGTCGGAGACGGACTGGAACCGCTCGAGAAAAAAATCGGCAAGGAAAACATCGCCGTGATGCAGAATTGCGGTCATTTCCCGATGATCGAAGAGCCGGAAGAGTTTGTGCAAAACGTTAACCGTTTTGTCGCGAAACTGGGCTGAGCGATACGGAGGCATTGATGAAACGTATGACCCCGCTAGCGCCGGAAGCGCTGGATGACGAGCAGCGCAAAGCCTACGACGAAGCGGTCGGCGGCCGGCGCGGGCGAATGCCTGCGCCGATGCAGGCCTGGATCCGGAGCCCGGAACTCGCGCGGCGCGCCCAGCGCCTCGGCGAATTCACGCGTTATGAAACGCAGCTGGGCCCCAGCCTTTCCGAACTGGCAATTCTGGTAACGGCGCGTTACTGGAATGCCCAGTACGAATGGTATGTGCATGCGAAGGAAGCGCTGAAGGCCGGACTCGATCCGGCAATCATCGAGGATATCTCGAACCACCGGCAGCCGCACTTCGCCGATCGGGCTCACGCGGTCGTACATGCCTTTTCACTGGCGCTGCACCTGTCCCGCCAGGTGCCGGAGGCTCTGTATGCCGAGGCGGTTGAACTGCTCGGCGAGCGGAAAGTGGTCGAACTGGTTGGCCTTCTCGGCTATTACACGATGGTTTCCATGACCTTGAACGTGTTCGACATCGGCGTGCCGGAAGGGGAAGCAGACCCTTTGCCGCCCTGAGTTTTTTCCGCGCGACGTGATCGCCCGGCGCGCTTGTGCGCTTGCCCGCGCTTGCCCGCGATTACGCGTGATTCCGACGTGATTCCCACGCGCTTCCCGCGCGCTTCTCACGCTTCCCATGCTCAAGCAGTCCCCCGACCCTGAAGCCGCCACCTCGATATGGCGGCTGTATAATGGAAAAAAAGTTATAGGGGACGACCGGAGATGGATAGCGCGCTGTCGGGCATTCGCATTTTGGACATGACGCACGTGCAAGCCGGACCGAGCGCATCCCAATTGCTTGCCTGGCTGGGCGCCGACGTGATCAAACTGGAACCGCCGGCAGGCGACGTAACGCGCAGTCATTTGCGCGATATTCCGGATGCGGACAGCCTCTATTTCGCGATGCTGAACTGTAATAAGCGCTCAATCACGGTCGATATGAAAAGCTCGGCCGGCAAGCACGTCTTCCTCCAGCTTCTTGAAAAGTGCGACCTGGTGATGGAAAACTTCGGTCCAGGGGTAATGGAAGGTTTCGGATTTCCCTGGGAAGAAATACACAGGATCAACCCGCGCATCATTCTCGCGTCAATCAAGGGGTTCGGCTCAACCGGCGCCTACTCCAGGCTCAAGGCTTACGAGAACGTGGCCCAGGCCATGGGTGGCGCCATGAGCGTTACGGGAACACCTGACTCGCCGCCATTGGTCACCGGTGCGCAAATCGGCGATTCGGGAACAGGCTTGCATCTCGTCATAGGCATACTTGCGGCGCTCCAGCAACGCACCCGGACCGGCAAAGGCCAATACGTCGAATGCGCGATGATGGACTCGGTCATGAATCTTTGCCGCGTCAAGTGGCGCGACCACCAGCGGCTTGCCCATGGGCCGCTGCCCGAGTATTCGCAGCCTACCGACGGTCGGACTTCGATGCCGCGCACCGGCAACGACTCCGGTGGCGCCCTGATGGGTAACGTGGTCCGGTGCAAACCGGGCGGCCCCGACGACTATGCCTATGTGGTAGTGCAGGATCATCGTTGGGAGCGACTCGCCGGACGCATTGGCGGCGCTGCGCTGGCCAGCGATCCACGCTTTGCAACGGTCGAGGGGCGGCACCGGAATCAGGCGGCCATGTGGGAATTGATCGGACAGTTTTCGGCTGCCTGGACCAAGCGGGAATTCATGACCATCCTCAGCGAGATCGACGTTCCTTGCGGCCCGGTCATGAATACCGCGGATCTTGCCGAAGATGAGCATGTAAAACAGCGCGGGATGTATGTGGAGCTGGATCATCCGGCGCGCGGCAAATGGCACAACGTCGGTATGCCGATCAAGCTTTCGGACTCCAGCGTTGCTATCACTCCGCCGCCGTTGCTGGGCGAGCACACCGAAGAAGTCCTGCGCGACGTGTTACATCTATCGGACGCCGAAATTGCCGCGCTGCGGGCTGAGGGCGCATTCGACAATTCAGGGCATGCAAAAGACGGCGAATAAAAGCCGCCGATGCCACAAGGGTTGAGGGTTCAACGCATCGGTAAACGCCGACTTCGGCATATAATCGATAACCAGATCATCTTGCAACGGCCGGTGCAATACGCGACAGCGTTTCTGTGAGGTCTTCCGCGCCCGGGTTCCGGTTTCGCCGGGCTGAATATCGATAACTAGCAGTATTAACAAAGGGTATAAATGAATCACTATAAGCTCCTACTTCTGCCTGGCGACGGAATCGGCCCGGAGGTAATGCGCGAAGCAGAGAAAGTTCTCACCTGGCTGGGCCAGGCCGGAATCGCCTCTTTTGAAACCGAATTCGATCTCGCCGGCGGAGCGGCATACGATGCGCACCAGGTTGCGGTCACTGACGCTACCATCGCGCGGGCGCGCGCCGCGGACGCGGTGTTGTTCGGCTCGGTCGGCGGACCGAAATGGGACCACGTGCCTTACCAGCACCGGCCGGAAGCCGCGATACTGAACCTGCGCAAGGAACTGGGCCTGTTCGCCAATCTCCGTCCTGCGTTGTGCTATGCCGCGCTGGCGGAAGCGTCTTCCCTGAAGCGGGAAATCGTCGAAGGCCTCGACATCATGATCGTGCGCGAATCCACCGGCGGCGTGTACTTTGGCCACCCGAAGGAAATCGTCACGCTGGAGGACGGCAGCCAGCGTGCCGTCGATACGCAAATCTACACGACCGGCGAAATCGAGCGCATCGCACGCGTCGCATTCATGCTGGCGAAGAAGCGCCGCAACAAGGTCTCGTCGGCCGAGAAGAACAATGTGATGAAATCAGGCGTGCTCTGGAAGCGCGTGGTGGCCGGTGTTCATGCGGCGGAGTTTGCGGATGTGGGACTTGAACATATCCTGGCCGATAACTGCGCGATGCAGCTTGTGCGCAACCCCAAGCAGTTCGACGTCATCGTTGCAGACAATCTGTTCGGCGATATCCTGTCCGACGCCGCGGCGATGCTCACCGGTTCGCTCGGGATGCTGCCTTCCGCCACACTGGGCGAGAAAGACCCGGCAACCGGCAAAATGAATGCGCTGTATGAACCGGTTCACGGTTCGGCGCCGGATATTGCAGGTACCGGTCAGGCCAATCCGCTGGCGATGATCGGTTCGCTCGGCATGGCGCTGCGCTACTCGTTCGATATGCTGGATACCGCCGACTTGCTCGATCGCGCAATCGCCAACGTGCTGGCGGCGGGGGTTCGCACGCGCGACATCGTGTCGCCCGGCATCAGCCCGGTCAGCACTGCGGCGATGGGCGACGCCGTCGTGAACGAGCTTAAAGCGCTTTCGAAGTAATTCGCCCGCGTTATTTTTCTTGCATATTCCTGTGCAACCAGGATGCCGCGCGAAGCGCCCCGGCGTCGTGAAAGCGTGGCGCAATCACCTGCAGGCCGATCGGCAATCCTGATCGGCCTTGCAGCATCGGGATCGAGATACACGGTGTATACAGCAAGCTCCATGGGCTATTCATGACTGGATCGCCCGTGGTGATATTGCCGGCGGGAGCCTCGCCGGTAGCGCTCAGGGTGAGTGCCGCATCATAGCCTTTCAACAATCCCGGCAATTCCTGGCGACATCTGATGCCCTTATTAATCGCTCCCTCATAGTCATCCACTGACAAACGGGATGCGCTTTCGAACCGGACCTGGAGCTCGGGGCTGATGAGCCCGAAATTCCGAACCCGCTCATCCGAGAAAGCACGCCACATTTCCATATCGTGGATTATCCGCGTGGCCACGGCCAAGTCCCTGAATGATTCCGGCAACTCGATATCGTCGACCCTGATCCCCTTGGCACGTAACCGCTCGCTGAATTTTTCAAGCGCGCTTTGCGCATCGCTGTCCGCCTTGTCCCAATCGGGTCCGCGGCACAATGCGAGCGCCGTCGGTCCCTGGTAGTCGTCGAGCTGAGCAGGCGCTGTTTTGCTTAATACGCGGTAGACCAGTTCCACATCGGATACCGAGCGGCCGAAGATGCCGACCGTATCCAGCGATTCCGCCAGGGTCTTGATGCCTTCGCAACTGATCCGCCGATAGCTTGGTTTGAAACCGACTACACCGCAATAGGATGCCGGACGAATCACGGATCCCAGCGTCTGCGTGCCGAGTGCAACCGGAACCATGTAGTCGGCGACCGCGGCAGCGGAACCGCTCGACGATCCGCCCGGCGTATGGCCGGGATTGTGCGGGTTGCGCGTCACCGGGGGCGGGGAAGATGCAAATTCGGTGCTGACAGTCTTACCGAGAATAATGGCGCCGTGTTCGCGTAACTGTGCGACGACGGCTGCGTCCGCGGCCGGACGGTTCCGAGCATAGATCGGCGAGCCGTAGCCCGTGGGCATGTCATGGGTATCGTAATTGTCCTTGATGCCGACCACCAGTCCATGCAAGATTTTCTTGGTCGGATTGCTGTCGCACGCCTTCGCCTCCGACAGGCGCGCGCTTTTATCCAGATATTGCCATGCATGGATGGTGGGCTCGCGCTCTTCGATTCGGTCCAGGCACGCTTGTACAAGCGTGCTGACGCGCATTTGCCCGCCCGAAATCACTTCCAACGCTTCATTCGCTGACAACTGGTTCGGTGCGTTCATTTGTTCCCTTTT
The DNA here is from genome assembly GCA_028292315.1 of Herminiimonas sp. Taxonomy (GTDB): domain Bacteria; phylum Pseudomonadota; class Gammaproteobacteria; order Burkholderiales; family Burkholderiaceae_D; genus JAQGMO01. Next base: position 11,416 of record JAQGMO010000336.1, on the reverse strand, counting down.
TATTTGACTTCGTATTCAATCTGTCTCTGTGGAGCGCTTCAGGCGAATTGGCCCGCAAGCCGGGTCGGCCATGGGCGAATCTATTCAAAGCTGGCAGCCGCCGCCAGCACCAGTTCATCATCAAAACGCCGGCCGACGATTTGAAGGCCTATCGGCAGGCCGCCGCTGTTCATACCGGCCGGCAGCGATATCGCCGGTTGACTGACCCGCCCCGGGAATTAGTACCGGTCTAAAGTAGAAATCTCCGACTCCGTTGAGGTGCCAGGAAGGGGAGTTTCCCTTGTCTGGCGGGCGAATTTCGCCGGCGTCATCCACTGCAATGCAGAGTGGGGACGAACCTCATTATAGTCCTTGATGTACAGGGGAATTCGACGGCGCCTGCAATCCCGGACTCAACCGGAAAATCGCCGTGGCATTACCGGATTCGGAATTGGTCATCCTCAATGACCTCAAGGATTCCGTTCTGGTCGAAGCGCCGGAGCTGATTGCCGCGCATGCCGGTGATTTTCTGCGGAAGCGCAATTTCATCCATCAGACCTTCGCAGCGACTTCGCTCACCCGCCTTGATTCGCCTGCACCGCGCTCTATCCTAAGTATATAGAAATTCATATAAGAAATTTCCTTACTGCCTGCTGAGGTCGTAAGGAATACTCCTATTGTTAAACAACGGTTGAAGCGTAACATCGCTGGCGGCAGTATCCGTAGCTTTAATTGCGGCAACCGCGTGCCTGTTGTCAAGCAAGCCATCCTGTAAAAACCTTTTCGCAAGCTGACAGCTTGCCGATCAACCAGTCCCTCGGTTATGCAGACATGGGGCACTCATACCGAATTGTGCCTGACAGAAGCAGGAATCGGGCAAAGACTGCCCGCTGTCCGCTTGCTGCCGGAACCATTCTGAAATAACCACGCAAGTCATTACATTTAACCAGGTCGGCGATGGAATCCGACGTCAAAAGGATTGAGGGTTCAACGCATGGGTAAACTCCGGCCGCATCAGGCGGCAGGTATTCTGATCTTCCTTCTTGGCATAGTGACCATCGTGGGATGGTGGACGCAACGGCAGATTCTGCTTCAGTTTTTGCCGGGCTTCTTGCCGATGGTGTTCAACGCGGCGCTGTGTTTCGTTCTTGCCGGTGCCGCCTTGATGTTGCCCGAATCTAAGCCACAGCTCAGAAGAATCGTCCAGCAGGCGGCCGGCATTTTGATTATCTGTGTGGCCGGATCGACCGGCGCGCAAAATCTGGCGAATGCGGATTTTGGCATAGACCAATTGTTTGCAAAACTCTGGTTTGACGATGGCAACCCTCATCCCGGCCGAATGGCGCCGCTTACCAGTCTCGGTTTTGTTCTTGCCGGCGGGTGTTTTCTGCTGGTGCACCGGCTTCCCTCATCGAAGACGGCGCAAGTCGTCATGCAGGTGCTCACCCACATTATCCTTGGCGTGGCTATTTTCAGCCTGGTCGGATATCCGTTGCGGCTTGAATCGCTGTACCACTGGTACCGATTCGCCCGCATGGCGCCTCAAACCGGCGTCGGTTTTATCATCCTTGGCGGCGCGCTATGGCTTGTCTGGTATCGGACGCTTAAGCAAAGTGGTGTCTATGATAAGCGCGAAGATAAGCGCATTGCGGCGCTGGCCACGGTAATTCTGTTCGTGCTCGCGCTTACCGGTGGCCTGGCGGGTTTCGTATTGTCGACGCAACCGACTGAAGCGACGCTCAGAAAAATTCTGGAATCCGCTCTCGTAAACCGAACGCAGTTTCTCGGGTTCGTGATCAGCGATAGTGTGAAGATGGCCGAGTCGCTCGCTTCCGACCCGGCATTGCGCGATACATTGCAGGGCGTCGTTGCCAAATCGCCAGGCCAACGGAATCTCGCGCTCGAAAAGCTGGAGGAACATTTGTTGGGCGGCGTCTTTTCGGGCGTGGCGGTCCTTTCCCTCAACGGCGAAACCTTGCTGCATACGGGGACTATCGAAAGCTATCCGCCAATGTCGCTGCCGCTCCGGGAGGATGCAATCCTGTTTCGGAATCGTGAAACCGTCCTGCAGGTGGGCTTCCCTGTCTTCGAGAACAATAAGCAGGTCGGGACGATCATTACGCAGCGCGCGCTACCCGACATTGACAAGCTATTGAGCGATGCCCGCTTGTTGGGAGCGAGCGGCGATATTGCAATTTGCGCCAGTCTCAGCCGTAATGAAATGCGTTGTCTGCCGACCCGTCTTGTACCTCAGGGATATCTCAGCGTCGCTCGCCGGCGAAACGGCGCCCATATGCCTGCCAGCCTCGCCATAGATGGCCAGTCAGGGGTGGCCACGGTACGGGACGGCCGGGGCGAGCAAGTCGTAGCCGCCTACGGTCCGGTGGCCGGGTTCGCTCTTGGCGTAGTAGTTAAGCAGGATACGGTCGAACTGTATGAACCAATTCGTGCCCAGTTGATGAACTTGCTGATATTGCTGACGCTAATGGTTGCCTCGGCCCTGCTGTTATTGCGTTCGCAATTGCTGCCGCTGGTTTCGGCTGTAATAAAGGCAAAGCGCGACGCGGACATGAATGAAGCGAAAATCCGCTCAGTCGTCGAAAACATCGCCGACGGTTTGATCACCATAGACGAACGCGGCGCGATAGAGTCAATTAATCCTGCTGCCAGCGCGATGTTCGGCTACTCGTCTGACGAAGTCGTGGGCGCCAACGTCGACATATTGATTCCATCGCATTTGAAACGCGCTCACGCCGAAGGGATGGAAAGCTACCTGCTAACCGGTAAGGCCGGTATCCTGGGACAAACCGGGGTCGAAGTGACCGGCCTCAGAAAAAATGGCGCTGAGTTTCCAATGCAAATCTCGATTCGCGAAATGCGCATCGGGGGCGAGCGGCTGTTCGTCGGAATCGTACGCGACATCGGTGAGCGCCGGCAGGTCGAGCAAGCAATCCGCAAGGCGCACGAACGCTTTCTCCTGGTATCGCAGGCGACCAATGATGTGATCTGGGATCTGGATTTTGAAACCATGCAGACATGGTGGAACGAGGGCCTCGCCGATCAGTTCGGATACGGGCCGGAGAAAGTCGAAGGAGCGCCCGCCTGGTGGAAAGAACGCATCCACCCCGACGACCGCGCTGAAGTGCTCGAGAAAATCAAAGACGAAATCGACAAGGGTGAAAAATATTGGGTCGCCGAGTATCGTTTCCTCAAAGCTGACGGCACTTATGCCCATGTTCTCGACCGCGGCCACATTCTGCGCGACAGCAACGGCACCGCGGTCAGGATGATCGGCGCGATGATGGATGTTACCGAGCACAAGGAGGCCAACGATCGCTTGCGGCAGTCGGAAACGCGCTTTTCGACCGTGTTCAACTTATGCCCTGTAGCCATCAGTATTACGCGCATCAGCGACGGACATTTCGTCGACGTCAATGATGCCTTGTTGCAGATGTTGGGTTATACGCGCGAAGAAATGATTGGGAATACGTCGGTCGCGCTCGACTTCTGGCTCACGCCGGAAGAGCGGATTGAAATGGTGGAGCGGATACAGCACATAGGCTCGGTCAGGGATTTCCCGATAAAGGCCCGCGCTAAGGAAGGCGGGATCCTCGATTTGCTGATTGCTGTCGACCTGGTCGAACTGGCCGGGAGCCCATACCTGTTTTGCTTCCTCACGAATATTACGGAACGCAAACGCGCCGAGGAAGCGTTGCGCGACAGCGAAGAAAAATTCCGCTCGATCGTGGAAACGACGAAGGACTGGATCTGGTCGATCGATCCGGAGGGCCGGGTGTTATATGCCAACCCGGCAGTCGAGAGCGTTCTCGGTTACACGCCGGAAGAACTGCAAGGGACGAATATCCTGACGCGCCTCCATCCCGCTCAGCAGCAGGAAGTCGCGGAAACCTTGTCGACGCTCGTCCGCGAGAATGCTACGTGGAGCAACATGTTGTTGTGTTGGCACCATAAGGATGGCAGAAACCGCTATACGCAATCAACTGCGATACCGATGCTGGGTGACCACGGCGAACTTCTGGGTTACCGCGGCAGCGACCATGACGTCACGGAGCTAAAGCGATTCGAGTACGAGCTGCAGGAAGCCAAGGAAAAAGCCGAACTGGCGAACCAGGCAAAGAGCGAGTTCCTGGCGAACATGAGCCACGAGATCCGCACGCCGATGAACGGCGTGATCGGTTTGATCAATCTGGTGCTGAAGACGCCGCTGTCGGCGCAGCAAGCCGACTATCTGCGGCTGGTAAAAATATCGGCGGATTCATTGCTGCGGCTTTTGAACGATATCCTCGATTTCTCCAAGATGGAAGCGCGCAAGCTGGAACTCGACGTCGTTGAGTTCGATTTGCGGGAATTGCTCGGCGACACCTTAAAAGCATTCTCAGCCAGCGCAAATGAAAAAGGCCTGGAACTGACCTATCACGTGGCGATGAACGTGCCGGCCACTCTCCTTGGCGACCCCGGCCGGCTGACGCAAATTATCGTGAATCTGGCCGGGAACGCGATCAAGTTTACCCACCATGGCGAAGTCGTGGTGCGGGTTTCGCAAGAGTCGTCTGAAAACGGCTGCGCCATGCTGCACTTCACCGTGTCGGATACGGGCATCGGCATTTCACCGGAGCAGCAGACCAATATTTTCAATGCGTTCGCCCAGGCCGATAGCTCGACAACGCGGCAGTTCGGCGGCACCGGCCTTGGCCTGGCAATCGTGTCGCAACTGGTGGCGTTAATGGATGGAAGGGTATGGGTCGATAGCGAAGCAGGTAACGGGACTAGATTCCACTTCACGGCGCGGCTCAATGTGCCTTCTGCCGCGGCCACTGCGGTCGTGCTGCCACCGTCGGTCCTGAAAAATATGGCGGTGCTGGTCGTCGATGACAACCGCAGCAACCGGTTGATATTGGCTGAGATTTTAATCAGTTGGGGCATGTGCCCGGTGTTGGCTGCGGGTGGCGAGCAGGCATTGGCGGAAATGCAGCGTGAAGCAGCGCTCGGCAGGCCTTTCCCCCTGGTTTTGCTTGATTCGCAAATGCCGCAGATCGACGGCTTTCAGCTGGCGCAGGCGATCAAATCGGCTCCCGCCATCAAGGACGCGGCCCTCATGATGCTTTCTTCGAGCGACATGCCGGATGAGCTGCCACGTAGCCGGGAATTAGGGATAACAGGTCTGCTCAGGAAGCCGGTGAAGCCGTCGGAATTGTTTAACGCAATCGTGACGGCGGCAAATATCGGGCCTATTGATAAGCCCGAGCCTGGCCCGGGTCCGGATGCAACCCGGGCAAAACCAGCGCGTAGACTGAACATTCTCGTGGCGGAAGACCATCCTATCAACCAGATACTGGTCGCGGAAATTCTGACAGAGAGAGGACACACGTTTTCGATTGCCAATAACGGCATCGAAGCGCTGCATATGCTTGATCAACAGTCTTTCGACGTTATCCTCATGGATGGCCAGATGCCCGAAATGGATGGCTACCAGGCAACAGCTGAAATTCGGCGCCGCGAACGATCGACAGGAAAGCATATTCATATTGTCGCGGTCACAGCGCATGCGATGAAAGAAGACCGGGACCGCTGCATGGCAGCGGGGATGGATGACTATGTGTCGAAACCGATCGACCCGGAACAGTTGCTGGAGCGGCTTGAAATTGTGCAGACGCCGATTGTCGAATCAGCGGCCGGTTATCCGGCGCCGGAAGTCGAGGCAGTTCACATCACCACAGCCTTTAATTTCGAAAAGGCGCTAAGAAGGGCGCGTGGCAAGCACGCCCTGTTGCAGCAGCTCGCCCATCTCCTGTTGCAGGACCTGCCTGATGCAGTGGCCGAGATTCGCGCGGCTGTCGATGCCGATGATGCGGTGCAAGTTGAACGCGCCGCACATCGGCTACGGGGCGCAGCAGTCACTGTCAGCGCGGAGCCGCTTGCCGACGCGGCCTACAAGCTGGAACAGGCTGGCAGAGATAACGCAGCCGACGGCATGCAAAAGGCCGCCCTGGAAGTGGAGTCGCGCGCAGCCGAATTGGCCGCCGCATTGGAAGCATTCACAGGAAATACCAATTGAAGATATTAATTGCCGATGACGATCGGGTATCCCTGCTGTATTTGAAGGACGTATTAGAGGATTGGGGCTACGAAGTGGTCACCGCTACCGATGGAAAAAGCGCCTGCGAAATGTTGCAGCGACCCGGTGCGCCGATGCTGGCCATCATCGACTGGATGATGCCGGGCATGGATGGGACCGATGTGTGCCGCCGGATTCGCGAAACGGTCAAGGACCGGTATGCCTACCTGATCATGCTGACTTCCCGGAGCGAGACGGAGTTTATCGTGGAAGCGATGAACGCCGGCGCCGACGATTTCATCAGCAAGCCGTTCAACGATGAAGAATTGCAGGTCAGGATCAGGGCCGGCAAGCGTATCTGCGAACTGGAACAAAAACTGCGGATCAAGGCGACGCATGATGCGCTAACCGGGATTCATAATCGCGGCGCGATCATGGAGATATTGCAAAAGGAGATGGTCCGCCATGACAGAAACAATTATCCCATCTCCATTATTTTTGCCGATGTTGATCATTTCAAGCGCACCAATGATGTTTATGGTCATCTGGCGGGCGATGCGGTGCTATGTGAAATCGCCCGACGTGTCGCGGCTGTTCTCAGGCCTTATGACGCGCTGGGACGATATGGCGGTGAAGAACTGTTGATTGTGCTGCCTGCATGTACGTCCGATGGGGCACTCGAGGTGGCTGAAAGGATACGAAAGAGAGTCGCAGACAGTCCGATCGCGACGGATTTTAGCGCCATTTCAACTTCCTTGAGCATCGGCGTCGCAGTGGCCGGCAATGGAAAAACCATTTCGGTCAATCAGTTAATTCATTTCGCTGACGATGCGCTTTACCGGGCCAAGGCCGGAGGGCGAAATCGCATTGAACTCGCGCCCACATAATCGGGACGGTAGTAAAGGCCGTATCAGCAGCTTCTGGAATGGGTCCGCCAAACCCCTGGTCCTGAACGTCGTGGCGACAGGCCGTCGCCATCGGCAAGTCTACCGGGAGGGCGCCACGTATGCCGATGGAATTGAAGATGATTATTCATAAGATCAAAATATTGCTGGTTGATGACCACGAAGTCGTGCGAAACGGGATGCGTCAGATGCTGGGTTCCGCGAGCGATATTGAAGTAACCGGTGAAGCGGAAACAGCGGAACAAGCGCTGCGGCTCGCAAAGGAGCAGGATTTTAACGTTGCCCTCATCGATATCAATTTGCCGGACATGCATGGTCTTGAACTCCTTAAGCAGCTACGCAAGGCGAGGCCGATGCTGGCTGTGCTGGTATTGAGCATGTATTCCGAAAGCATCTACGCACTGCGTGCCTACAAATTTGGAGCGTCCGGCTATCTGACCAAGAACAGCACTGCGGAGACTATGGTTGCCGGCATCAGGAAGGTCGCGGCCGGAGGAAGGTATGTAAGTGCCGCGATGGCGGAAAAACTGGCCGGCATGATCGACGGCGTGAGCCTGGGCGCCCATGAATTCCTTTCCGACCGCGAGCTCGAAGTGTTGAAGATGATCGCGGCTGGTGAAAGTCTGGTTCAAATCGGTAAAGCGCTGCACCTGAGCGCAAGCACCGTGACAACCTATCGCACGCGCATTCTCGGCAAAATGGGTTTGAAAAATAATGCGGAACTGACCCGGTATGCGTTTGAGAACGGGCTCCTGGAATAAATTCACCTACAGTCGGTTACCGTGTTTGTAAGTGATCCACTACACAGAATCGTTCTTTCGCCGATAGCGCTTGCCAACCGCCTTGAGCGATACTTCAACATGCACTGCGAACAAACCGCAAACTGGCGCGCAATTGAGCAACTACGCCGCGTTGCACGGCATTACGCACATGGAGTGCGAGCGGCCCGGGCCAAGTCATTCACGTTCCATCCCATCGAAAGCAGGGATCGTGCGACACCATCGAATCCCCGGGACGGTTCCGCCTCCTGTTCGCATCCGGCGAACAACATGACAGGACTACGCGACAAAGCAATATGATTAAGCACGATGTTGAACCGACATGACCAAAACGATTGCGACACCACGTCTTTCAACCGGCGTCCCTGGCTGTGACGAAATTCTTGGCGGTGGCCTGATCGCCGGCCGCAGCTATTTGCTGGCGGGCGCGCCCGGCGCGGGGAAAACCATCTTTTCACTGCAATGGCTGCGGAGCGCATGCGCCCGCGGTGAACGCTGTATGTATATCACCTTGTGCGAACCGGGCGCCGAAATCGCCAGTAACGTGGCCGGCTTCGGCTGGAGCCTCGAAGGAATCGAGGTCGTCGACCTGTCGCCGGGCGGTGAAGAACTTGGCGAAAGCGCCGGCGAATATCATATGTTCCCCCCTAGCGAGGTCGAGAGTATCCCGGTCTGGAAGGCGATTTACCAGGCTGTTCAACAGAAGCGGCCTGAGCGGCTAGTGATCGATTCCGTGACCCAGCTGCGCTATCTGGCGACCGACGATTATCAGTTCCGCAAGAACATCCTGGGGCTGGTGAACTTCCTGAATAAGGCAGGGGTGACGTCGTACCTGGCGTTTGAACCAAACGAGATGGAACGGGATACCTCGGTGGCGCTGGCTGTGGATGGCGTAATTCGCCTAAGCCTGGAAATTTCGGCTTCCCTTGCGATCGGTTTGCGCAGCGTGCAAATCGAAAAACTGCGCGCTTCCGACTTCATGTCTGGCCGGCACCCGTTGCGCATCGGCGAGGACGGCATCAGAATTTTCCCGCACCGCATCGAAGGGGCCGGTTCGATACGCCCCGGTAAACAAATGATTTCGTCCGGCATTGCTACCCTGGACGAGTTGCTGGGCGGCGGATTGGAATCAGGGACGACGACACTGCTTACCGGCCCAACCGGGACCGGTAAAAGCACCCTGGGCACCCAGTTCCTGGCGAACCATGGTCAGACCGGCGCTCGGGCGATACTGTTCACTTTCGAAGAACCGGCCAGCTTCATCGTTGCGCGCAGCAAAGGGATCGGTGCACCGATTGATGACGCGGTCGAGTCTGGCGCGCTGAAGATCGTCCGCATCAATCCGCTCGAGCTTTATCCAGATGAATTCCTCGCAATGGTACGCGAGGCCGTTGAAATGGACGGCTGCCAAATCGTCATGATCGACAGTCTGCGCGGCTACCAGTTCGCGATGGAGGAGTTCGGCCGGCCGCAGGCCCATATTCATAACCTGGTCAATTATTTGTCGCGCAACGGCGTAACCACCATACTCATCAATGAAGTGGAACACATTACGAGCACCAGCCTCAAGGCAACTGATCTTGGTGTCAGTCATCTTGCGGACAATATCGTGCTGTTGCGCTATGCGGAACATGCCGGCAAAGTCATCAAAGTCATCGGTTGCCTGAAAAAACGGATAGGCAACTTTGAATCGGAACTGCGTCAGATTGAAGCCGGAATCGACGGTATCCGGATTAGTGGAAAGTTGCAATATTTACAGGGGATCCTGACAGGTATTCCAGCGTTCAAAAAAGACGAGTGAATCGCCATGAACCGCTTGCCCAATGTCGCAACGATCGGCCTGATGATTTCAAGTCAGGCCGACCGGCGTCTGCTAGCGGATCTTCTTGAGCAGACCGGCCATAGCGTAAAGATTTTTACCGCTCAGGACATGGCGCGGAATGATGCCGCCGGATCGCTGGTCATCGCCGACGAGCATTCCGCGCGTCTGCATGGCTCGGCGCTGTTCGGGCTCAAGCAGCGGCTTCAACCATTGTATCTTCCCATGCTGCTGGCGCTCACGGGCAATGTGCGCTCCACGCCATGGCTGCGCGCCGGATTCGACGATGTGCTGCGCTTACCCCTCGGTAAGGATGACCTGTTGGCGCGGCTGGAGGCGTTTCTGCGGCTGCGGCGGCACTCCGAAGAAATGCTCAGGGAAAGCACGCGGCATTTTCGGGCCACATTCGATCTGGTGCCGGTCGGTATTGTACATATGGCGCTCGATGGACAACTGCTATTCGCCAATCCGCGGGTTTGCGAAATGCTCGGTTATACCGAAAGCGAGCTATCGGCCCTGACGATCACGAACCTGATCCATCCGGAGGAAGCGTCCGAGATTCAGCCGGCGATGGATTCCCTGTTGGCAGGGCGTGAAGCCATCGTTCATCGTTTTGAAAAACGCTATTGCCGCAAGGATAACGGCGTTGTCTGGACGTCGGTTGCCGTGTCATTGATTCGCGATAGCGGTGGATGTCCGAAACACCTGATTGCAGTAGTTGAAGACATCACGGCGCGCAAGCGGATGGAAGAGGAACAGCGTGAATCGGAACGGTTTATAAAGTCTACGATCGACGCCTTGTCGCAACATATCTGCGTGGTTGATGAAGCCGGCAAAATCCTTGCCGTGAACAAGGCATGGCGAGACTTTGCGGCGGCAAATGGAGCGCATTCCGATACGGTATGGCAGCAGGCAGACTACCTGGCGGTATGTGACCGCGCGACCGGCGAAGCGGTGAATGACGCGCGCAGATTCGCCGCCGGCATGCGTGAAGTCGCGCGCGGCGAACGCGATGAGTTCAGCATGGAATACACATGCAACTCGCCGTTCGAACAGCGCTGGTTCCTGGCGAAGATAACCCGGTTTCCCGGTGGTGGACCGACGCGGCTGGTGATCGCGCACGAGAATATTACCCAGTGCAAGCGGGCGGAACAGGAGTTGCTCTATCTCGCGCATTATGATGGTTTGACCGGCTTGCCTAACCGTGCGTTGCTGAATGACCGCTTGCACCAGGCCATTGCGCACTCGTTTCGCGATGGGCAACCGGTGTGGGTTCTGTTTCTCGATCTCGAAAATTTCAAGTCCGTCAACGATACGCTTGGCCATAGGGCAGGCGACATGTTGTTGCAGATAATAGCCAGGCGTCTTCAGTCCGCCACGCGCGGGACTGATACGGTGGCCCGATTCGGCGGCGATGAATTCATCATTATCCTGTCCGGGTTTGCGGATGAACAGTCGGGAATGGGTATTTTAAAGCGCACCATGTGCGCAGTCGCTCAGCCGGTGGCCATCGAAGGGCAGGAATTTTTTCTCACATGCAGCATGGGTATCGCGGTATATCCGGGCGACGGCACCGATCCGGAGACGTTGATGGACCATGCCGATATTGCGATGTACCGGGCCAAGGAACTTGGCCGCAATCGCTACCAGTTCTATACGGCGGCAATGAATGAATCGGCGCTGGAACGAAGGCGCCTCGAGAAGCACCTTGGCAACGCGCTTGAACGCGGTCAGTTCATGCTCCATTACCAGCCCCAGGTGGACCTGCGCACCGGCGGTATCGTCGGGATGGAAGCCCTGATTCGGTGGCATCATCCCGAGCTGGGCATGGTTGCGCCGGTTAATTTCATCGGACTGG
>JAQGMO010000317.1 GCA_028292315.1 Herminiimonas sp. | reverse complement strand
CAGTCGTAAGTTTTAATTTTAACGCGGAAATTGAAGGATAGGAATTTTCAGGACCATACATCTTGCAACGGCTCCGGCGCGTAGACCCTGTAAAAATTACGGAGCTTTTTTTCACTATGCGAATTATTCACGCCAGGATTCAAAGCAATGCCGCTTTCTCATTCAGCCGCTGTAGAGTGTTCGATCAGTGTCCGCAAGCCTACAACCCGGCAAGCATGCGTCAGGAATTCCTTTTGTGTCGTGATGCCAAAATTGTCGCAAACACTGCGTCAACCGCCTCTATTCCGTGGGATTCTTGTTCCTGCCATGGTGCAGCTTGTAGAAATGGGAACGTAGATATACCAAGGGCAACCTGATTGGGATAGCCGTGCGGGCGCCGGTGAGTCAGAGAATACTGAACCCTGTCTGATACTACTCTGAGTAAAGAAGCTGGCGGGAACACAATTTGCCTCTATCTATTTTCAAATTACAACAGCTGAAAAAATTTCTATGTGTGGAATTGCCGGCGAACTACGTTTCGATCAAAATTTTGCCGATGTCGGGGCAATAGCAAGAATGAATTCGGCGCACGCGCGCCGCGGACCGGACGGCGAAGGCATCTTCAGCCTTGGCGCGCGCGGCTTTGGCCATCGTCGCCTGAGCATCATGGATCTGAGCCAGCGGGCGCATCAGCCATTCATTGATAATGTATTGGGGATGGGCATTGTCTTCAACGGGGCAATTTACAATCATCACGCGTTGCGGCAAGAACTTGAAGCATCCGGCTACCAGTTTGTTTCGACCGGTGACACCGAAGTCATCATCAAGGCATGGCACAAATGGGGCGCGAAGGCGCTTGACCGCTTCTATGGCATGTTTGCGTTTGCGCTGTGGGAGCGCGACAGCGGCGTCACTTATCTTGCGCGGGATCGTCTTGGTATCAAACCACTTTATTACACCGTCGATAGCGCGCGTCTGCGCTTCGCATCGACGTTGCCGGCGTTGCTTGCGGCGGGTGGCGTGGATACGTCAATCGACCCGGAGGCATTGCATTATTACCTGTCGCTGCACGCCGTGGTTCCGGCCCCGCACACCATCTTGCGCGGCGTGAAAAAACTACCGCCCGGCACTCTGATGACCGTTCACCCGTCGGGAGAATGCGCGTCGACGACATGGTGGAAGCTCGATTTCACGCGTAGCGAAGAAGATGAAAGGCGCAGCTTCGAAGACTGGAAAGCTGCCGTGCTCGATGCATTGCGCGTGTCGGTCAGGCGCCGCCTGGTGGCCGATGTGCCGGTCGGCGTGCTGCTGTCCGGCGGACTCGATTCGAGCCTGATCACAGGGCTGCTGGCGCAGGAGGGGACCCGCGATTTGCGTACTTATGCAATCGGCTTCGAGGCGGTGGACCAGGAGGCCGGCGACGAGTATCGCTACTCTGACCTTGTAGCCCGGCACTTCGGCACGATCCACGAGAAACTGCATGTTCCCGCAGCCGACCTGCTGCGCGCGCTGCCAGCGGCCATCGATGCGATGGCCGAGCCGATGGTAAGCCACGACTGCGTTGCCTTCTATCTTTTGTCGCAGGCCGTGTCACGCCATAGCAAGGTTGTGCAGAGCGGGCAGGGCGCCGATGAGGTCTTCGGCGGATACCACTGGTACCCGCCGCTCATGCAGGTCAATGATTCCGCCGGCGGCGTCGATGCATACCGCTGGGTTTTCTTCGACCGGAGCCATGAGGAGATGTGCTCCCTGCTCGCGCCGGGCCTGGTTGCCGGCGATGCCAGCGGCGCCTTCCTGGAAGCCCATTTTGCCAGTCCCGGCGCGGCCAGCGTAATTGATCGCGCGCTGCGCCTGGATACGACGGTGATGCTGGTGGACGACCCTGTCAAACGGGTCGACAACATGACGATGGCATTCGGGCTCGAGGCGCGCGTGCCTTTTCTCGATCATGAACTGGTCGAACTGGCAGCGCGCATTCCCGCGCGGCACAAGATAAGCGAAGGCGGCAAATACGTATTGAAGGAGGCCGCGCGCGCAGTGATACCGGCAGAGATCGTCGACCGGCCCAAGGGATATTTCCCGGTGCCGGCCCTCAAGTACTTGCGGGGCGATTTCCTGGAATTCGTGCGCGGCACGCTGGATAGCCAGGCGGCGCGCCGGCGCGGACTCTTCAGACACGATGTTGTCGCCTCCATGCTGGAGTCGCCGGATAGCCATATCACGCCACTGCGCGGTTCAAAGCTATGGCAGATTGCCTTGCTTGAGGCATGGCTGCAAACGCGCGGAATATGAAGCGAATGGATCGCACAGGACGAAAAACCGAGCTGGATTTTGGCAAGCGCCTGTGCCGGTTTCTGCAAGCGGCCTGACCGGTCATGCCGCAGTCGGTTTGCAGGGTAGTGACACAAGTTAATTCAATAGGAAAAGCATCATGACTGATATCCAACCTGAGCCATCTTCAAACGGTGCGGGAAAAGTCGGGGCGCCACCCTTTTTTCGGCGCGCGCAGGATCGTGCGCCCTCGCCGTCCCAGGTGCAATGGGCATGCCGGCCCAATGCCACTCTGGATTGCGGCTGGGGCCGCTTGCTGTATGGGCCGTCGTTCGAGTCGTCGGCTCTGCTGGCGCAGGCGCTGCAGCAGGAGGTTTCAGGCAAGCGCGACATCGCATTGCATGTAAGCGAACCGCAACTTGTGCTGGCCGAAGCACCCGCGGACCTGTTCCTGGACCCGTCGCTGATTTTCCGGCGCATGCTCGACCCGGCGGCGCCGGACGAGGAGCCGGCGGCGGGAGTCCATGTGCGCCCGCTCGCTACGCGCGCTGATATCGCAGTTATTAATCGGCTATACATGATGCGCGGGATGGTGCCCCTCGATCCGAAAACAGTATGGGCTCAACGCCATAGCGATGCCTTGATTTACCTGGTCGCCGAGGATGAAAACAGCGGCGAAGTGATCGGCTCGGTGATCGGTGTCGATCATGTGGCGGCCTTCGGCGAGCAGGACGGCAGCAGCCTGTGGTGCCTGGTGGTGGATCCCCAGACAGGATTGTCGGGCACTGGGCCTACGCTGATCAACCACTTGTCGGCCCAACTGGCTAAGCGCGGCCGGAAATTCGTGGACCTGTCGGTCCTGCATTCCAATGAGCATGCCATCGGACTCTACCGGAAGATGGGATTCGAACAGGTGCCGGGCTTTGTGGTGAAACATAAAAACGCCATTAATGAACAGCTTTTCGTTAACACCGAGGAGATCGCCGGTTTAAATCCGTATGCCAGGCTGATCGTCGATGAAGCGCGGCGGCGCGGAATCGGCGTGGAAGTCATCGACACCGCTGCAGGCATTTTCAAACTACGCTATTGCGGCCATGAAATTCTTTGTCGCGAGTCGCTGACGGAATTGACTGGCGGTGTCGCGATGACATGGTGCCAGGACAAGGTATTGACGCTGCGCCGTCTTGCCTCGGTCGGACTGCGCGTGCCGCGACAGCAAGTCGCCGGCGATGCGCAGGCCGACGCGGCCTTCCTCCGCGAATATGGTTCCATCGTGGTCAAGCCGGCGCTCGGCGAGCAGGGTCGCGGCATCAGCGTGGATATCCGGTCGGAGCAGGACCTGACGGAAGCGATCAATCGCGCCGCGTCGATTGGGGGGCACGTTGTTCTTGAAGAATATTGTCCCGGACAAGATCTTCGCGTCGTCGTCATCGGCTACAAGGTCGTGGCGGCCGCCATTCGCCGTCCGGCCGAGGTAACCGGGAATGGTGTCTTGACCATCGCGCAACTGATAGAACGCCAAAGCGCGCGGCGCGCGGCCGCCACTGGCGGCGAGAGCAGGATTCCGGTGGATGCGGAAACAATCCGCTGCCTCGCCGCGAACGGGCTTACCATGGAATCGATCCCTGCAAACGGGCTTCAGATCCGGGTGCGCAAGACCGCCAACCTGCACACCGGCGGCACAATACATGATGTTACCGATGTGTTGCATCCGGCCTTGAGGGATGCCGCCGAGCTGGCCGCGCGCGCGCTGCGCATACCGGTGGTCGGCCTCGACTTCCTGGTGGAGCAGCCGGACTCGGCCGAATATGTCCTGATCGAAGCAAACGAGCGGCCGGGTCTTGCAAACCATGAGCCGCAACCGACCGCACAGCGGTTCATTGATCTGCTGTTTCCCCTTACCGCATGAGAAATAATGGAAAAAATTCCGATTGATGTCGATTATCTTAAAACGACCCTGCTTGAACTGCTGGCGATCCCGAGTCCAACCGGGCTCACGGATGCGATCGTGCACTACACCGGCGGCCGGCTCGACCGGATGGGCATACGCTATGAACTGACCCGGCGCGGAACGATACGCGCCATCCTGCCGCGCACCTTGCCGGAACGTCGCAAGTCGAGCCCGGCGTGCGCCATTGTTGCGCATCTCGATACGCTTGGCGCCATGGTCTGCGACATAAAACCGGATGGCCGGCTATCGTTAATGCCGGTCGGCACGTGGTCCAGTCGCTGGGCTGAAGGAGGCCGCGTCACCATATTTACCGACCAGGGGCGGCATCGTGGTTCGGTGTTGCCGCTGCTCGCTTCCGGACATGTTTATAACGAAGCAGTGGACTCTCAACCGATTAGCTGGGACCAGCTTGAAGTGCGGGTGGATGAACGAATTTCTTCTGCCGGCGATGCGGCGTCGCTCGGCATCCAGGCCGGGGATTTTGTTGCGTTCGACGCCAGCCCCGAGTTGCTGGAAAACGGTTTCATCGTTTCACGCCACCTGGATAACAAGGCCGGCGTGGCCGCGTTGCTGGCTGCGCTGAAAGCCATAGTCGATGCAAAAGTGGCGATACCGATGAACTGCCATCCTATATTCACGCTCACCGAGGAAGTCGGGTCGGGCGCGCGCGCCGGTATTGAACAGGACGTCAGCGAGGTGATCGGCGTCGATATCGGACCGATTATCGGAGGGCTAGGCGGGAACGGTGGCCAGGAAGCGGGCGTGATCATACCGTTGATGGATTCTGCCGGACCGCATGATTATCATCTTACCCGGCGCCTGTTGTCGCTATGTGGGGAACACGGGATTCCCCACAAGCGCGACGTGTTCCGTTTCTATCATTCCGATGCCGGCGCGGCGGTTTCAGCCGGGCATGACGTCCGTACGGCGCTGCTGTGCTTCGGCACCGACGCCTCGCACGGTTACGAGCGTACCCATGTTTCGTCGCTGCTTCATTTGGCCCAGTTGCTTACGCTGTATATCCAGTCCGGGCCCGCGATTCCGGAAGACCGCCAGCCGGTCCTGGATTCTGTAAAGGAATTTACGCAGCAACTCGACGCCGACCAGCTGACACGGGTGGAGATGCCCCAGCCGGACCCCGGAAAATTGTCGCGGGAATCCTGACCTGCTTAATAGGTCAAAGGTCAAA
>JAQGMO010000297.1 GCA_028292315.1 Herminiimonas sp. | reverse complement strand
TTGGAACAATCGATACCTGGGTTAACGATGCCGGGGGCTCGATTTACGGACGCTTGCATGAAGTCAGCGAAGAAGACAGCAGGCGCCTGTTTGATACGAATTTCTGGGGTGTCGTCAATGGCTCGCTTGTTGCGCTGCCGCATCTGCTTGCGCAGGGTGGATCGCTGATCAATGTGGGTAGTGAAGTATCCGAAGCGGTTATTCCTTTGCAGGGAATGTATTCAGCGTCCAAGCATGCCGTGAAAGGATTCACCGATGCATTGCGGGTCGAGGTCGAGGAAGTCGACAAGTCGCCGGTCTCGATCACATTGATCCAGCCCACCGCCGTCAACACACCGTTCCCGCAGCATGCCAAAAATTACATGGACAAAGAGCCAAAATTACCAACCCCACAGATTGACCCGCATAAAGTGGCGGATGCAAGTCTGCATGCCGCGACGAAGCCGGTGCGCGACGTAAAGGTTGGCATGATGGCCAAGCTGAATACCACCATGGAAAACCTGCTGCCCGCGCTCGGAGAAAAAATTTCCGCGATGCAAGCGACCCGGCAACAGTACGATGAGCCCCCAAGAGATCCCGAAGGCGCGCTTTACAAGCCCGGCGGCACCGGGCAAATCTACGGCAGCGGGGGCCAGGTGGCGCATTGAGTGAAAGCCCATCTGTTTGGCTCGGGTATTTCAACCGATTTCGGAATTGGAATCAAACATTCCCGATTATGGTTGCCGCATCGGCTAATGGCCTGTAGAATTCGCTCCCTCAGACGCGGGGTGGAGCAGTCTGGCAGCTCGTCGGGCTCATAACCCGAAGGTCACAGGTTCAAATCCTGTCCCCGCAACCAAATTCATGCGCCTGGCCCGGCTATTGCAGCCGGGCTTTTTGTTTTCTGCGCGCCCTATCCTGCGATGACCGTCAATCGTCCCGCCTGTTAGACTGCATTCTCCAATACGCTGGCCAGCACAATTACTATGAATAACACCTCTTTTTCCAGTTTGCCGTTGTCACCGGCGCTATTGAGCAACCTCGACCAGCTCGGATATCGCGAGATGACCGCGATACAGGCGCAAAGCCTGCCCCTGATTCTGGAGCGGCGCGACCTGATCGCGCAAGCCAAAACCGGCAGCGGCAAAACAGCCGCGTTCGGCATCGGCATCATGCACAAACTTAACCCCAGCTTTTTCGCCGTTCAGGCCCTGGTACTTTGTCCTACCCGCGAACTGGCTGATCAGGTGTCCAATGAATTGCGCCGCCTGGCACGCTTCACTGACAACCTCAAGATACTTACGCTATGTGGCGGTGCGCCGATGCGGCCACAGATTGCATCGCTGGAACATGGCGCGCATGTCGTGGTCGGCACGCCCGGACGAATTCGCGACCACATCGGGCGCAATACCATCGATTTATCCAGGGTAGAAACGCTGGTCCTGGATGAAGCCGATCGCATGATAGACATGGGATTTTATGAAGAGATCTCCGGCATTGTCAGCGCCTGCCCGGCACGGCGCCAGACGCTGCTGTTTTCCGCCACCTATCCTAACGACATTCGCAAAGCAAGTGCGCCCTTTTTGAGAGAGCCGTCCGAAGTGAAACTGGAGGCGCAGCACAACGCCGCCCGGATCGAACAGCGCTTTTATGAAGTCGGATACGAGGAGCGCAATACGGCCGTGGCACGGTTGTTGAACCACTTTAAGCCGGTATCGACACTAGCATTCTGCAATACCAAAATCCATTGCCGCGAACTGGCGGCCGAATTGAGACAGCAAGGTTTTTCCGCGCTGGCGCTATATGGTGAGCTGGAACAGCGGGAGCGCGACGAAATCCTGGTGTTGTTCGCCAACCAGAGCTGTTCGGTACTGGTGGCGACCGATGTCGCTGCGCGCGGACTGGATATTCAAACGCTCGGCGCAGTGATCAATGTCGACGTGTCAAAAGACACCGAGGTGCATATACATCGCGTCGGTCGCACCGGTCGTGCCCAGGACAAAGGCCTGGCACTGACACTGTGCGCACCGAATGAAAAGAAATGGGTAAAGCTGATCGAGGAATACCAGGGCGGCCCGGCTCAATGGTTCGATCTGCCGCCGATGGATGCCGCGCAAGGCGACGCGCTGCGCACGCCAATGGTAACGCTGTGCATCATGGGGGGCAAAAAAGACAAGCTGCGTCCCGGCGATCTGCTCGGCGCACTGACCGGCGATGCAGGTCTGACCAAGGAACAGGTCGGCAAGATCAATGTGTTTGAATTCATGACTTATGTCGCGCTGGACCGACGGATCGCGGATAAGGCATTTACGCTATTAAGCAATGGCAATATCAAGGGCAGAAATTTCAAGATGCGACTGATTTCCCCGACCTGACAATTGCTGGTACCCGCGTCCCTCCCGGGACACGGGCTGTTCCAGCAGTCCTCCAGGAACCTGCGCGGCCGCTGTCCTTCTGCCGCGCAGGTTCCCGGCGTGATGCTTACACCACGCCCTGGTCAATCATCGCATCGGCAACCTTGCGGAAGCCCGCGATGTTCGCACCGAGCACCAGGTCGCCCGGCCGGCCGAACTCGCGCGCCGTCTCGCTTGCGTTGCGGTAGATGTTGTCCATGATCGCGCGCAGGCGGGTATCGACTTCTTCAAACGTCCATTGCACCATGCTGGCGTTCTGTGCCATTTCAAGCTGGCTGGTCGCCACGCCGCCGGCATTCGCCGCCTTGCCAGGACCGTAGCAAATGCCCGCCCCAAGGAACTTGTCGACCGCGCCCTGAGTCGACGGCATGTTCGCGCCTTCCGACACGCAGATGCAGCCGTTCTGCAACAGGACCGCCGCGTCCGCTTCATTCAGCTCGTTCTGGGTCGCGCTCGGGAAAGCGGCGTCGCACGGCACCGACCAGACCGCATTGCGGCCAGCCGGGTACTGCGCGACCGGCGTGTACAGCGCGTCGGCGTGATGTTTAACATATTCGGACAGCGACACTTTCTCCACTTCCTTGAGCTGCTTCAGCGTTTCCAGGTTAATGCCCTGCGCATGGTGAATCATGCCCGCCGAGTCGCTTGCCGTGACCGGTTTGGCGCCGACCTGGTACAGTTTCTCGATGGTGTAAATGGCGACATTGCCGGCGCCCGAAACAACGCAGGTTTTTCCTTCCAGCGACTGGCCGCGATCCGCCAGCATGTTTTGCGCAAAGTACACGGAACCGTAACCGGTGGCTTCAGTGCGTCCGCGCGAACCGCCCCAGCCGATCTTCTTGCCGGTGAAGACCCCCTCGTAACGCCCGGTCAAGCGCTTGTACTGACCGAACATGTAGCCGATCTCGCGGGCGCCGACGCCGATATCGCCCGCGGGCACATCGGTAGTCGGGCCAACATGGCGATACAGTTCATTCATGAACGACTGGCAAAAACGCATGACTTCGTTATCCGACTTGCCCTTGGGGTCAAAGTCGCTGCCGCCCTTGCCGCCGCCGATAGCCAAGCCGGTCAGCGAGTTCTTGAAAACCTGTTCGAAGCCCAGGAACTTGATAATGCCGGCATAGACGCTCGGATGAAACCGCAGGCCACCCTTGATCGGTCCCAGCGCGGAGTTGAACTCGATCCGGTACCCCTTGTTGACCTGTACCTGCCCCTTGTCGTCGATCCACGCCACGCGGAACATGATTTGCCGCTCGGGTTCTACCATACGATCGATAATATTGTGCTGCCTGTATCTGGGATTCTTGTCCAGCAGCGGGCGCAAGGACATTAGCACCTCTTCCACAGCCTGGTAATACTCGATTTGGGCTGGACCGGTGCGTTTAAGTTTGGTGATAGTTTCAGCAACGTATGGCAAGTGATTTCTCCAAGTAGGATGGGCAATGAGGCGAGAGCTGTGCCGGCGAACGCGAGCCCTTTGCATTGAAGGGCTTCTCGTGTCGGACTGGTATTGTATCGGCCAAATGACAAAATATTTTACACTTACCATGGTTTCGGTTTGATTGCCGGTCATGCCCGACCCGTCGGGGCGACAGCAATCTGTCAGACCATTGGAAGTTGCAGGCGGTTCGCGGGCAAAAGGCGGTCCAAAGAAAAGTTAATTACAACTTGAATAAAAAGCTAACCGCCCGATGATTCAGGCTGGACTGTCTGCGGAAGGCGCCCCTGACATGGAGTTGGTCATGGCCGCAAGCTTGCCGGCCAATGCATCAAGCGTAAACGGCTTGGTCATGACCTGCATGCCGGGCGAAGTGAAGCCATCCCGTACTGCCACCGTTGCCGCATACCCGGTTATGAACAATACCTTCAGGTCGGGCCGGCGTACGCGCGGCATCGGCCAGTTGCGGGCCGTTCATGCCGCCGGGTAAACCGACGTCGGTGATCAGCAGGTCGACCCGAGCTGACGATTCCAGAATACGTAATCCATCCGGCCCATTGCGTTCCACGACCAGGTGATGATCACCATAAGTCAGCACTTCTCCGCGGAAACCCGCTTCCAGGATTGCCCGGTTCCAGTCCCAGATCTCGGGCCAGATACCCGGCACGGTCCCGCCCAGCGTCTGTGGATGCCTGGCGCCGGCAACGGCGGTATAGGCATCGTTATAAATCATGACATGGTCCGGCCCCCACATCAGCACCATTGCAATCGGAGAATGAAGAACGATGTCCACGGTCGTGCGCAGGCTTTGCGGCCAGTGGGACATTGGTCCCAGACTGGTTCGGGACCAGTCAAAATTCTGAACCAGTCCTGCGGTAGTGCCGCCACGCGGCCGGTCTTGTCCATTCATCTTGCGAAAAACCTGATGGATACAGGCGTGCATGCTATGTGCCGCGCATCGAAAGTCGAAAATTATTTTCCGCATCGCGAACGATGTTCTCCTGGCTACTGCACATAAAATAATTGAACCACACTGGCACTGGCTATGATTTTCCCTCAAACAATGATATCTAGCAACTTACGGGATGATTGCGTCTTTCCGCACCACTCAATTGAAAGACAGAGGGCATGCGGCGTATCTGAACCGGTTAAAAGTGAGTCATCTTGCCAAAACATGCTTTAAACCAGGTATGTAGATCTACGAAAATGGCGGTCCCCGATATGAAATTGTAAGTAATTGTTAGCATGTCGACGAAATCCTACGGTGAGACGTTATAGGCCTAGTATCATTAAGTCGCCATAGGATTATTTATGAATATTCAATCAAAATTCGACACCGATTTGACCGTCCGGTCATTCGACTATGTTGC
>JAQGMO010000247.1 GCA_028292315.1 Herminiimonas sp. | reverse complement strand
TGAAGCGCCGAATTCATTGGCCGCCGGCGACGCCAATGGTTATCACGCCCGGCGGCGGCGTGGGCGCCCGAAACGACTGGTGATAAAGCACAATCGCTTCACGCGCGGCAGCCGCGTCCAGCCGCACCACCCGGGTGTCGGCGGACGCGCGCACATCGATGACTTGCTGCGCCTTGAGAAGATTGACGCTGTCGCCGAACTGCGCATCCAGGTTGGGCGTCAGCGGCGCGCATCCCGCCAGCGCTGCGAGGCTCAGCGCCGTGAGGCCAAGCCGGGCAGATATCCGCTGTAAAAGAAGCGATGACTTCATGGCTTTACTCCCTGTTCAAAATCGGAACCGTAAGTGATTCCGTTGTAAGAAGTCGGCGGCACTGTGCCGGATTTCGGTGGCGTCGATGGTGACGGTGATGATGGTGTTGGTGTTGGTGTTGGTGATGACGGTGATGACGGTGATGACGGTGTTGGAGATGACGACGGTGGCGGTGCCAGCGGCACGGCCGGAGGCTTGCCTTCCATTTTTCCGCCAAGGAAAAATTCGGCGCGCTTCGGTTCGACATACTTGTCGGTTGGCAGCGCGTAGTCGGGCGGCAGCGCTTTTACCAGGCGCGGCGTGACGATGAATACCAGCTCGCTCAGGTCGGTCTGAAACGCTGCGCTGCGAAACAAGGCGCCCAAAACCGGTATTTCGCCCAGGATCGGCAAGGCCTTGATATTTTCCGTGACGTTGTTCTTGATCAGCCCGCCGATGGCGAAGCTCTGGCCGTCGTAGAGCTGTACCGTGGTTGAGGCGCGGCGCGTGGTGAAAAGAGGCAATACGGCATTGCCGCCGATGCCGGTCGAGCTGATGCCAACTCCTTCACGCGATAGTTCCGAGACTTCGGGCGCGACCCGTATGTTAATCCGGCCGCCTTCCAGCACGGTTGGCGTAAAGCGCAGTCCGACGCCGAATTCCTTTTCTTCCAGGGTGACTGACGTGATGCCGAGGCTGCCGCTTTGCGCGACCGGTATGAAGATTTTTCCGCCTGCCAGGAAGCTTCCTTCCTGACCGCTGATCGCCATGATGTTTGGTTCGGCAAGTATCTTGATCAAGCCATCCCGTTTCTCGGCGTCGAGCGTGATGAATTCGCCGGTAGTGACCTTGACAAGGCTCAGCACGCCGCTGCTTCCGCTCTTGAAATTCGCTGAAAGGCTGGTAGCCCAGCTGCCGTTATGCGAAGTGGCGGACAGGCTGACACCGAGCCGATCGAGCAGGGTTTTCGAAATTTCCGCCACTTTCACTTCCAGCATGACCTGCTGCGGGGCGGCGATCGCCAGCATATTGACGATGCGCTCGCCGCCCCCCGGCGCGCCGGAGGCTGCGCCTGCGCCGGCCTTGCGCAAAAAGGCGTTCGCGATCTGCAACACCTTATCAGCCGCGATCGAGTCCGATACCAGCCCGCTCAGCACAAGGGAATCGGCGGCGGCGCTGATCCGGATATTTTTTTCGAGCGGCATAAGCTGGTTCAGCTTGGCCTGCACCGCGCCGGTGTCGACGCCAACCGATACCTCAACCATTCCGCAACGGCCGTCCCGGTCCTGGAACATCAGGTTGGTGGCCCCTACTTTTTTGCCAAACAGAAAAAACATGGCGCGTGGCGCGCTGGATGTCATCGGCTCCACCTGGACTACCTCGGGGTCGCCAACGGTGCGCAACCAGGCCGGCGCCGGCAGGTTCATTTGCTTCAGGTCGAGCATGCTGGATTTGCCTTCCGGAAGCACGACATTGACGCCGCTCGCAAACTCGGCGGCACATACCGGCGTGGGCGGACTGCGCTTTGCGGCTACGCTGCCCGCAGCCGGTTTGGCGTCGGCTCGGACCTCCGCCTTTGCGTCGGCCGATCCGGCCGCGGCGGGCTGGCCGGCCGGCGCCGGCAATGCGAACGACGTTGCCGCCGAGAGGCTGGCGACGATTCCCATGGCGCCTTTGCATAGGCGCTTTATTTTGCAGTACATGGTTGTTACTCCCTATTTTTATTGAATGGCATTCCCTGTTCAATCGCATTGCGTGATACGCCCGCTCCCGGTGATCACGTGCTGGCACTCGGTGGCTGGCGGCCGTACCGGCTGCCTGACGGCGATTTTCTTTCTTACGACTGGCGCCGGCTCGGGCGCCGGCTCGGCGATGCGCGCCGCGGCGGTAGGCAAATACAGCAAGCTCTGCTTGGTAGCGCCCTCGGTCAGCGCCGGCTTGAGATCGACCTGATTGCGCAGCACGAGCGACAGTTGGCCGACGCTACGCGCGAGATCCAGTTTTTCCGCCTGCCGCGGCGTCACCTCGAGGGTGACCGCGCTGACCACCTTCGGTCTGGTGTCGCTCTGGCTGGCTTCCTGCGCCACTGCCAGCACCAGGATCCGCTCCAGCACGAGTTTCGAAATGCTTGGATCACGGTTGCCCGCCTTGCTGGTTTCTTCCTGCGTGCTGACCAGGATGTCGACGAAGTTGCCCGGCAAGGCGAACCCGGCGACCCCGATCACGTCATTGACGCGCACCGTCATCGCACGCTTGCCTTCGGCGACCACTGCGGAAAGGCCGCCGGTGGCGCCGTGCAAGGCCAGTTTCGATTCCGTCACCGGTTCGCCGCGCAGCAGGCTGACCCGCGCAACGCGGGTCTCGACCGCCCTGACATCGGTAAAGCCACCTTCAGGCACGCTGCCGGCGGGCCAGTCGGTGAGCCGGATCATTTCCGGTGTCAGGCGCGTGCCGAGATTGATGTCGACCGCCGCGACAGCCACCTTATTGGTTTGAAGCCTTGCCTGCTGCGTAATCCAGCGCGACGCCAGCAGGACTGCGGCCAGCGCCGCGAAGATCGAGATTCCTATCATGACCAGATTCCTGGTATTTCTCATGCTTACTCCTGCGTGGTTAATTAGCGGTCCGCCGCGCCCCGATGGCGGCGCATCCAGGCACGGCGGCCACTGGCTCAAAACAACTGGAACAACTCCATGTATCCGGCGGCAGCCAGGACGAGGTAGGTCACGGCGCCAGCCGCAATGGCAACACCGTAAGGCATCTTGCCCGCGGATACCGGCAGGCCCGCATCGAGCGTCGGCATCTCGTGCATCGTCATCTTGAAAAAAATCGTCAGCAGCATATTGCGCAGATTTGCCAGCAGCCGTGGCAGCGTCCGGTTGCGCACCGCCACCATCAGCGTCAGCACGCCGCCGAGGATAAAGGTCGAACAGGCCACGCCGGGCATCGCGTTTGCGCCGAGCCATGCGCCGACCATCGCCATCAGCTTGACGTCGCCGGCGCCGATCGCTCGCATGAGATAGAGCGGCAGCATGATCGCCAGTCCCATCCCGAGCCCCGCCAGCGCCTGCCAGAAGCCGGGCGCGGCGGGCAGCATGCAGTTGAACAGCAATCCGGTGGCGGCTCCGTAAAAAACCAGCCGGTTTGGAATACGCAAGCTCCTGATATCGCTGCGCGCGGCGCCCAACAGCAGAGCGCACAATACGGCGTTGAGTAATAACGAATCCGGCATGGATGTTGGAAGCATTATTTTCCTGTTTGATTCACGACCTTCAAACCTGAACAGCCGGTGTCGTTTTCCAGAACGCTTTCAACGCGAAGCCGACACCGGGCAGGCAGATCACTTCAATGCGAACCGGTGCTTAGGTGCAGGCGCCGGTACCGCCCTTGAGCGCATTACAGACGGTCGTGAATCCGGCTTTCACCTTGGTGCCGAGGGTGGCGACCACCACCACGATGACGGCGGCAATCAACGCGACCAGCAAACCATATTCAACAGCGGCGGCGCCGTCTTCTTCGTGAACAAACTTGGCAATCCCATTCATGGAAACTCCTTGGTTGATTTGATATGCCTGCAAAATGCAGGATGCGATGTGGTGCATGAAGCTGATCTGATGCGCGGCATTCGGCCGTGTGGGAGCCGGCCAAACCATCGGTCACCTGATGTGTTTCGATTGCCGCAGACGTAGTCTTCGCCAAACAGAAATTGTGTCCTTGAGCGAACTCAACAAGCTCACGACCGTGGGTTTTTGTACACATGCTTCAACGAGAAGCGAACATCGGGGCGTAGTCGAGGTAGTGAATACAATCCGCCTTCTTCAGTGGGCGGTCATCGATTGCGCGACAAGCGATGGGCGGTGAACAGTACGACGTCACGTGGAGACTTTGATGCGGCGGATCGAAACGCCGTGACCGGTCGCGCGTTGCGCGCATTACGCGCTACGCGGAGATGGCGCGAGGGGTTATTGTCGGCGAAGCGCGCACAGCACCCGCCGTGGCTAAATATTAAAAACGGTCCCAGTCCGGCTCCGGACCGAAGTGTTCGATCAGGTGATCGATAAAGGCGCGCACTTTTGGCTGCATGTACCTGGTTGGCATATAGGTGGCGTACAGTGACGAATCCGAGCGGGCTTCGAAATCGGAGAGAATCTGCACCAGGCGGCCCTTCTTCAAATGCGCGCCGAGCACATAGGTCGGGAATAATACGATTCCCATGCCATTCAGCGCCATTTGCAGCATGACTTCAGAACTGTTGACACGGCACCTGCCGCTAACTGGCAGCGTCACATGTTTGCCGCCGACTTGATAACGCCAGCCGCTATGCGGCGCGGGCACCCCCTGATAGACCAGGCACTGGTGCTGCAGCAGTTCTTGCGGCGTGCGCGGCGTGCCATGGCGCTTCAGGTATGCGGGCGAAGCGCAAGTCGCCCACCGCACTGACGCGATCTTGCGCGCAACCATGGTCGGGTGCGGACTACCCGTGATGCGGATAGCGAGATCAAAGCCTTCTTCAACCAGGTCGACCACCCGATCCGTCGTGTCGAGATCTATCTGTACCTGATCATAGCGTTTGAGGAATGTCTGCAGGGCGGGCGCCAGTTGCAGCGACGCGAAGATGACCGGGGTGGTGATTTTTAATACGCCGCGCGGAGCCGCCTGCAACTGCGTCACCGTTTGTTCGGCTTCCTCGATCGCATGGGCGATGCGTGCGCAGTGCTCGTAGAATGCGGCGCCGCTTTCGGTGAGGCTCATGCTTCTGGTGGTGCGGTTGAGCAGACGCACGCCGAGCGAACTTTCGAGCGCGCTTATCTGCTTGCTGATCAGCGACTTCGAAGTCGCGAGCTCGCGCGCCGCCGCCGAGAAGCTCTTCATTTGCACTACCTTCGCAAAGGTCATCATCTCCACTACACGTTCCATTTCAGCCTCCCGGGGTCCATGTTAATTGTGCATATACGAGAACAATATTATTCCTTTTCGCAGGATTGTAAATATATGAGAACAAACCATAATGCTTCCATTAGGCCGGGATCGGGTTGGCCGTCAATGGAAGTGAAAGGAAACGCGATGAATGCCATTCTGCATAGCAGGTCTTTGGGGGCTTTTCATTTTGCATTGCAAAGTCTGACTGGCGCAGCGCGGATGGAACTTGATCCGCGCGGGAAGCCGCTTCGCCTGAAGGATGGGCAAGTTGTGCGCCTGCGTCATGCCCAGGGGATGACGATCAAGTCGGTAACCGGGTCGCTCTGGATTACCCAGAATGGCGACCCCCGGGATATCGTGCTGGAGACGGGAGAGTCCTTTGTCGTGGACCGGAGCGGCGTGGTGTTGCTGTCTCCGATCGTGGATGCGGAGGTTTGCATTCGGCAGAGTCGGTTTACGCTTTAAAAGTGTAAAACGACTCTGCCGAACCCTAATACTCCACCGCCACCCTTTGCACTCCCAAGCGCTCAACCAGCGATTGCTTGAGCGCATCGGCTGGCGACACTCGCCACTCATCCGGCCACTGGATCTCGCAATCGATCCCATGCTGGCGATATAACATAGCAACCGGCAACCCCGTCTCGGACCGATACTGAGACAGGATATTCCTGAATTGCCCGGTATCGACCCGTTCCGACAGGGCAAACGAAAACTTCTTCCCGAACTGAATCCGCGCGTTAGCGATATCCATCACCCGCTCGGCGGTAATCCGCATGCCCCCGGAAAACCGATCCTCGGACACCTTGCCCTGCACCGCGAGAAACTCATCTTCCTTGATCAAGGACTTATTGGCGTCATACACTTCGTTGTACACCGTCACCTCGACTGCCGCGCTGCCATCGTCGAGCGTCACGATCACCATCTTGCCCCGTTGCGTCATCTGGGTACGCACACCGGCAATCACGCCCGCCAGAATTCTCGGCTCGCGCGCAGGCTGCAAATCGCTTAGCCTGGTGCGGGCAAACTTGCGGGCTTCCTCCGCATAGGCGTCGAACAAATGACCGGACAGGAAAAAGCCAAGCGCTGCCTTTTCTTCGGTCAGCCTTTGCTTGTCGCTCCACGGCACCGCCTTCACATACTCCGGCGTCGCATTCATGTCGCAATCGTCGCCGCCGAACAGGCTGACCTGGTTGGCCGATGCCTCGGCCTGCTCCGCGCATTCCATCGCGAACGCGACCGACGCCAGCAGGATCGCCCGGTCAACCTTGAAACAATCGAATGCGCCCGCGCGGATCAGCGAGTCGAGCGTGCGCCGGTTGATCTGCCGCTTGTCCACCCGCTTTGCGAAATCGAACAAGTCGGTGAATGGCCCGTTGCGCCGCGCCGTGATGATCGCTTCAATCGCGCCCTGCCCCGAACCCTTGACCGCACCCAGCCCATAACGGATCTGCATCACCGGCTTTTTAGTGACGCTTTGCGGCTCGCCAACCGGAATGAAACGATATTCCGACTGGTTGATGTCGGGCGGCAGCATGGTCAGTCCGCATACGTCGATCGCATCTTCCACCAGGATCTTGATCTTGTCGGTGTCATCCATCGCCAGCGACAAGTTGGCCGCCATGAACGCGGCCGGGTGATGCGCCTTCAGATAAGCTGTGTGATACGACAGCAAGGCATAGGCCGCGGCGTGCGACTTGTTGAAGCCATAGCCGGCGAATTTTTCCATCAAGTCGAAAATTTCGTCGGCTTTTTCCTGCGACAAGCCATCCTTGGCCGCGCCATCACGGAAAATCTGGCGGTGCTCCGCCATTTCTTCCGCCTTCTTTTTACCCATCGCGCGCCGCAACAGGTCGGCGCCGCCGAGCGAATATCCGCCGACCACCTGCGCCATCTGCATCACCTGCTCCTGGTACACCATGATGCCGTAAGTCTCTGACAGAA
>JAQGMO010000271.1 GCA_028292315.1 Herminiimonas sp. | reverse complement strand
AACAGCGATCTATTATTGCGATACTTAGTTCTATTGCTTAGGAGAAGAGATGAAGTTGCCGCTATTCTTGTCTAGCGGGCCGGCCGACACGCACGAGGATTTCTCGGAACTTGTGCAGCGGGACCGTGTCCATGGCGCCACCTATACGAGCCAGGCGGTATTCGACGCCGAGATGTCGAGGATATTTCACCGCACCTGGCTGTGCGTCGGCCACGAGGCGGAGATCCCGAATGCCGGTGATTTTCGTGTGACCCGGCTCGGGCGCCAGTCCGCAATCATGGTGCGCGGCTCCGACGGCAAGGTTCGCGTGGTGATGAACCGCTGCCGCCACCGCGGCGTTTCTCTGACCGAGGAGGAGACCGGCTGCCAGAAGCGGTTCACCTGCCCATACCACGGCTGGGTCTATGACAACACCGGAGAGCTGCTCTCTGTGCCCGATCTTAGCGGTTACGGCGATCTGAACTTCGCCGAGTACAGCCTGACGCCCGTTCCGCGGCTCGGCACGTACCGCGGCTTCGTCTTCGCCAGCCTGAGCGAGAAGGGCGTGTCGCTTGACGAGCATCTGGGCCTGGCCAAGGGCTACATGGATTTGTTCCTCGATGTCTCGCCGATCGGCCAAATCGACGTTCGATCCGGGGTCAACAAGACGACATTCCGTGCCAACTGGAAATTCGTCGGCATGGACGGCTACCACCCAAATTATGTTCACAAGACGGTGTATGAAGTGCGGCGGCGCAAACAGCCGGCCGGCGTCACAGCTTCGTCGAAGGGCGAGGCGTTCAGCGACGAATCGGCCAATCTCACGCGCGACCTCGGCAATGGCCACGCGATGCTTGACGTTTACCCGGTGCGCAGCGCCAACTACACCGACTATCTCGAGTCCATGAAGGGCAAGCCCGGCTGGGATGAGTATTACCAGTCGATGGTGACGGCGTATGGCCAGCAGCGCGCCGACGAGATCCTCGTGTGGGCAGGCGACCCGCATATCGGCGTCTTCCCGAACCTGCAACTGATCGGCAGCCAGATCCGCCTTATCCGCCCGGTCGCCGCCGACCAGACTGAAGTGCTGATGTTCCCGACCTTGTTGCAGGGGGTGCCTGATCCGATCAATCAGCTGCGCCTGCGCAACCACGAGGCGTTTTACGGTCCAGCCAGCCAGGGTTCGCCGGACGATGTCGAAATCTTCGAGCGCAACCAGGTCGGTCTGTCGGCGGACGTCGATCCCTGGGTCTTGCTGGCGCGCGGCCTCGATCGGGAACGTGTCGATGCCGATGGGTCGATCGTCGGCAGCATCACCGACGAGGTGACGCAACGTGGACAGCTCAAGCAATGGAAAGCGCTGATGGGAGCCAAGGCATGAACGCGATCATTCAAACACCATCGCCGAAGGCCGGCGTACAGGCGTCGCTCGAAGAAGTCCAGAGTCTGCTCTACTGCGAAGCCGACTGCGCCGACGAACATCGCTTCGACGACTGGCTCGCACTGTGGGACAACGAGGGCGACCTCCTTTACTGGATTCCGGCCGGCGCCGATGACATAGATCCGGCACGCGCGATTTCAATCGTGTATGACAACCGCACGCGGCTCGACGACCGCATGTTCCGCCTCAAGAGCAGATCGGCGCATTCGCAGCGTCCGCGCTCGCGGATGCGCCGAGTGGTATCGAATGTCGTGATCGAAAACGACGATGGCGAGCGCGTAAAGGTAAGGGCAAACTTCATACTCGCCGAGTTGCGAAATGGCCACCAGGATGTCTTCAACGGGCGCTTCATCTACGAGTTGCGCCGCCGCGACGGCATGCTGCGGATAGCAAGCAAGAAGGTGCTGCTCATCAATAACGACGAATTTATCGATAACCTGAGCTTTCTGCTGTGAGCCAAGCCGAACGCACAATGGAAAAGCCGATCGTCGCGACGATGATCGGCGACCCGGGCGGAGTTGGACCGGAGGTGGCCGTTAAGGCTCTGGCGACCGGCTTGCCGAGCCAGACCTCGCGTCCGCTGCTCATTGGCAGTGTCGCCGCGGTCGAGCGCGCAATCGGCTATTGCGGACTTGGCCTCCGGGCGCGTCCGATCGCCGCCGTCGCCGAAGCGGCGTTTCAGGCGGATGTGGTCGATGTGCTCGATCCCGGCCTGCTGGCGCCGCACGAGGTGACCGTAGGCCAGCCATCGGCCGCGGCCGGACGCGCAGTGCGCAAATGGCTTGATCTAAGCACCCGGCTCGCGGAGCGCGGCGACGTCGACGCCTGGATCATGGCCCCGATCGACCGCGCATCCCTGAAGCTGGGCGTCGGCATGACTGACGACGACGAAGCGGGCCCGCCAGGGACATTCCTGCTCCGCACCAGCGGCAAGTTGCGCGTGGTGCCGATGTCGGAGCATATCTCGATCCTTGATGTGCCGGCGACGATCACCAGGGAACGCGTGCTGGCCCTGGTATGCCTGGTCCACGAAACGCTCGAACGATGGGGCTTGCGCGGGCCCCGCATCGCGCTGGCCGGA
This sequence comes from Herminiimonas sp., assembly GCA_028292315.1. Lineage (GTDB taxonomy): Bacteria > Pseudomonadota > Gammaproteobacteria > Burkholderiales > Burkholderiaceae_D > JAQGMO01. The sequence goes on along the minus strand of JAQGMO010000271.1, from coordinate 37,035 downwards.
TTGAACCCGCACGCGCGCGGCAATGAGGAGCGTAATGCGATCGGCCCGGCCGCGCAGACCGCGCGCGAGCGCGGCATCAATGTCGAAGGGCCGATCTCGCCCGACGCAGTGTTCCGGCAGTGTTTCGAAGGCCGCTATGACGTTGTCGTGTCGATGTACCACGATCAGGGGCAGATCGCGCTCAAGACCACCGCATTCGAAGGAGCATGCTCGATTTATATCGGCCTGCCCTATGTCCACCTGACAGTGCCGCACGGCTCGGCGATGGACATTGCCGGGCGTGGCGTCGCGCAGCATGCAGGCATGCTCGCCGCGATGACGACCGCGGCCGCGCTCGCCGCCGGCCGCTTTACAATGAAAGGATGAACATGCAACACCCGCGCATTGCTGAAATTCGTTACCGCCGCCTGGGCTACGTGGCGCTGAACGTCACCGACCTTGACCGGTCAGAGCGCTTCTACCGCGATCAGGTCGGCCTCGAATCCTTGTCGGCACGTGGTCCTGATGACGCGCGCTTTCTGCGCTGCGGGCCCGAGCATCATGCGGTGGTGCTGTTCAAGGGCGCACGGCCAGGACTGAAACGGCTGGGTTTTGAAATGGAATCGCCCGAGGCGCTTGACGCGCTATGCGAGGTTATGGCGGCTGAGGGCATTGCCTGCCAAGAACTGCCGCAGGCAGAATGCTCGGCCATGCGCATCGGCCGCGGCGTGCGCATGGTGGAGCCTATGACTGGCGCGACGTTCGACTTCTTCGACGACATGCGCGAGATTGGCGGCCGTCCCTTCGTGCCCACAGTGGCGAAGATCCAGCGTCTCGGTCACGTGGTGCTGAAGACGCCGAACTATCCGGACGCCGTGCGGTTCTTCCGCAATGTGCTGAATTTCCGCATCTCCGACGAAGTGGAGGGCGCAATCACCTTCATGCGTGCGTTTCCGAACCCGCTGCATCACTCGCTGGGCATTGGCCGCGGGGCGAAGCCGGGTCTGCACCACATCAACTTCATGGTCACCGAGGTAGATGACATCGGCCGTGCCATGTGGCGTTTCCAGCGCGCCGAAGTGCCGGTCGTTAATGGTCCCGGGCGCCACCCGCCCTCCGGCAGCATGTTCTATTACTTCCTCGATCCGGACGGCTTGACTGTCGAATACAGTTTCGGCATGGAAGAGTTTCCCGAGGTCGGCGCGCGCAAACACCGCGTGCTCGTACCGGGCACCGAATCGCTGGACTATTGGGGCGGGCCGACTGATCCGCGCAAGTCGGCGGTTGGCGACATCGAGTCGGTATGACGATGCGCAGTCCTCGCATGACGATCGATCTCCATACGCACTTTGCGGCGAGCGGCTGGCGCTGTGTCTGCGGCTAGCGGCACACCACATGAATCCACCACTGGGCGGCGTGCCGAACGTGCAGCCGTCCGCAATGAAGGACCAGTGACATGACGGAAAAAAACGTTTGTTCCCGGCTCAATATGCAACTTGCATGCAAAGTGAGCGACGTCGCGCCGGATGCCGGTTTCCAGGTGCATATTGACGGAAGGGCGCCGATCGCGGTGTTCAAAGTCGATGGCAATTTCTTTGCGATCGATGACACCTGCAGCCATGGCGCAGCCTCGCTGTGCGACGGTTTCATCGAGAATGGTATCGTTGAATGCCCGTTTCATGGCGCGACCTTCGACATCCGCACCGGCGAGGCGTTGTCCATGCCAGCCACGCAGCCGATGAAGACTTATCCGATCCAGATCGACGGTGACGCGGTGTATGTGCGGTTCGAGGACTGACGCACATCGCGCATCCCTGACACGGACACGGCCGAACTTCCGGGACGACTGGGCCGTTGGTTAACCTGACTGACCTTGGCGCGGCCGACCACCGTCGAGCCGCGATCCACCACTACATACATAAGGAACCGCATGGACAAGAGTCTTCTTCTCGGGCGTTGGGACATCGTCTCGTGGCAACAGCAATATGACGACGGGCGCGTCACCTATCCGCTCGGCACCGCGCTGGAGGGCTTCATCCAGTATGAGCCGGACGGACGAATGATGTGCATGATGGGTCGCGCGGACCGGCCAAACTTTGTCACCGGCGGGCAATGGAATGCATCGGATGCCGAGAAGGCCGGCGCTTATTCCGGCTTCATGGCATACGCCGGCCGCTATTCGGTGGACGGCGAGTGGGTGACCCACCATGTCGACCTCACGCTATTCCCGAACTGGAAACACGGCGATCAAAAACGCCGGGTTCAGTTGCGGCACGGTCCTGATGGCGACGCGCTCGATATCGTGGCGCGGCTTGAGGAAAATACGGCGGAAGCGCGCAGTGCGGTGCTGGCTTGGAAACGGGCCAATGGCTGACTATTTACAAGCGGGATCGCGGGTCCTCTTGGTCGTCGAACTCGAGAATCAGCGCAAGCCCGCATGGCGGACAGTCGACTATTGGCTACGCGCGGCCCAGTAAGGCACACGGCCAGTTAGAAGTATTGCGAAAAACAGAACATTGGTCTATTATTTTAGTATGCCGTTCTGATACCAGTTTGTTTTGTCCAAGGAACTCCTGCATGAACTCTCCCGACTACATGACCGGCTTAATGCTGATCGATGGCCAACTCGTCGAAAGCATCGACGGCGGCTGGCTCGAATCGATCAACCCGGCCAGCGAGCAGCCGATCGGCCGCGTGCCGATGGGGACAGCGGCCGACATGCATCGTGCGGTCGCCGCAGCCGAAAAGGCGCAGCCGGCATGGGCCGCGCTCACGGTGGCGCAGCGCGCGGCCTACCTGAACCGCCTTGCCGACGCCGTGCTGGCCGAAGCCGAAAGCATCGCCCGGCTGGAGGCGATCGACACGGGCAACACGATCGGCGCGATGTTGCGCGATGTGCGCGGTTCAGCCGATCGCATTCGTTATGCCGCGGGCCTCGGGTCCGAACTTAAAGGTCAGACCATTCCGGCAACCCCAGGCAGCATACACCTCACGATGCGTGTCCCGTACGGGGTCATCGGCCGCATCGTCGCTTTCAACCATCCTTTCGGCTTTGCCGCCTCGCGTATCGGCCCGGCGCTCATCGCCGGCAATGCCATCGTACTCAAACCGTCCGAGCAGAGCCCGCTGTCGGCGGCGCGGCTGGCGGAGATCTGTGCCAGGGTACTGCCGGCCGGCATCGTGAGTATCGTAACCGGCGGGCGTGAGACCGGCGAGGCCCTGGTGCGCCATCCGCGCGTCAAGCGGCTGGGACTGATCGGGTCGGCCGCGGCGGGCATGGCGATCCAGAAGGCGGCGGCGGAAACAGCGGTCAAGCACGTCACTCTCGAGCTCGGCGGCAAGAACCCCCTGGTGGCGTTTGCCGATGCCGACCCGGACCGGGTCGCGCAGGCTGCGGTCGATGGCATGAACTTCACATGGCAAGGCCAGTCTTGCGGCTCGACCAGCCGAATTCTGCTGCACCAGGATATTCACGACGCTGTCCTTGATCGCATTCTTGCTCGGGTGCGGGAGATTCGTGTCGGCGATCCGCTCGATCCGGCGACGAAAATGGGACCGATCAATTCGAAAGCGCAATATGACAAGGTAATGTCGTACATCGAACTCGGCCAAAAGGAAGGCGCAAAACTGCTGGCCGGCGGCCGGCGGCCCAGGGGCGCCGCGTTCGAACGCGGGTTCTGGATCGAACCCACTGTGTTCGCCGGGGTCGACATGTCGATGCGGCTTGCGCGCGAAGAGATCTTCGGGCCGGTGATGTCGGTGCTGCGTTTTCGCACCGAGCAGGAGGCAATCGAGATGGCCAACGACGTCGATCTCGGCCTCACCGCGGCGGTCTGGACGCGTGATATCGATCGCGCCATGCGCGTCGCGCAAAAAATCGACGCCGGCTATGTGTGGGTCAATGGCGTCGGCGCGCACTATCACGGCGTGCCGTATGGTGGTTTGAAGAATAGCGGCGTAGGCCGCGAGGAATGCCTCGAAGAGATCCTCAGTTGCACCGAGGAGAAAGTGATCAACATCATGGTGGCATCCGCCTGACAAGACAAAAAAGACAAACAAGACAAACAAGACAACGGAGACAAGTAAATGATTCAGATTAAGCGGTTGTGCGCGGTGGCCCTCGGCGCCACGCTGGCGTGCGCCGGTCCAGCCATGGCCGATGCAAACTATCCCGACAAGCCGGTCCGGCTGGTGGTCGGATTGGCGGCGGGCGGTTCGGCCGACGTCATCGCCCGGCTTATCGCCGAGCATCTGCGAACGGCATGGAAGCAGCCGGTCGTCATCGAGAACAAGCCAGGCGCCAATACCTCGATCGGTTCGAGGTTCGTGGCCAAGGCGCCGCCCGACGGTCTTACCTTGCTGTTCACGTCGCAGTCGCTGTCGACCATCAATCTGTACGTGAAAAACCCCGGATTCGATCCGCTCAAGGACCTTGTTCCGGTGACGCAGGTGGCCAAGGGCGACTACGTACTATCGGCGAACAAGGATTTACCGGTTGACGACCTGGCGCAATTCGCCGCTTATGCAAAGAAGAATCCGGAAAAAGTGTTTCATGGGGCCGGCGCCGGGGTGCTGCTGATGGTCTATGAAAAGCTCGCAGGCACGATGGACTTCAAGGCGCAACAGGTCAACTACCGCGGCGAAATGCCGGCGCTTACCGCATTGGCCGCCGGCGAAGTGCAGATGGTCGTCTCGTCGCTGCTTGCGGCGCGGCCGTTCATAGAGAGTGGGAAGATCAAGGCGCTGGCCATTCCGGCGCCTGCACGTTCGCAAGTCGCGCCGGGCATTCCGACTGCGGCGGAAAGCGGCCTTCCCAACTTTCATACCGACTTCTGGTTCGGCATCACGGCACCGGCGAACACACCAATGGAAATCCGAAAGAAGATCGCCAACGAACTCGCCGTGTTCCTCGCCAAGCCGGAAACGAAACAGAAGTTCCTCGACGTCGGCTTCGTCGCAAAGTCGTCGGGTGCCGCGGAGTTCGGCAAGATGATCGAAGACTCTGCCGAGCAGTGGACCGCGATCGCCAAGCGTGCCGGTATTGAGCCACAATGACGGAAAACGCAAAATGAAAATTCTAAAATGGAGACACGAAATGAACATTCTTAATCGCGTGAACACGTTCGCCCGCATCTGCGCAGGCCTGGCGTGCGCAGCATCGATTGTCATGGCCGGTCCTGCGGCGGCGCAAGCCGCAAAGCCGTTCCCGCCCAGGCTGGTGAAGATCACGGTCGGTTTCTCCGCGGGCGGGCCGACCGACGCGATGACGCGCGAACTGGCCAAGGGCCTGCAGGATATATGGGGCCAGTCAGTGATCGCCGACAACCGGCCCGGCGCGGCGTCGATCATCGCCGCCGATACGGTCGCGCGGTCGACGCCGGACGGCTCGACGCTGCTGCTGGCCACCGACACCGCAGTCGTCGTGCTGCCATTCGTTCGCGAACGTCTCCCCTATGATCCGCTGACCGATCTGAAGCCGATCGCCGGCATCGGCAGCATTCCGATGATCCTGGTTGCGAGCCCGGGATTCAACGTCAAGACATTCGGCGAATTCATTGCCGCGGCAAAAGCCAGCCCGGGCAAGATCAATTATGCTTCGAACGGGATCGGCGCGACGCTGCACATCGCGATGGAGCGCCTGCAGCGCGCGGCCGGCATCAGCCTGAACCATATTCCGTACAAGGGCGGTGCGCCGGCGCTGGTCGACATGTTCGCCGGCCATATCCCCGTGATGTGGGAGACGGTGCCGAGCACGCTTCCTCACATCCGCGAGGGCAAGCTGATTCCGCTGGCGATCGGGAGCACTGAGCGTTCGCCGTTGCTGCCGAACGTGCCGACGATAGCCGAGCTTGGTTTCCCCACAGCCGAGACCGGCATCTGGATGGGGATCATGGGGCCCGGCGGCCTGCCGCCAGCGGTGACGCAGAGGGTGCAGGACGACCTCGGCAAGGTGGTCAATTCGCCCGCCTGGCGCGAGCGCATGCAGGCCCGCGGCTTCGTCATCCGGTTCGAGACGAGCGAACAGTTCAACAAGCGCATTCGCATTGAATACGATCAAAACAAGGCGCTATTCGCAGCGCTCGGCATCAACAAGGAATAGGAGAGCCCCATGTCCGCAGTGCAAGAAATAACATTCCATCCGCAGCAAAGCCGCAACGCCGGCTACTTCACGCAGCCGTTTCTCACCAACGCATGGTATGTGGCGATGTGGGCAAAGGATTTGCCGCCAGCCACGCTGGTGCCGCGCAAGATCATCAACGAGGCCCTGGTCTTCCTGCGCAAGGAAGATGGCTCGATCGTGGCGTTGGCCGACCGTTGCCCGCACCGTTTTGCGCCGCTGTCACGCGGCAAGGTGAAGGATGGCGACCAAATTCAGTGCCCGTACCATGGACTCGTGTTTGACAGCGGCGGCGCCTGCGTCCATAACCCGCACGGTTCGCAGGCGATTCCACCGGCGGCGAAGGTCAGGAGTTATCCGGCGGTCGAGAAGCACCGTTGCGTGTGGGTCTGGATGGGAACCAGGACGCCCGATCCATCGCTGATTCCCGACTTCAGCCTGCTCGACACGGCGCCCGAAGCGCACATGACCAAGCCTGACCATATCACGATCGGGGCGCACTACCAGCTGGTGTCGGACAACCTGCTTGACCTGAGCCATGCGATCTACCTGCACGAGGGCATACTCGGCGACAGCCCGACGGCCGAGATCAAGGTCGAACAGCAAGGCGACACGGTCACGGTCAGCCGCTCGGCCAAGAGTGTGCCGCTGGTCGGCATCCAGCGGCTGTACTGGCCGCACCCGTCGACCATTGTCGACCGCGTCAACTCGATCCGCTGGGATGCGCCCTGCTATCTGCTGCTGAAGGCGACCGTCTGCCTGCCAGGCCAGGACCCGGCCGATGGCAGCGGTTATTGGGGTGTGCACCTGCTTACGCCGGAAACCGAATCGACCACGGCCTACCACTTCACGGCGGTGCGATTCAACGTCCAGACGCTCGAGTCGGAAAACGAAGCGATCAACGAAAAGATCGGCGAGCGGCGCCGCTTTGCATTCGAGCAGCAGGATGGGCCCCTGATCGCCGCGCAGCAGCGCACCATCGACGAAGCTACCGAGGTGCTCAACCCGGTCCTGCTGTCGATCGATGTGGGCCCCGTGCGTTGCAAGCGCATTCTCGAGCGCATGCTGAAGGACGACTGATCGTGGCCGCCGGGAGCTCCTACGACTACATTATTGTCGGCGCCGGGTCCGCGGGTTGCGTGCTGGCCAACCGGCTGACCGAAGACCCGAACACCCGCGTACTGCTGCTGGAAGCGGGCGGGCACGATCGCAATCCGCTGATTCACATTCCGCTGGGCGTGGGCAAGATGCATGAGCATGGCCTGTTCGACTGGGGCTATCACAGCGAGCCCGAGCGGGAGCTGGGCGGACGGCGGCTCGAAGCCATGCGCGGCAAGGTGCTCGGCGGATCGTCGTCGGTCAATATGATGGCCCATACGCGCGGTCATCACGGCGATTACGACCGCTGGGCGCGCAACGGCGCGCGCGGCTGGTCCTACGCCGACGTGCTGCCGTACTTCAAGCGCAGCGAGCGCTGGGAAGGCGGCGAGAACGCGTTTCGCAGCGGCTCCGGAATGCTCGGAGTGCAATGGGCGAAATACACCGATCCGTTGAACGACGCCTGGATGGAAGCGGCCAGGTTGGCGGGGTACCCGATCACCGACGACTATAACGGCGCGCAGCCTGATGGCTTCGGACGCGGACAGAACGCGGTGCATAACGGCAAGCGGTCCTCGGCTTCGGTAGCTTACCTGCGGCCGGCGCTGAAGCGGCCCAATCTCAGCCTGATGACCGGATGGCACGCCGCCGCCCTGGTTTTCGAAGGCCTGCGTGCAGTCGGCCTCGACTGCGTGCGGAACGGCGAACGGCGGCGCCTGCGCGCTGATGCCGAGGTGATCCTCTGCGCCGGCACATTCAACACGCCACAGCTGCTTATGCTTTCGGGCATCGGTCCAGCCGGTCACCTGCAGGAGATGGGAATCCGGCCGCGCGTCGACCTCCCGGTCGGCAAGAACCTGCAAGACCATCCCGCAGTACAGTTGTCCTTCGAGCGCAAAAGCAAAGGGCCGTTCCATGATGTGATGCGATTCGACCGCATGGCGCTCAACATGGTGAAGGCATGGTCGTTGGGCACCGGCGCGGCTACGAAAACGCCGAGTGCAATGCACGCTTTCATCAAGACGCGGCCGGAGCTTGAGGTGCCGGACATCGAGTTCATGTTCCGCTGTACGTCAATGAAGGCGCACCTGTGGTTTCCCTTGCTGCGCAAGCCTTACGTGGACGGTTACGGTATTCGCCCGACGCTGCTGCACCCCCAAAGCCGCGGCGAGGTATTATTGCGCTCGGCGAACCCGCAGGACCCGGTGCGCATCTTCTTCAACGTCTTTTCACATCCGGACGATCTGGCGGTGCTGTTTGACGGCTACGAGCGTGCCCGCGACCTGGCCGCCGCAGCGCCGCTCGACCCGTTCCGCGGTGCGCAATTGACGCCGCAGCCGAAGTTGCGCACGCGGCAGGAAATCGAGCAATGGATGCGTCAGACGGCAGTCACGGCACACCATCCGGCCGGCACTTGTGCAATGGGCACGGGCGCAGGCACCGTGCTCGATCCGGAGCTGCGCGTCCGTGGGGTGGAACGGTTACGCGTGGTGGATGCGTCCGCGATGCCGGACCTGGTCTCGGCCCATATCAACGCCTGCGTGCTGATGATTGCCGAGAAGGCTGCCAATCTGATACGCGGGAAAGAAGCGGTCGCCGCCGAATCACCGTTGCGGTCGCAGTCATCGCTGCAGCCGAGCTTGCAGGCAGGATTGGAAAATGCATTAAGGTGAGGCCGCCGAATCTGACAACGCCTGAACGGCTGGATGCGGCATTCGACCACCGGAAGGAAGTGGACCATGCGCAATGCTGCCGGACGCCCGGTGCGCCGCCGGCGCACCTCGATTTCGAATCAGGTTGCCGGCAGAAGTGCTGATACAATTCCACATCGCGCCGGTAGGGCCGCAACGGTATTGCCGCGCGGTCAAAGGCCGAAGCCGTACCACGGCATGCGCAGGATAGATTCTAGAGGAAAACCCACAATGGAAGAAAAGGGCGTCGCGACACTGGACCGGGCCTTGGCAATATTCGGTGCATTCACCGAAGAAGCGCCCAGTCTGTCGCTGACTGAGATTTCACGTCGTACCGGTCTCTACAAGAGCACCTTGCTGCGGCTGCTGTCGTCCTTGCAGCAGTCCGGGCTGATCCAACAAAACGATGACGGCGACTATCATGTAGGCGCAATGGCGATGCGGCTGGCGAATCTCTACCAGCGCTCGCTGCATGTATCGGACATCATCGGCGCCGCATTGAAAAAGCTTGTGGATGCGACCTCGGAGAACGCGAACTTTTATGTTCGACGCGGTGATGCGCGCGTGTGCGTTTATTGTGCCAACTCACCGCAGCAAATTCGGGCACATACCTTGATCGGCGACATCTTTCCGCTTGACCGCGGAGCGGGCGGCAAGATTCTTTCCGCTTTCTCCGACGATTTGCGGTCGGCGCCGGGTCTGGACGAGGTGCGCGAGAGATGCATCGCGGTGAGCCATGGCGAATATACGAGCGACCTCACCGGGATTGCGGCGCCTGTATTTGGCTTCGGCGACCGGATCGAAGGCGCCATCGCGGTCACCGGGCCGACCAGCCGTTTCACTCCCGAGCGTATCGCGACGGCGGAGATCGCGCTGCTCCGCACGGCGCTTGAATTGACACGCGCGCTCGGCGGGGATGCGAAGAATCTCGAGAGCACGCTGTACCGCGCAGAGCGCAGTCAGGCACCGGCCAAGCGCGCCCCAGCCAAGCCCAAGAGCCGATAAAAATTCAACAGCCTGCCAGGCTAAAATCTTATGAACACTTCTACCCTCCGCGTGCGTGTTGCACGCAAGACTGTCGAGGCGCTTGACATCTGCCTGTTTGAACTGGTTGACGTGAACGATGCTCCGCTGCCCGCGTTCTCGGCCGGATCCCATGTCGATGTGCACCTGCCGGGCGGACTGACCCGTCAATACTCCCTATGCAATGATCCGACGGAAAGCCACCGCTATCTGATCGGCGTGCTGAAGGATCCGGCCTCGCGCGGCGGTTCGAAGTCGATGCACGAGGCGGTCAAGGAAGGCGATGTGCTGGAGATCAGCATGCCCAGGAACCATTTTCCGCTTGCGCACGAGGCCAGGCGCAATGTGCTGCTGGCCGGCGGCATCGGCGTGACTCCGATCCTCTGCATGGCCGAGCGGCTCGCGAATGCCGGTGCCGATTTCGTGATGCATTATTGCGCACGATCGAAGGAACGTACGGCATTCCACGACCGCATCACGTCGTCGTCTTTTGCGCACAAGGTACAGTTTCACTTCGATGACAGAGCGGTCGAACAGAAGCTCGATCTGCCATCATTGCTGGCTGTGCCGGAGCCCGGCACGCACCTGTATGTCTGCGGGCCCCAGGGTTTCATGGACGCCGTGCTCGGCACCGCGCGCGCCCAAGGCTGGCCGGAGGCGCAACTGCACTTCGAATTCTTTTCTGCGCAGGTCGTGAAGTCGGACAGTGACGCCAGCTTTGAAGTCAAGCTCGCGAGTTCGGACCGCGTCATCGTGGTCCCGGCCGACAAGACCGTGGCGCAGGCGCTCGCCGAGGCCGGCATTGATGTGCCGCTTTCGTGCGAGCAGGGTGTGTGCGGCACCTGCCTGACCCGCGTTCTTGCGGGCCAGCCCGACCACAAGGACATGTACCTCACGCCGGCAGAGCAGGCTGCGAACGACCAGTTTCTGCCTTGTTGCTCGCGGTCAAAGTCGGCGCTGCTGGTACTCGATTTGTAGCGGCGGACGCGATGATGCGCGCATCGGTCTCATCGTGGAACAGGCGGTGTAACTGAATTATTCCGGAAAGGAATTATATTCACCGGTTCCGTTGCGCCATTTTCCCCAAAGCAATAGCGAGCGCCGCCCCACCAAGCGTTTTTACCAGGGTGGGGTTCTGGGCATAGAAACGGCTCATCTGGTCGATAATGCCAGGGTTATCCTGCTCGGCGCGAGTGGCGAGTTCCTGAACTTGCTCGGGGCTTAACTGCTCCACTTCTTCCGGCGTCAGTTGTACTTGTTGTTGTCCCGCTGTGCGGTTTGCATGATTAAGCAGCCCGCCCAAGGCGCCGCTGCCAAGCAGCGATCCGATCACGGATGGGCCGATAGCGCCCAGCAACTGGTTCAGCATACCGGTGCGCTGTTGGGTATCTCCCTGTCCGAAAAGCTGACCGAGCATGCTGCCAAACGGAGGCGTCTGATCTGAACGGAAAGCCTCGCTCAATCCGTCGGCCAGATGTTCGCGCGGCGAATTCTGCGCAATCTGGTCAAAGTCCTGTTCAACTTGCGGCGGTGGCTGATGCGGATTAGCACCGCTATATTGCTGCAAAATACGGCCGATATCAAAGTCTAGTGCCATGACGTTCTCCTTGGAAGTTCATTTAAAAATCGGACTTGCACAGCCTGAATTTTTATCCGTTACTAATGAGCATTACTTAAATGATTAACAAAACCGCAATGGTTTTGTAAGAAGCGGAAATGCGACCGTAGTTCCTTTAAATTATTGATCTACCGAGTCGGCACGTGGTAACGGCGGCTGTCACCGCTGCACTAGCCGGTGTAGAGATTGCATAGCGCAACATTACTCTTGTGGAAAATACGTAGTGCGCTTTTCGTGATGTTGCTGCAAAATGAACGTATCAAAAAATCCGCTCAGTCGAGGTGGAGGAGACTAGAAAAGCCCGCATCGTAATTGATCGCGGGCTTTTTGATTTAGGCGTTCGCCCGGTGCACGGCGCGTTCCCGACGCCGGTTTCGGCGTAGACCGCGACCCTCTGTGCGCGGTTCCCCGCGGCTTTTATTCAACCCATCGATGGGCCCTGAAAACAGGACTTCGACGCACAGCATGCGAAATCCTGTGCCACAATAACTGCAGGCGTGGCCAGACTTGCCCGATCATGAACCGGATGGCCGACGCCAGGTTCACCTGCGGCGTTTCCGCGCCCTTCGGCACGATGGGCGCCGTGACTTGCCTGAGCGTGCCAGCAAGCTGAACGCTCGTCCGGGAAGTGTGCCTAAGTGGTAAGGAGAGCGCAAACCATGAGCATTAACGACGATCCGCCAAAATGGTTCTTCAGGCTTTTTTGGCGCCGGGCAATACCATTCTGGCTGTTCCGCGATGCGGGACGCGGCAGCGAGGAACAGCGCATTGCGAATTATCGGTATAACCGTTCACAGCGCGGCGTACTGCCTTTTTTTATCTTCAAATGGATAGGCATTGCAGTCAGCCTGATGATGCTGCTTAAGATTTTTTCAGGCCTGATGCTGAAAACGATAGAAGGCACGTTTGCGCATATTTGCGTGACCACCCTGTGCATGAGCGCGGGCATTGCGTTTTCCTTTTCATGCGTGGTCATCACGATCCTGACCGGCTGTTACCTGTTCTTATGCCGGATAAAAAAATGACACCGGGGCCGGCCGGCACGGCTGGAGCAGATCCGCGCTGACGCCCGAACCGGGGATCCGGCGGCAATGCGGTTCTGGTCCTGCCTCTGGCGGATTCCGTTCAAGCGCCGTAAGATGCACGGACTCATAACTTTTCACGATCGGCGGAAGCGGCAACACGTGTCCGCTTCTTTCCGCGTCAGCACACCGCCTTGATTTCTCCGCGTTCCCGCTCCGTCGGCCTACTGTGCCTTGTCGTCACCGCGGTGGGATGGGGACTTAACTGGCCCGCGATGAAGTTCCTGTTGCGCGAGTGGCCGCCATTGTTCGCGAGAGGCGCCGCCGGGGTCGCCGCGGCGCTGATTGTCGCGCTTCTCGCGGTCGTACTGGGACAGCGGCTGACGGTCCCGCGCGCGCTTGCCGGCCGCCTGGCCGTCAGCGCCATCATCAACGTGTTTGTCTGGATGGGGTTTGCAACGCTCGCCATGCGCTGGCTGAGCGCCGGACAAGCGGCGCTGCTGCTCTATACGATGCCGATCTGGGCGACATTGTTTGCATGGCCATTGCGCGGGCAACGGCCAACCAATAAAAGCCTGGCGGGCCTGGCGCTTTGCATGAGCGGCGTGAGCCTGCTTTTCACTGGACAAGGCCTGTCGATCGGCTATGAAATGCTGCCCGGCGTGCTATTCGCGCTGGGGGCAGCGCTCCTGTTCGCTCTTGGCACCGTAATGCTGGGACCGCCGCTGGCGCTGCCGCCGCTCACTTCACTGGCATGGCAGCTCGCCATAGGCTGCGCGCCGATGGTTGTGCTGGGTCTTCTGTTCGAGCATCCCGATTTCAACGCGCTTAGTTCCGCCGGCTGGAGCATCATGGTGTACATGACGCTGGTTCCAATGGGGCTTTGCTATCTGACCTGGTTTGCCGCGCTGCGCAGATTACCGCCCGCCACCGCCTCGGTCGCGACCCTGCTGACACCGGTCATTGCGACTGCCGCGGCCGCAGTTCTTCTTGGCGAACCATTCGGGATCAGGCAAATCCTGGCCCTGACGCTCACGATAGGCGGAGTCGCAGTAGTATTGCTAAAAGGAAATTGAAGTCGGGAAAATCAAGATCCGGACCGGCGCCGCTCCGCCGGACGCGAAAGCACCCGTATCGCGACTTCGATGCTGATCCCGTTTTGTTTCAGAAACGCGGCAGCATATTCGGCGCCAAACCGTTCTTGCAGCGAAATCCCCAGATCCACGATCTTGGTGCTGCGGATGTCCGTTCGCCAAAATCGGGGCTTGGGGATAACCGGTATCTCGTCATTCAGGGATTGAGGCGCGTTCATGAATCGTTTTTACTGCTTTTAGGCGCGGCAGGCAGTCAGGATATTGAGTCAGTCAGGAAATTAATAATACCTGATCTCAGCTTGATATAACGCAAGCCGTAGTGAAATTTTTTTGCCTCAAGCGGATTGCACCGGATGCACATCGGTGGACGGATGGCGTGAGCCCGCGACGACGCGCCCTAATGCGCAATCTGCGCTAATCGGTTCAGACTGGCGCTTTCATGCCATTCCAGCGCGGTGTCAGAGCATGCGCCACGCCGAACAAGTCCACCACGCGGCCGACCGTATGATCGACCATTTCCGAAATGCTCTGCGGACGATGATAAAAGGCCGGCAATGGCGGATAAATGATGCCGCCCATCTCGGTCACAGCCGTCATGTTGCGCAAGTGGGCCAGATTAAACGGGGTTTCGCGCACCATCAGCACCAGCCGGCGCCGTTCCTTGAGCATAACGTCCGCCGCGCGCGCTACCAGGTTGTCGCATAGTCCGTGCGCCACCGCCGCCAGCGTTTTCATGGAACAGGGCGCGATGATCATGCCTTCCGACTGGAACGACCCGCTTGCAATCGATGCGCCGATATCGCGCACGTTGTGCACCACATGCGCCAGCGCTTCGACATCCTTGCGGTTCATGTCGAGTTCCTGGTGCAGATTCAACACGCCGGCATCGGATACCATCAAATGGGTTTCGATGCCGGGCGTGTCGCGCAAAACCTGGAGTAACCGGACGCCGTAAATGGCCCCGGTGGCGCCGGTGACTGCAACAATCAGCCGTCGCGGAGCGCCAGGGAAACCGGTAAAAGCGTCTGCGGACGCCGCCACCTTATGCTTTCAGCAGCGTTTGCAATTCGCCCGAATCGAACATTTCATTCATGATGTCGGACCCGCCGATGAATTCGCCGTTGACATACAACTGCGGAACCGTGGGCCAGTTGGAGAATTCCTTGATGCCCTGGCGGACTTCGGCGTCTTCCAGCACATTGATGGTTACCAAGTTTTCAACGCCGCTCGATTTCAGCAGTTGTATTGCGCGGCCGGAAAAACCGCATTGGGGGAACTGGGCCGTCCCCTTCATGAATAGCACGACCGGATTTTGCGTCACAGTCTCTTTGATCCATTCTTGTACATCGCTCATGGCAGCCTCTCGGTAAATAATACCGTCATTATAGGAAAAACCGGTCACTCATGCCGAACTGGCGCGAATTGATGCATCCCGGCGCGAACCGGCGCAACTTGCGCAAACCGGCAATTCTCATGACTTCAGTTTGGCAAATGCCGCCGCCATCGCGCTATTGACAGCTGGCTGCCGCGGCTGTTGCTGGTGCTGCGAAAGCCGTTTCGCGTCGTTCCGGTCGGCGCGCTGCTCCGGCTTCGCTCCCGCTGCCGGCGGCGTATCCGACAAGCGCATGGTTAGCGCGATGCGCTTGCGCTTTTCATCAACTTCCAGCACTTTGACCTTGACCACCTGGCCCGCTTTGACCACCGTGTGCGGGTCCTTTACGAACGTATTCGACAAGGCTGAAATATGCACCAGCCCATCCTGGTGCACGCCGATATCGACAAACGCGCCGAAGGCGGCGACATTGGTCACTACCCCTTCAAGAATCATGTCCGGCCGCAAATCGCGAATTTCCTCGACCCCTTCCTTGAATGTGGCGGTGGTGAATTCGGGGCGCGGGTCGCGTCCCGGCTTCTCCAGTTCTTTCAGGATATCGGTAATGGTCGGCACGCCGAACCGGTCATCCGCATAACGGGCCGGATCAAGCGATTTCA
The DNA here is from genome assembly GCA_028292315.1 of Herminiimonas sp. Taxonomy (GTDB): domain Bacteria; phylum Pseudomonadota; class Gammaproteobacteria; order Burkholderiales; family Burkholderiaceae_D; genus JAQGMO01. The sequence goes on along the minus strand of JAQGMO010000271.1, from coordinate 21,400 downwards.
GCAGGCGGCCGTCGCCGATGACCGCTTTCACATCTTTCTTGATGTCAGCAAGGATTTTTTCAACCAGCGGATATGATTCCGGATGCACCGCTGAAGCATCGAGCGGATTCTCGCTCGTCATGACCCGCAAGAAGCCTGCCGCCTGCTCGAATGTTTTTTCGCCCAGCCGCGGCACCGCCTTCAGCGCTGCGCGCGAGGTGAACATGCCCTTCATGTCCCGATAGGTGACGATGCTTTGCGCAACGCTGGCATTCAGCCCGGATACGCGCGCGAGCAAGGGCGCCGACGCGGTGTTGACGTCGACTCCCACCGCATTCACGCAGTCTTCAACCACGGCATCGAGCGAGCGCGCCAGCTGGGTCTGTCCGACATCGTGCTGATACTGGCCGACGCCGATCGACTTGGGATCGATTTTCACCAGTTCCGCCAGCGGGTCCTGCAAGCGGCGCGCGATCGACACCGCCCCGCGCAGCGACACATCCAGTTCCGGCAATTCGCGCGATGCAAACTCGGATGCGGAATAAACCGATGCGCCGGCTTCCGAGACCACGATCTTGGTCAGCTTCAGGTCGGGACGCAGCTTGATCAGGTCCTGGGCCAGCTTATCGGTTTCACGCGATGCCGTGCCATTGCCGATCGAGATCAGCGCGACCTTGTGCTTTTCCGCCAGCTGCGCCAGCGTATGCAGCGAGCCATCCCAGTCATTGCGCGGCTGGTGCGGGTAAATCGCCGTGGTATCCACCACCTTGCCGGTGGCATCCACCACCGCCACCTTGACGCCGGTGCGCAAGCCGGGGTCCAGGCCCATGGTGGCGCGCGGTCCGGCTGGCGCCGCCAGCAACAGGGATTTCAGGTTCAGCGCAAAGACATTGATCGCATCGACTTCCGCCTTTTCGCGCAAGTTGTTCATCAGTTCGGTTTCCAGGTGCATGAACACCTTGACACGCCAGGTCCAGCGCACCGTATCGGCCAGCCATTTATCGGCCGGGCGTCCCTGGTTGCTGATGCCGAAGCGGGCCGCGATCCGGCCTTCGCACGGGTTATGCGGCGCATCCCACTTCGGTTTTTCTTCTTCGGTGTCGAGCCGCAGCGCGACATTGAGCATTTCTTCGCGCCGTCCGCGGAACAGCGCCAGCGCGCGGTGCGACGGGATGGTCGCGATGGTTTCCGAATAATCGAAGTAGTCCGCGAATTTTGCGCCGGCGTCCATTTTTCCTTCCGCGACTTTTGATTCGACCACGCCATGTTCCAGCAGGTATTCGCGCAGCGCCTGCAGAAGGGTGGCGTCTTCAGCGAATCGTTCCATCAGTATCTGGCGCGCGCCATCGAGGGCGGCCTTGGCATCGGCCACGCCCGGATTATCGCCGTTGGCGGTTTTGAAAGCCGGTTTCAGGTATTGCAATGCTTCCTGGTCCGGGCTCAGGGCTGGGTTGGCCAGCAACGCTTCGGCCAGCGGCGCCAGTCCGGCTTCGGCCGCGATCTGGGCCTTGGTGCGGCGCTTCTGCTTGTAAGGGAGATACAGGTCTTCCAGCCGGGTCTTGTCTGCGGCATGCATGACTGCGTCGAGCAATTCGGGCGTCATCTTGCCTTGCTCCTGGATCGATGCCACGATCGCGGCGCGCCGGTCTTCCAGTTCGCGCAGATAGCGCAGCCGTTCCTCCAGCAGCCGCAACTGGATATCATCCAGCCCGCCGGTTGCTTCCTTGCGATAGCGGGCAATAAAGGGGACGGTGGCGCCCTCGTCCAGCAGGGCAACGGCGGCGGCAACCTGGGCCGGTTTTGCAACGAGTTCTACGGCAAGGCGTTGTTCGATTGAAGGCAGCATGGAATGTCAAAATGAGAAAAACAAGCAATGGATGATACGCAATTTATCCTGCCAAGACTATCCTGCGAGTGTGGGATAAGTGACACAGGCCGCGTGATGACAATAGTGCCGAATGCGGTGCCGAATGCGGTGCCGAATGTGCGTACTGAACGTCGACCGCCGAACCAGTGCGGCAAGTCATTTCCGGCCGCCGCTTGCGCGTTCTATTCCAGCCAGGTCGCGCCAGCTCTGTACCTGATGAAATCCCCGGGCCTCCAGCAAGCCGCGTACCGCCGGCGCCTGATCGTAACCATGTTCCATCAACAGCCAGCCACCGGCCGCCAGGTGGCCCGGCGCGCCGTTGGCAATGGCACGCAGGGCGGACAGGCCATCGGCATGGTCGGTCAGTGCATCGACCGGTTCGAAGCGCAGGTCGCCCTGCGACAGATGCATGTCGCCCGCCACGATATAAGGCGGATTGGCGACGATCATGTCGAATTGCTGGCCGGGCAGGGCCGCATACCAGTCGCTGCGCATGAAACGGATTGCGGCGTCGTGCCGGATCGCGTTGTCGCGCGCGACCGTCAATGCCGCCTCGCTCACGTCGACTGCCGTCACGCGCGCATCTGGCCGGCTATGCGCCAGCGCAACCGCAATGGCGCCGGAGCCGGTTCCGAGGTCGAGCACGCTGCCATCTGGCGGCAGCCGTTCGCTCGCCAGTTCGACCAGCAACTCGGTTTCGGGACGCGGTATCAGCACGTCGCGGTTAACCCGCAACGACAGGCCATAAAACTCGCGCTCGCCCGTGATGTAAGCGATTGGTTCGCCATCGATGCGTCGTTGAAACAGCGCGGCCAGCAAATTCGCCTGTCCGTCATCGAGGGTTTGTTCCGACCGGGTAATCAGTTGAACGCGCGATAACTGCAGCGCATGACATAACAGGATGCGTGCTTCCAGCGGCGCCAGGGGCGGTTTGCCAAGGATCGCCGCAATCGACATGCCGGCCAGGTTCATCGCAGCAAGCTCGGGAAGCGGGTCACTATGCGGAGCGCCTGAATGCGACCCGGACGAGCACGATGATAAACAGCACGAACCACACCATCGACCATTGTGGAATCGATAGCCCGAGAATCGGTGCGTAGTCGGTGGTGCACAAACCATCGGCCTTGAACAGGAAGGGCATCAACCTGGCCGTCGGAATCGTATTGAGCGATGTCTCGAGCGGATCGATGCCGCAGGAAATAGTCGGGTTGGCCTTGATCCACAAGTGATACCCGGCGACGCCGGCGCCCGCCAGTGCCGCGAGGGTCGCCAGTCCGGCGCCGGCCTTGCTTGCCGTGCGCGGCAGAAACGCGAAGATCAGGCAGATCAGGGCCACCGCGGCAAACGCATAGCGCTGGATAACGCACAGCGGGCAGGGTTGCATGTTCATGCCATGTTGCAGATAAAGCGCGACGCCGAGCAAGGCCAGGGAGGCAATCGCCACGGCTAGTAATACGGGTTTTGATGAGTTCATTGATTGTCCGTAAATACAGTGAAAGGAATGGAGTGCCAGAGAGTGCCAATCTACCAGCTAGCTGCCGAATCGGGAGACTGACATCATAGCTCGTCGCCCAGTTCGGCGAGCAATTCGGCCTGGTGCTCGGCAACCAGCGCGTTGGTCAGTTCTTCCAGGTCGCCGTCCATGATGAAATCCAGTTTATAAAGTGTCAGGTTGATGCGGTGGTCTGTCATGCGCCCTTGTGGAAAGTTATAGGTGCGTATGCGCTCGCTGCGGTCGCCGGACCCGATCAGCGATTTTCGGGTTGCCGCTTCCTTCGATTGCTGTGCGCGCAACTGCACGTCCTTGATGCGTGCCGCGAGAACCTTCAGCGCCGACGCCTTGTTCTTGTGCTGGCTGCGATCGTCCTGGCATTCGACCACTATGCCGGTCGGGATATGCGTGATGCGCACCGCTGAATCGGTCTTGTTGATATGCTGGCCGCCGGCGCCCGATGCACGATAGGTATCGATCCGCAAATCGGCCGGATTGATATCGACATCGCCGACTTCATCGGCTTCCGGCATGATTGCCACGGTGCAGGCGGAGGTATGGATACGGCCCTGGGTTTCCGTCGCGGGGACGCGCTGCACGCGATGCCCGCCCGATTCGAACTTGAGCTTCGAATAGGCGCCGAAGCCGATGATGCGAACAATCACTTCCTTGTAGCCGCCCACTTCCGATGACGACTCGGAAACCATCTCGACCTGCCAACGGTTACGTTCCGCAAACCGTGTATACATGCGCAGTAAATCGCCGGCAAACAATGCCGATTCGTCGCCGCCGGTGCCGGCGCGGATTTCAAGGAAGATATTGCGCTCGTCATTCGGGTCTTTCGGCAGCAGCATTTTTTGCAGATCGGCTTCCAGCTGTTCCATCCGCGCACGGGCGCCATCGATTTCTTCCTGCGCGAACGCCTTCATGTCGGGATCGGACAGCATTTCCTGCGCAGTCTTTACATCATTATCGGCCTGGGTATAGGCGGCATAGAGCGACACCAGCGGGCCCAGTTCGGCATGTTCGCGGGTCAGCTTGCGGTAATTGTCCATATTGGACGTGACGTCTTCCTGCATCAGCAGGTTATTCAGCTCTTCCAGCCGGTTGGCAAGCTGGTCGAGTTTGGCGAGCATGGATGGCTTCATGGCGTTTCTTCAGTATGGGTCGGGATTGCGGGAATTGCATCGCCTGTGCGGGAAGATGCGCATGCAAGGCCCGCCAGCGGCACATGGCGGGAGCGGCTGAGCCAGCTAGCGCCGGGTGCGGAATAATTGCGGCAGCAGTGCGGCCAGACGGGCGCGTTCGTCGCCCTGCGCAGTGTGCAGGGCCTGTTGCGGACCGTGCAGGAACTTGGCGGTCAGTCCTTTCGACAGCGCTTCCAATACGGTATCGATGTCTTCGCCCTTGGCCAGCAGCTTGCGCGCGCGCTCCAGTTCAGCCATGCGCATGGCCTCGCTGGACTCGTGCAAATCCTGGATCAGCGGCACCACGGCGCGGCTATCCATCCAGTGCATGAAGGATTTCACACGGGTTTCGATAATTGCCTCGGCCTGCGTCACCGCCGCCTGCCGGTTTTCCAGCCCCGTCTGCACTGCCGCGCCAAGATCATCGACGGTGTACAGGAACACGTCGTCCAGGCGGCCGACTTCGGATTCAATATCGCGTGGCACGGCAAGATCGACCATGAACATCGGCTTGTGACGCCGGGCCTTGATGGCGCGCTCGACCAGGCCCAAACCAATGATCGGCAATGAAGAAGCGGTACAGGACACAACGATATCGAAACCGGCCAGTTGCTCAGGCAAATCAGCCAGGCGGATCGCACGGCCGTCGAAACGGCGCGCCAGCATCTCGCCGCGCTCCAGCGTGCGATTGGCTATAGTCAGCGATTTCGGATTCTGCGCACTGAAATGCGTGGCGCACAGGTCGATCATTTCGCCGGCGCCGATGAACAGCACATGCTGGTCCGCGACGGTATCGAAAATCCGCTGCGACAGTCGAACCGCGGCGGCCGCCATCGACACGCTGTGTGCCCCGATCGCCGTTGTAGTGCGCACTTCCTTGGCGACCGAGAAAGTGCGTTGAAACATCTGGTGCAGATACGTGCCGAGCCCGCCCGCCGCGTCCGCCTGGCGTACCGCGTCTTTCATCTGGCCGAGGATCTGCGGCTCTCCCAGCACCATGGAATCGAGTCCCGACGCCACCCTGAACGCGTGACGCACCGCGTTATCCTGCGGTAAGGTGTACAGGTAGGGGCGCAGTTCCGCGTATGGCAGCTTGTGGTAGGACGCAAGAAAATGGGCGGTGGTATCGATCGCCGCATCGACCCCGCCCGGCAGGCGACTCGCTGAATACAGCTCGGTCCGGTTGCAGGTTGAGAGGATCGCTGCTTCGTCGCTCGCGCCGGAAGAAGTGCCGCGTCCGAACCAGGCACGCGCCGACGCCACCGCCTGGCCGATCTGATCAGGCGGAAAAGCGACCTTCTCGCGCAAGGAGACGGGTGCGGTGGTGTGGTTGAGGCCGACGGCGAACAGTTGCATTCCAGGGAGCTTGGGTTGAATCGTGATTACCCCCTATTATAGCCGGTTGCACCAGCGCATAATGATTGTGTCAGGACGACATCTGCTCCAGCCGGTAGCCATAGCTGTACACCGGGGCCAGGCGGAACCCGTGTTCCGGCCGCAAATTCAACTTGCTGCGCACGCGCGATACATGGGTATCCATGGTGCGCGATGGAATTTCAACATCGCGCGCCCAGACTGCCTCGAGAATATAGGCGCGTGACAGCGGCCGTCCAATATTGCGGAAAAACAAGAGGGCTAGGTCGAATTCCTTTTGGGTCACTTCAACCAGCGTTCCGTTTACCGTCAGGCGACCGGTCCGGGTTTCAAATATATAGTTGCCGAATTTGATTTGCTCGACCGCATTCTGGGTCGGGTAGGCGCGCCGCAAAAGCGCCTGCACCCGTGCCACCAGTTCACCGCGGCGCAGCGGCTTGATCATGTAATCATCGGCGCCAGCGGCCAGCCCCGCCACAATATCATCCTCGCCGGAGCGCCCGGTAATGAACAGTACCGGTAAATTCGGGGGCAATCGCTCTCGGGCCCAGCGCAATACTTCGGCGCCGCTCATGTCGGATGCCTGCCAGTGAATAATAAGCATGTCATAACTTTCACGGCGCAACTGGCCAAGCATATCCTTGCCATTATCGAAAGAATGGCAGGAATGCCCGGCTGAAGATAAAACCTGGCAAACCAATTCAGTCTGGCTGCGGTCATTATCGAGCACGGCAATTCTCATAGATGGCACCCGATGCAAAATATTTGTTAACGGAACTTAATTTACCAAGTATCAACCATCTTATTGAAAACTTCATTACCATTTGACAATATTTCACAATTCAAGGCACTGTCCTTAATTTTTTGCAAACTTTTTTTGCCCTAACTGCTATCCAAGGGAGTACGGTTATGTCGTACACCTATGGAAAACATTACAAATTATTTGGACAGCAAATTAATGCAGGCATTTATTAGTGTCTTTATTTTCAGCATCACAAAGCATGCAGCATGAAATTTTAGTTGATCAATGGGGCAATTGTGCTAAGTAGAAATACTTAGTCTCTGTCATCTTGTATGATATACACTCAGTCGGTTTAATGCGGAAATAGGCCATATTATTGCCGCGTTTGGAAGGTAATCAGCTCTCCCGGTAGCGGTTAATCCGGCAAATTTTTTAAGAATGTAACAATACCAACAGGCCAGGAGAACAGCGTGGCAAAAGTCTCAAACGAAAGAGAGCGATTCAGCAGTCGCCTGCAACAGTCGTTGTTGAATGCCCGTCACTCTCCAGACAGCCCGACTGAACTGGCACGCGATTTCAACGCGCGTTTTTCGGGACGTCCGATTACGGTGCACGCTGCCCGTAAATGGTTAGTCAGTGAAGCGATTCCGACACAGGACAAGATGCGCGTCCTCGCCGACTGGCTGGCAGTTCCCATCGAATGGCTGCGTTTTGGGGGAAATGAAAATGAACCTGGCAGCCCGAATTTATCAGCCGGTGATGGTACGCCTGATCCAAGCTTGATCGCCGATTTGCAACTGCTTGATGAGCAGCATAGGGAAATTGCACGCGAGGTCATCCGCATCCTGATTAGAATCAGTCGGCACAAAGAGAAACAGCCGGACACACAGTCAAAAGGCATCGCCTCGCAGCGAAATTGATTGGCCTCTTCGCTGCTGCGGCTCAGGAGCCTGCGCGGCAGCAGGCTCCTGAAAGTCTGGCAGACTTGCCTGGTTTGCCTCGTGCGATAATCGTGTTGAACTGAAATCCACTCAAAACTGGAGAAAACATGATTCTGGAACTCGCCGACATTCGCATTCATCCGGGCAAACAAAAAGAATTCGATGCCGCCATTGTGCGCGGCCTTGACCAGGTAATTAGCAAGGCCAAGGGATATTCCGGGCACAGGATTAACAAGGGCATCGAGTCTCCCGATCGTTATATTTTGATGATTTTTTGGGAAACGCTGGAAAATCATACCGTGGATTTCCGGGAGTCGGCTGCATTCCAGGAGTGGCGCAGTATCGTCGGATCGTTTTTCGCGGCGCCGCCGACAGTCGAACATTTCACTCTGCTTGATCAATCCAGGTAAACCTTGCATCGCCGTAAACGGATCATGTCGGAACCATCGCACCCGCTCGCCGGCATTTTACTCGCGGCCGGTAAAGGGTCGCGCTTCGATCCGTCCGGTATCCAGAATAAATTGCTCCAGCCGTTAGCGGGCGGCCAGCCGGTGGCCGCGGCGGCGGCAAAAAATCTGTTGAGCGTTTTGCCGCGCACGCTGGCTGTCGTGCGGCCCGGCGCTACTGCCGTAGCGGTGCAATTGGGCGCACTCGGTTGCGAAGTCGTGGAATGTCCGGATGCGGGGCAGGGAATGGGCGCGTCGCTGGCGTTCGCGATTGCGCGAACCGCCAACGCAGCCGGCTGGTTGATCGCGCTGGCCGATATGCCGTATGTGCAAGCCGCGACCCTTCAGGCCCTGATCGATACGATCGCGAATGGTGCGGATATTGCGGTCCCGACCCATGCAGGCCGGCGCGGCAATCCGGTTGCATTCAGCCACCGGCATCTTCCGGAATTGCTGGCGCTCGGCGGCGACCAGGGTGCCCGGCGCCTGTTGACAAGCTACCCGGTGATGGAGGTGGCCGTCGACGATCCCGGCATACATAGGGATATCGATACCTTGGGCGACCTCGGTGAGAAGTAGTGAAAAGCGATTGTCATTGGACTAATTCGCCGATTACCGGGAAGGATGATTGAAAACCTGGCGCAAGTATGCGAGGAAGGTTTCATCCGTGGCCATGGTTTTGCCGCTCGCGTCCGACAATTTGGCGACCGGCTGGCCATTGCACGCGACCAGCTTCATCACGATGTTGAGCGGCTGCACGCCGGTGTCGTTGGTCAGGTTGGTGCCGATGCCAAAACCTGTGATGGTGCGGTCCGCGAAGTGCCGGTACAGGGAAAATGCCTTGTTTAAATCGAGGCTGTCGGAAAACACCAGCCGCTTGGTATTCGGATCGATTCGCAGGCCGGCGTAATGGGCGAGCGCCTTTTCGCCCCACACCACGGGATCGCCCGAATCATGGCGCAAGCCGTCGAACAGCTTGGCGAAATACAGGTCGAAGTCCGCCAGAAACGCATCCATCCCGACCACGTCGGTCAGTGCAGTGCCGAGATCGCCGCGATATTCCTGAACCCAGTCTTCGAGCGCCGCTTTTTGAAAGTCGCGCAGCCGCACGCCGAATGCCTGGAATGATTGCAGGTATTCATGCGCCATGGTTCCGATCGGCACCACGCCGTATTTCATGGCCAGGTAAGCATTCGATGTGCCCTTGAACCAGTCGGCGGTTTCGCGCGCCAGCGTCGCCACCGCTTCTTCTTGCCAGGCAGCTGAAAAACGGCGGCGTGTGCCGAAGTCAAAGAAGGTGAATGGATTTTTTCTTGGCGGTTCCGCGGCGAACGCGCGCAGCATGCCGATCTTGGCGGCCAGCCGCACGCGTGCTTCCGCAAGGCAGTCCTGTTGGTCAAACCTGCGGAAGTAGAGTTCATTCACGATATACAGCACAAAGATTTCAAATCCCATCACGTGGACCTGCGGTCCGGTTGCGCGGATACGCAGATGCGGACCGTCGGTCTGAACGGTAATGAACTTGCGCTGGAACCGGAATACCGTAAGAAAATCGACGAAGTCGCTCTTGATGAAGCGCAGGCTGCGCAGATAGTCCAGCTCGTCTTCGGCAAAGAAGAGCGAGCATAGGTGATCGAGCTCGCGCTCGACATCGGCTTTCAATTCAGCCAGCGGATAGGCCGGCGTATTGCGGCATACAAACGCATACTCGGCATGCGCGCCGGGGTGCCGGTGCAGCAGGGCCTGCCACATCGTGAATTTATAGAGATCGTTTTCCAGAAGGCTGCGTACGATGGGTTGCATATTATTGTTCCGGTCGCGTCGGGGGCGGTATCAATTCATCGAGCAGGGAACGCATGCAGCGCCAGTGCGAGCCTTCCCAGAATATGCGCTGACAGCTTTCGCACGTGCTGAAGCGGTCGCAGCGCTCACGCACCGCCGGCGGAATTCTTTCCAGCACCAGGCTTTTGTCAACCGCATGCAACGGCGTATTGCAATGCAGGCAAAGCGTGAACGGCCGCGCGCTGCTTGCCAGATTGAGACGCTGGAAAATCTCGCGCAGCTGCTGCCGCGATTTCAATGTGTGCACATAACAGCCATGCGTGATGGTGCGGCGCTTGAGCAGCTCGCGGTCGCGCGTCAGCACGACGCGATACTCTTGCGCGGCGATTCTTTCGATTTCGCTGTCTTCGAAATTATTATCGTAAAGCGTATCGAATCCCGTCATGCGCAGCAAGTGGGCCAGGCCACCGAGATGCGCATCGGCGACGAAGCGCATCACACGCAGCGGACGCTCGCGTACCTTCAGAAGCGAGGAAATATCAAATGCCTCGAACTTCGGATAGACCGCGACCCGGTCGCCGTCCTTGAGCAAGCGGTCGAAACCGGACGACTCGCCATTGACCAGCACCAGTTCGACTTCGGTATGCGGCACGCCGAGCGCTTCGATCATGTGCTTGGTGGTTGCCGCTTGCGCGCAGCGCTACGCGAAGGTTCGCTGGCGCCGCCCGGGCGCGATAAAATCATTCTATTCTTCGTAAAAACGTAAGGTCTCCGTGACCACCTGAATCGTCCTTTGCCACCACGTGTGACATTAGTTTTTGCACGCGGCATATACCTTGCGGTATGCCTGCGCCGGGCTCTTGATATAGGCATCTTCATAGATCGCCATGATGGCGCCATGCGCCGCATCTTTTACCTGGGGATCCTTGAGAATGGCGCCAACTTCCCCCAGCACCTGCTGCATCGGATAGCCATCGGCCTTGGTCCGATACGCATTCGCGCCGATTTCCGCCAGTTGACTACAGTTAACGGGATTGCCGTCTTGCGCTCGCGTACCGACCGCAAACAACAGAATAGTGCTTATAAATAATATTTTTATAGTCATCATTTCGAGTATGGAAATACAATCGAGTCTGTTCGACACAGACCCCGCAATGCGCGAAAAGATTCTGAAATCGTTTGAAAAACATAAATAATTGTGATCTGGAAAGGTTTTAATGATGTGGAAAGTTGTTCCGGCAGTCTGTTCGCTCGCATTATTAACATTGCCTGTATGCCATGCTGAATCTCTGCCACTGTGGGAAGTCGGGATCGGCGCGGCAGGTATACGTCTGCCGGATTACCGTGGTTCGGATGAAACAGGCGCATACTTGTTGCCAGCGCCCTATGTCGTTTACCGCGGCGAATATCTCAAGGCCGACCGGAATGGATTGCGCGGTACCTTATTCGATAGCGACCGGGTAGAAGTCAGCCTGAGCGCCAACGCCACGCTGCCGGTCAACAGCAAAAACAATGCGGCGCGCAGCGGCATGGACGATCTCAATCCTACCATCGAATTGGGGCCGACGGTCAGCATGAACCTGTGGCAGTCAAACGACCGCCGCCTGAAACTTGATTTTCGTACGCCGGTGCGTACCAGCATCACCCTGGAATCCTCGCCAAAGCAGATCGGATGGGTGTTTGCCCCCAATCTCAATCTCGATATAAAGGACCCGGCCGGCTTTTCAGGCTGGAATCTCGGCATGCTTGCGGGCCCCTTGTTCAGCAGCCGCAAATACAACGACTACTTCTATTCGGTGAGCGCGGCCGATGCGACTGCCGCCCGCCGCGCCTATTCCGCACGGGGCGGCTATTCCGGATCGCAGTTCACGATGGCCCTGTCCAAACGCTATGCGCGCTACTGGGTCGGCGGTTTCCTGCGTTACGACACGCTGGCCGGCGCGCGCTTCGAAGACAGTCCGCTGGTTAAAAAAACCAATGCGGTGTCGGCCGGGTTTGCCATTACCTGGGTATTCGGTGAATCGTCCAGGATGGTGAATGCGAGCGAATGATTAAATTGCCCACTATCTACTTGTAGTATAAATAGTGTTAAAGTTTGATCTCAGTAGTTTGATCTCAGTAGTTTGAGCTAAGTAGTTTGATCTCAGTAGTTTGAGCTAAGTAAGTTTGACCTCAGTAAGTATCCGATCGAGATGGCGAATGAAACCGAATGAAGACTTGCCGATGAACCTGAAAGAGTGTGATGTTCTTGTCATCGGAGGCGGTCCGGCGGGCTCCACCGCCGCGGCGCTGTTGGCGCAGCGCGGGCACAATGTCACCCTGATTGAAAAAGCGCGCCACCCGCGGTTTCATATCGGCGAATCGCTATTGCCGGCCAATCTGCCGCTGCTGGAACAGCTCGGCGTGGCGGAGCAGGTCCGGGCGATCGCGATGGATAAATGGGCTGCCGAGTTCGTCTCGCCATGGCACGAGCATAAGCAGGTTTTCCATTTCGCCGATGCCTGGGACAAGTCGATGCCGCTCGCTTACCAGGTGCAGCGCGACGAGTTCGATGAAATCTTGATACGCAATGCCGAACGCAAGGGCGCCAACGTGATCGAGGGCTGCCGGGTAACCGGTATTGCGTTCCAGCCAAATGATCAGGGTGCCATCGTGCACTCCAGGCATGATGACGGCGCCGAGCAATCGTGGCGCGCGCGTTTCGTGCTCGATGCATCTGGCCGCGAAACTTTCCTGGGCAATCACTTCAAGGCAAAGATACGCAACGAAAAGCACAACAGCACTGCGCTCTATGCCCACTTTACCGGGGCCCGGCGCAACGATGGCAAAGACGCCGGCAACATCACGATATTCTGGTTCGATCACGGCTGGTTCTGGTTTATCCCGCTGGCGAACGGAAAAACCAGCGTCGGCGCCGTGACCTGGCCCTATTACCTGAAAACCCGCAGCAAGCCGCTCGACCAGTTTTTAATGGATACGATCGCCATGTGTCCGCAGTTGAAGGAACGTCTCGAGGGCGCCGAAATGGTGACCAAGGCTGAAGCCACCGGCAATTATTCCTATATCTGCGACCATACGCATGCGGCCAATTATCTTTTGTTGGGGGATGCCTACACCTTTATCGACCCGGTGTTTTCATCCGGCGTCATGCTGGCGATGAATAGCGCATTCGTCGGCGCCGACGCGGTCGATTGCTGCCTGCGTCGTCCGGCCGAAGCGGCCGCGGCGCTCAAGCGCTTCGATAAAACCATGCGGATCGGACCAAAACAATTTACCTGGTTTATCTATCGCGTGACCAATCCGACCATGCGCGACCTGTTCATGGGAGCGCGTAACCTGTGGCGCATGCAGGAGGCGTTGCTGTCGGTGCTGGCCGGCGATGTGTTCCGCAAGATCGGCATCGGTCCTTCGCTGCTGGCTTTCAAGGCCTTGTATTATGCGGTCTCGCTAAAGAATCTGAAGCGTACCATGATGGCCGCGCGCAACCGCAAAAAGAATATCCAGCCTGTCGATCTCCAGGGCGGGATGCACAATTGACCGGTCCGGCACACGCATCGGTCATTAGCCTTTACAGACGTCTCGCATTAACCATGAAATCCTGTATGCGTATTCTGCTGACGGCCTACGAGTACGCAGTTTTCTATCTTGCCATCCTGCTGCTCGCCGTGATATGCCTGACGTGGTCGCTGACCGCCATCATCCTGCAGCCGGTGTTGCCGCGCGCGGCGGGCCGCTGGTTCGGCCGTGTCGTAATCGGAAAGATTTTCGAGGTGTTCTTCACAGGGCTCGGGCTTACGGGCCTGTTCAGGTTCGACCTTGGCGCGCTTGATGTGCTGCGTTCGGAAAAAGCGCTGATCATTGCGTCCAACCATCCAGCGTTATGGGATGCGGTAATGATGGTTTCGCGCCTGCCCGACGTCGCATGCATCATGAAGAGTGAAATTGTCGGCAACATCTTTCTCGGCGGCGGTGCGCGCCTGGCGCGCTATATCCGCAATGATTCGCTGCGTCAGATGATCACGATGGCGATCGGCGAATTGAAAGGCGGCAGCCATATTCTGCTGTTCCCGGAAGGCACGCGCACCGTACGCCAGCCGATCAATCCGCTGACAGGCAGCATCGGTGTGATCGCATGCCGCGCCAATGCTCCGGTACAAACCGTATTGGTCGAAACCGATTCGCCTTTCCTCGGCAAGGGATGGTCCTTGCTGAAAAAGCCCCCGCTGCCGTTGACGTACCGGGTCCGGCTGGGACGGCGTTTCGACCCGCCCGCCAATAGCGCCGCCTTGATGGCCGAGCTCGAACAATATTTCGTCAGCGAGCTTTCCACGCAGGTGGCCGCGCCGGCGGCGTCCGCGGTGGCGGGCAGTGCCGCGCTGGCCGACTAAAGAATTTTTTTACAGATTCCTCTTGATGATTTCCCCGTCTACCACGCACCTGGTGCTGATCCCAAGTTTTAACCCCGGGCCGAAAGTGTATGACACGGTGCGCGCGGCGCTCCAGTACTGGCATCCGGTATGGGTTGTCGTTGACGGCAGCACCGACGGCACCAGGGAAGGCCTGCAGCGGATGTCCGAACACCATCCCGATCTCCATGTCATTATCCTGCCGCATAACATGGGCAAAGGGTCGGCGGTTCTGCATGGACTCGACGAGGCCGCGCGCCGCGGATTTACGCATGCGCTGACCATGGATTCGGACGGGCAGCATCCGGCCGCCCTGATCCCCGCATTCATGGCGGAGTCGGCGCGACAGCCCGATTGCATGGTGCTTGGCAAGCCGGTGTTTGATGCCAGCGCGCCGGGTTTGCGGGTCAAGGGCCGGCAAGTCTCGAACTGGTGGGCGAACCTGGAGACGCTATGGGCCGGCATCGGGGACTCGCTATTCGGCTTCCGGGTGTACCCGATCGAACCGCTGCGCGCCGTCATGCGCGGGCAGCGCTGGATGCGGCGCTTCGATTTCGATCCGGAAGCGGCGGTCCGCCTATGCTGGCGCGGCGTGCGTCCGGTGAACCTGGCGGCGCCAGTGCGTTATTTCAGCGTGGAAGAAGGGGGCGTTTCGCATTTCCGCTATTTGCGCGACAACGCCTTGCTGACCTGGATGCATGCCAGGCTGTTCATGGGATTTGCTGCGCGGCTGCCCTGGTTGCTGATGCAAAGGCTGATCAGGCTCGCACGCTGAACTTTACGAGTTGGGCCACTCTGGCTCCGGGTATTCCGCCCATGCGACCCTGGAGCGGATTGCGCATCAGTGTACGGTGTCGCGGGTCGCTCTGGGGCGCATGGCGGCGTTGTTCGTTGTTTGTGGGGCTAAATCAACCCGCCATTGATCGAAATGATTTGGCCGGTAATATATGCCGCGCGCGGCGATGCCAGAAAGCTGACCAGATCAGCAACTTCCTCCGGCTTGCCTGCCCGTTTCATCGGCACCATTTGCTGAATCATCTTGGCGTCGAATGCACCCTGACTCATCTCGCTTTCGATAATGCCCGGCGCAACCGCATTGACCGTAACGCCGCGGCTGGCAAGTTCCAGGGCAAGCGACTTGGTGGCCGAGTTCAGCCCGCCCTTGGCGGCCGAATAATTCACCTGGCCGCGATTGCCGGTCAGGGACGCCACCGACGACATATTGATCACGCGCCCCCAGCGGCTCCTGATCATCGGCATGGCGAGCGCATGCGTGACATGAAAAAAGCCATTCAGCGAGACATCCATTACACGAAGCCACTGCTCGGCTTGCATGCCCGGAAATACCACGTCTTCATGGATGCCGGCGTTGTTGACCAGGATCTGAATCGGATCGTCTTCGACCAGCGGTTGCAGCGTGGCGGCGACGGCGGCGGCATCGGTGACATCGAACACCACCACTTCAGCGCTGCCGCCGAGCGCGCGAATCGCATCCACCACCGCTTGCGCTTCGTCGCGCCGCCTGTTTGCGTGAACATAGACATGGTGGCCGTCGGCCGCCAAGGCACGGCAGACCGCGGAACCGATTGCGCCGCTGCCGCCGGTGACAAGGGCACGTTTCATGGCTGGTCTCCAGGAGTAATAGTCAGGCCGACGCCGCCCTGGGCATCCAGGATGACGGCAGCGCGTCCTTCCAGCAGGACCACGCCGTCGGCGTGTATTGAAAAATCGTACAGCACATTGTTGCCGTCGCCGCTGAAGCGCGCGGCTTCCACCATCAGATCGGCCGTAATGTCATCGAGCCGCGCCACATGCAGCGCGGCGCCGCGCACGCTCGCCAGGAAACCCGCGCGTGGCGCCGCGTCGTGCTGCGCCAGCAGCGCGCCATGCACCGCCATCGCCTGCGCCGCGTATTCAATGCCGCATGCCGCGGCAAGCCTGCCGTTCGCGCGCAAGGGATTGGCGGGCGCCCGGTGACTGATCGCGCGGCAGCGCACGCGCTGCGCATCCCATTCTTCGACCCGGTCCAGCAGGCACATTGTGCCCTGGTGCGGAATATGGGCGGCGATCCAGTCGCGGTTCAGGAGCACGGCGTCACTTCCACTGCCAGCCGGGTGTCGTCGAGATAGTCGAGTATCACGGTCGTTGTTTCGCGTTTCGCGATTGCCTGCAGCAAGGGCAGGCTGCGGGCGGCGGGAATCGCCGCCCTGATTTGTTCGAGCGCCGGATCGGCCAGCCGGTCGGCCGGCGCCGAACTCAGCGTGACGCTGATCCGTGCCAGCGCGCGCGCGCCGGGGTGCGGCGCGAGCACCATGCCGACGCCGAATTCAACCGGAATCGGGCGCGCCGCGCGCAGCGGTTCGGGATAGGTGGTATCGCACGCAATCAGCATCGTATCGGAACGGTCGACCACCACTTGCGCCAGCGCTTCCAGCAAGCCGGCGCCGAAACTGGCGTCGAATGCGCACAACACCGATGAAGAGGCGGTGGCGCCGGCGGCGATGCTCCAATAGCCGGAAGCCGCGTTATGCACCGAGTTATGGAAACGGGTCGGCGAAATCTGCCGATCGCTCGACGCCAGCATTGCGCAGATCTCATGGCAATTGACGCCGTCGCCGCCGGACGCGGAAAAAACGGTCGGCAACCCGGCAACGTCGGCGCCCGCCGCGTCCGCGGCCGCGTGACCAACCGCAAGCGTCAGCTTGACGATCGGGCCGCAGCGGCGCCGTTCGGCCGGCGGCAGCGATGCCGGCGCCGGCAACACAGTCGTCTGGTATTGGTAGGCGGCTTGTCCGGACAGCACGGCGCTGGCGGCGGGCCAGTCGGCCAGGCCGGGTCCGAGCAGGCCGATGCCTTCGATATATGCGGTGAGTGGTTTCATGCAGGTACCCTAGTTGGCGCGGCCCAGGATCAGGCTGCAATTGGTACCGCCAAAGCCGAATGAATTGCTGAGCACCCGGTCGACCCGCTGCTCGCGATTGCCGAGCAGGTAGTCAAGCATGATCTCCGGGTCGCATTGCGTGGTGTTCAAGCCGGCCGGCATCAGGCCGTGCCGCAAGGCCAATGCGCAAATCACTGCTTCCAGGCCGCCCGCCGCGCCGAGCGTATGGCCGGTGGCGCCCTTGGTGGAACTGCACGGGGTCGATGAACCGAACAGCGCCGTTACTGCCTTGCCTTCGGAACTGTCATTGCTGGGCGTCGCCGTTCCGTGCAGATTGATGTAATCGATCTCGTGTGCCTGCAAATCGGCCATCGCCAACGCATTCAGCATGGCGATCTTAGCGCCGAGCCCGTCCGGATGCGGCGACGACATGTGATACGCGTCGCTTGATTCGCCGACGCCCAATAGCAGCACCGCATCGGCGTCGAGGCTGTCCGGTGTGCGTTCCAGCAGGGCGAAAGCGGCGGCTTCCCCGATCGAAATGCCGCTGCGATCGGCGGCATAGGGGCGGCAAGGCGCAGTCGAGGTCAGGCCAAGCGAATTGAAGCCGTAAAGGGTGGTCAGACATAGCGAATCGACGCCGCCTACCAGCGCGGCATCGATCAGGCCGGCTTCGATCATGCGGCGTGCTGAAGCGAATACCTTTGCGCTCGATGAACAGGCCGATGAGACGGCCACGGCCGGCCCGCTCAGGCTGAAATAGCGGCGCGCGAAATCGGCGGCGGAAAACGTATTATGCGTCGTGCCGTAAATGTAATCGGCCGGCAGGCTCCCGGTGGCGCTGTCGCGGCGCCGGTAAGCCAGTTCGGTTTGCAAAATGCCCGATGTGCTGGTGCCGAGAAAAACGCCGATCCGGTCGCGGCCGTACCGTGCGGCTGCGGCATCCACCGCCGCCGCAAATCCGTCCTGTTCCAGGGCCAGCTGCAGCAAGCGGTTGTTGCGGCAGTCGAAGGCCTGCAAGTCAGGCCGGATGGCGACTTGGTCGACACCCGCCACCTCGCCGATATAGGTTTCAAGGTCTACCGTATCGAAATCGCAAGGTGTCAAACCACTTTTGCGTTCGCGTAGCGCGGCCAGCGTCGGGGCCAGGCCGCGGCCGATCGCGCTGGTCGCGGTGAATCGTGAGAAAAGGAGCGTTTTCAATTCGGGACTGGCATTCCAGGCTGGGCTAGGTTGCCGATTCTAGCAAACTAATCCACCTGCATGGTTGTGTTCTCGCCAAGTCTGGCGATCAGGAGGATATTGGCGAACGGCGTGCCTTTGTTCATGGGCAGGATGCTGACTTCGAAGCCGAGCGCGCACAGTGTGGCATGCCAATCCGACAAGGGGCGGCAGTGCAGGCGGCTGTTGCGATGTCCGCGCACGAAAGTGACGACATGGTCCACCCAGACGCTGAACCTGAACGGCAAGCCGCCGCTGGCGTCGCCCACCCGTAGAACCAGGGTGCCGGCGGGCGCCAGCGCATCGCGCACCCGGCGCAGCACATCATTCTGGGCTTCGATGCCGACATAGTGCAGCACATCCAGGATTACCACCGTATCGGCCTTGCCGAAGGCCACCTTGCACATATCGCCGACCGTGAACATGGCGGCGTCGCCGAGCGCCCGCTGCGCGCGCTCAACATCGCGCGGCATCAGTTCGATGCCATGAATCGATTCCGGCGCCGGGGCCGCGGGCCAGTGCGCGGGCCAATTGCCGGCGTTGTACATTTTTTTTGCCGTCAGCAGCCAGGACGCCAGCAAGCCCTGGCCGCAACCGATGTCGAGAACTCGCGCCCGATCCGGAATGAGTCCGTGTTCCAGCAAACCGACGAACACCGGGTCGCCGCCCAGTTTGCCGCGCGCGAAATGCCAGGCGAAGCGGCCGGCGGAACGATAGGGGGCGGTGGCGGCATCAATCAGGTCTTTAACGAAATTTTTAGTCATGGTGTGTGGGATGGAAGGCGGCAGAGAGCGTAACGAAATGCAGTCCGGCGGCTGCCGCCGCGTCCAGCAGGTCCGGCAATGCGGCGAGAATAACCGGCACGCCGGCAGCGGTGCGCGCGCAATTACTGTCATGCATGAGCAGGATCGCCCCAGGCTTCAGGTCGCGCATCAGCCTGCGTTTGACCAGGCCCGGGTCGGTGGTTCGCGTGTCGAACCCGCGCCGGGTCCAGGCGACCAGCCGCAGTTCGAGCCTGGCCAGCACCGGATCGAGAAATGGATTGCGCAAACCGGCCGGCGCCCGGAAAAACGCCGGACGGCGCCCGGCGATCGCATACAGCGTATCCTGTCCGGCCTGCACCTCGCGGGCAATGCCGGCCCAGCCGAGCAATGAAAAATTGTGGCGATGATGCTGGCTATGATTTTCAATCGCATGACCGCGCGCGATCATGTTGCGGCACAGTTCCGGATGGCGCGCGGCATTGGCGCCGATACAAAAGAACGTCGCCTTGACATTGTAGCGGTCCAGCAGGTCCAGCACCTGTGGCGTGACTTCCGGGTCCGGACCGTCGTCGATGGTCAGTGCAATTTCGCGGCGGGCGGCGGCGGCGGGCGGCAGGCGCGTGTAGTTTTGGCCAAGCCAGGTGCTGCGTGGCCATAGGCCGACGGCGGCAAGGACCGCGTGGTTGGCAAACAGCAGCGCCAGCAACCAGGGCCACGACCCGGGGCGAACAATAACGGCCGCAAGCAGCGCGGCATGCAGCAGCAAGGTAATGCGAACCAGCAGTGGCATGCGCCAGCGCCGTGCCGGAGCCTCCGTCATGTTTTTGGCCTCATCGTAGTCGGCCCGAAACTGAACCGCTTTCGGGAAATTTTCCCACAACTACGACCATGCCGGCCAGTCATGCCGGTCGGGCATGATGCCGGATGACTGCGTCGCCGGGTCCGGCACGGGATGCGGGCGGTGCGCATGATCACCGCCGGGCGCCGGATGGCCGGCCCGCGAAGACGGCTGAAAACAGCAGCGCCAGCACTGCGCCGGGTCCGACCGTCGTGCCAATCGCCTGCAGCACCGGCACTTGCGAAAACCCGAGCACGCCAAAGCCGGCTACCGTGGTGAGGTTGGCGAACACCAGCGAGGTCAGGGTCTGGGGCGCGATGCCCGCGGCGCTGCCGCTACTGAAAAACAAGGCATAGTTCGAGCCGACCGCAACAATCAGCAGCAAACCGACCAGATGCAGGATCGTCAGACGCTGATCGCATAATGCCAGTCCGGCGACGACGGTAACAGTTGCCGCCGCCAGGGGGAGCAGCACACGGACTACCCGGACCGGCGAGCGTAATGAACCCAGCAACAGCACGCAAATTCCGGCCAGGCCGCCGAGCGACAGCAGGATCGCTTCATGCAAATAGCCGGAATACAGCTGATCGGATTCGGCCTTTAAATCGACGAACAGGGCATTTTTCTGGCCGGACGCGGCGATGGCGGCCCGGACCGATTTGGCGTCGATGCCGGCCGCGCTGCCGGCCGGCTGCGTGCTGGCCGCAGCCGCCGGCGCGGTCAGCGGCAGTAGCGCATTCCAGCGTTCGCCGCGCTGAAACATCAGAGAATCGACTGCCAGCGCCAATGAGGTGTTCTCAAGGTCGGCGCGGGTCAGCGGCGCGCGGCTTTTTGCGGCGGCGACATCGGCAATGAACGGCGCGAAAAGTTCAGCCCGAACCGGCAGGCCGGCCGCGGCCTGGCGTAGGCGATCCTCGAGGCCTTCCGCCGGCAGGCTGGTCTGGCGCGCGCGCTGGGTCGCCAGACTTGGCAAATACCGGCTGGGACTCTCATAGCCCGCCAGCACGCCCTTTGCCACCAGCGGCTCGAGCTGCGCTGCGACCTTTTCAGCCGACTGTAGGACCGCTTCGTGATCGCTGCCCGAGACGACCACCATGTAACGCACGTCGGGCGCCCCCATGTCGGCCCGCAGCCGGGCATCGAGGGCCTGGTCGGCTTGCGATACCGGGCTCAGCGAAGACAGTTCCGGATTCCACAGGTGGCCGCGGTGCTGGGCCACGACGACACAGGCGGCCAGGGCGATCGCGAGCAGCGGCCAGCGCAGCGCCGGCGCGCGCCGCGCCAGCGCTGCCAGCCGGTTACCCAGCGCGGACACGTCGCGGATGCGGAAATTTTCCGGCAACAGATGCGGCAGCAAAAAGCGTGTCACCAGCGCCGCCGTGACCAGCCCGGCGATCGAAGAAAACCCGAGCTGCGCCAGCCCCGGAAAACTCGATAGCAGCAGCGATGCGAAACCGGCGATCGAGGTCAGCAGGCGAAG